>JBDTAE010000101.1:0-3624 GCA_039924785.1 Gemmatimonadaceae bacterium | reverse complement strand
GGCGATCGTGGCCAGCGCGACGAGATCGAGCATGCCGTAGACGACATTTTCGTTTCCACCCACAGCGCGCGTCAGCGCCAGCGCGAGCTTGAACGCCACGCCCACTGCCGCAAGGTCCTTGTCCGGTGACATGCATCCCGGCCGCTTGGGATTCAGGATCGCGTACGCGCCGGGCAAGGGGCCGCTCGGTAAATGGTGGTCGGTGACGATGACGTCGATGCCGCTTCCCTGGAGCTCTGCGATGGGCGCGTGCGCCGTGGTGCCGCAATCGCACGTGACGACGAGCGTCGCGCCCGCGGACCGCGCGGCGCGTACGCCGGCGCTGGACAAGTCGTAGCCGTCCTGGAGCCGCCGCGGAATGAACGGAACGACATTGCCGCCCAGGGCGCGAAGCGCCCGCACGAGCAACGTCGTCGACGACATGCCATCGACGTCGTAGTCGCCGTGCACGAGAATCGTTTCGCCGTCGCGAAGGGCGCGGGTGAGACGCTCGACGGCGCGGTCGAGGTCCATGAGGCAATTCGGCTCGGAGAGTTGATCGAGCCGCGGGCGCAGGAATGTTTTTGCGTCGTCCGGACCCGCGTAGCCGCGAATAGCCAGCAGTCGGCAAATCGGGCGCGGGAGTTTGAGCTCTCTCTCGAGAAGATCGACGACCGCCGAATCAGGTTCCGTCGGCAGCAGCCAACGCGCTCGTGGACGGATGCTGGCTGCTGTAGTTGTCACGCCAGAAAGTTATGGATCACCCACGCCGGCGACAATCATCAATCCGCCGCAGGTCGGATCAATCCGCCGCGTACAGCATCACGCCGCACCCTTCGCAGATCTCAGTGCCACCGGTGTTCTCCATGATGCTGCGGCGCTGGAGCGGCAACGTAGTGTCGCAGTGTCCGCACGACTGTCCGCGCAGCGCGAAGATCGCGTGCACGCGCTTCTTGGAGCGAATGCGGTCGTACTTGGCGAGCAGCGTGCGCGGAACGCCAGCGGCCTTCTTGCCGCGCGCCGATCGCGCCTCGCCAAGTTGCCCTTCGATGCGCGTTCTGTCGGCGTCGAGCGATTCACGAGCCTGCGTTTGCGCGACTTCGAGCTCATTCGCGATGCGCTCGCGTTCCTGCGCCACGCGGTTTGCTTCGACGAGGCGATGACCGATGGTAGCCAACTCTTGCTCGTCTTCGTCGATCATGCGCTTTGCCTGATCGAACTGAGCGGTTGCCGCCGTGGCCTCACGCATCGACGACACGCTGTTGAGCGTCGTCTGATTCTTTTCCTGCAACGCGCGATGTTGGGCGACGCGAGCCGCGACGTCGGCCCGGCGACGTTCCTCTGCCTCGGCAACTTGGCGCGCTTGTTGGAGGGCGTTCATCGCGCGGTCACGTTCCGTCGCCAACGCATTCAACCGCGGCATCAACTCGGCGAGCTCGGACTCGAGACCGTGGATCACTACGTCGTCGTCTTGGACTGCCAATAGCGCTGAAACGTCTTGGTGCACGCGCCCTCCGTATGAGATGAGAATCAGGACCGAGCTGAGTTGAAATGCTTCCAATGTGGCCGGCCGAGCGCAAGGATCTCCGCCGATAGCCGTCTCTTTTCGCCGATGAGGCGATCCTTTTCGTTCGAATCGGCGAGCGGCATCAAACGATCGATGTTCGCGAGACGATCCGACAATTCCCGCGACAGCAGCATGTTGATGCTGCCGTTCACGACCTCGTCGGGCCGCTCGAGTCCGCCCGGTTCAGCGACCAGCTCCTGCAGCACCTCGGTGCTCTCCTCGTCCAGCGCCGCGGCCAGAACGTCGATCATCACGTCGGGCTCGCCGGCCGCAAGCTCGGCGAAAATTCCGCCGTAGACCGGATCGACGAACATGTCGGCACCGATGCGTTCGGCCGCCGCCTCGATGAATTTGCGATGATGTAATAGAACTCTAACCAGTTCCCGCTCGGCACGAACACCCCGGACGCGCGTGCTGAGGCGCCGGTCGGGCGGACGGACGGGAGTCGGAGGGAGGTCGTCGTCGGAAAAGGGAGGTTCATCCCGCATTTCCGGCACGGATTCCGGGCGGGGTGCGCGCCGCCGCGTTTCGCGAGACGGGGCCGCCAATTCCTGCTGCAACATCTCCTGCGAAATTCCGGCGACCTCGCTGACGCGCGCCAGATACAAGCCCTTGGTTCCGATGTTCGCGGCGGCTCTAATCGTCGGGAGCAGTTTGTCCAACGCCTCGCGCTTCCGCTGAAGGTCCGAAAACCACCCTCCGCGCTCGAGGAATTGGATCTTCCGGTCGAAGATGTCGACCGATTCCGCCGCCGCGCGCTCGAACCCAGCGGCGCCGGTCTTGGCGACGTACGTGTCGGGGTCTTCGCCATCAGGCAGCGAGATCACGCTCACTTTGAGGCCTTTCGAAAGAAGCACATCGCCGGCGCGAAACGTTGCTTTCAGCCCGGCTTGGTCGCTGTCATACAGGAGGAACACCTTCTTGACTTGGTGTTTCGAAATCATTTCGGCCTGTTGCTCGGTCAGGGCGGTGCCGGAGGTAGCCACCGTTTCCGTGATCCCGGCAAGCATCAATCTGATTACGTCGAAGTACCCCTCAACGATGACGAGACGTTCGGCCTTGCGGCTGGATTGCTTCGCCCAGTTGAATCCGTACAGGACTTCGCGCTTGGAATAGATCGCGGATTCCCCCGTATTCAGGTATTTCGGCTCGCCCGGCGAGAGCAATCGGCCGCCGAACCCGACAATGTGGTCCGATTTGTCGAAGATCGGGAATATCACGCGGTCGCGAAAGCGAGTTCGCAGCTCGGGTTTCTCGTCTTTGGCCACGACCAGGCCGGCCGCGAGCTGACGTTGGTCGTCGAACCCGAGACTGCGCAGCGCCTGCGGCATGAGGTTCACTTCGCGCGGCGCGTAGCCAATTCCGAAACGATCGGCTTCCGTTTTCGACAGGCCGCGCGACGCCAGGTACTCTCGGGCAAGGCGCCCGTTCGGGCTATTCCAGAGCTGCGACTGGAAGAAATCGGCGGCCGCGGCGTTCACTTCCCACAACGGTTCGCGGGAATCACGATCGTCGGCGCCGCGCGCGACCTCGGTGACCTCGATCCCAACCTTTGCGCCGATCAGCTTGACCGACTCCACGAAATCGACGCCGACATGCTTTTGCACGAACGTGAAAACATCTCCCGACGCGCCGCACACGAAGCACTTGTAACCGTGGTCATTCACCGAAAAGTTTGCGTGCTTCCCATGGTGAAACGGACACGGCCCTCGATAGCTATTGCCGACGCGCTTGAGTTTCACATACTCGCCGATCACCGAGATGCCGTCCGCCGCCTCACGAATGCGCTCGACGACCTCGTCGGGAATCACGCGAACTCCGCCAAGGTGACGCCGGTGCCGCCTTCGTTCCACGCGCCGAGTCGAAAGCCTCGAACCCGCGTGTCTTTTTGCAGCATCTCGGTCACGCGTTCCCGCAAAGCGCCAGTCCCCTTTCCATGGATGATGCGCAACGTTCGCATATCGGCGTGAATCGCGGCGTCGAGAGCGTTGAGCATTGCGCCTTCCGCTTCGTCGGGGCGCATGCCGCGGAGATCGATCTCGGTTGGAACGTGCACTTCAGGGAGATCACGTGTCCAG
>JBDTAE010000100.1:0-24400 GCA_039924785.1 Gemmatimonadaceae bacterium | reverse complement strand
ATCCGCGCGCGCGAGCGGAACGTTTCAGAGATTGCTGAACGCGCTGAGGAGAAAGACCCGGCGTGGACTTTGGAACAACTGCTCTCGTCGCCGACGATCGCCGCCAAGACGTGGGTGCATCGTCAATACGATACGACCGTTCGGACGAACACGGTGATCGGACCGGGCGGTGACGCCGCGGTCGTTCGGGTGCGCGGCACCAATGGCGCGCTCGCGCTCAAGACTGATTGTAACGGACGATACGTCTACCTCGACCCGCGCGTCGGGACCCATATCGCGGTCTGCGAGGCCGCGCGCAACGTCGCATGCACGGGCGGTCGCCCGCGCGCGATCACCAACAATTTGAATTTCGGCAATCCGCGGCGGCCCGAGGTCTACTTCCAACTCCGCGAATCCGTGCGCGGGATGGGAGAAGCGTGCATCGTGCTCGAAACACCCGTCACCGGCGGCAACGTCTCACTGTACAACGAGAATCCGAGCGGCGCCGTCTATCCAACACCGGTCGTCGGAATGGTCGGCGTGATCGAATCGCTTGACCACATCACCCGATCGAATTTTCAGCTCGAGGGCGACACGATCGTCCTCCTCGGCGAAATGACCGACGAGCTCGGCGGCAGCGAATATCTGGCTCGAATTCACAATACCGTCGCCGGCGCGCCGCCACGATGTGACCTCGCCGGCGAACGCGCTCTCATCGACGCTCTGCTCGACGCCATCACCGCGGGGCTCGTACACTCAGCGCACGATTGCTCCGATGGTGGGCTGGCGGTCGCGCTCGCTGAATGCTGCACCATGAATCGCGAAAAGCCTCTCGGGGCGTTCGTCTCGCTGACTGACTGGGAATCGATTCCACCCCGGGCCTTACTTTTTGGTGAGGCACAGGGCCGCGTCATCGTATCGACGGTCGATCCCGATGCGGTCATGCGTCACGCAAAAGCGCACAATGTCCCGGCACGCGTCATTGGGACGGTCGGCGGCCCGAAGGACGCGCTGGTCATTACGACGTCGTCAAACACTCTGAGAGCGTCGCTGTCGACGCTCGACGAAGCGTATCACGAAGCAATTCCAAAAATTATGAATCGGTAAAGCAAATACCGTCGCCGGATACCACTGCGCATTGAACAGGACCAAGCCGCATTTGAGGCAGAGAGCGGGATCCGCTGCATTCGTCTCATCCGAACAATCGCATTTCCATTTCCGCAGGCACGATGTGCTCCTCGAGTGAACGATCACGAAGATGCTGTGAAATGCGTAGAGCGATCAGAGAAGTGTTTGCAGGTTGAATTTGAACGTCGATAGCAGTCGCTATTAGCATCTCGCTATCGCCAAGAGTCTGTAGTTCGCCATTAGCCCCAAGAAAACCATGTGCGGTATCTTCGGCGTCCACGGTCACCCTGATGCGACGAAACTCGCGCAGCTCGGCCTGTATGCCTTGCAGCATCGAGGTCAGGAATCATACGGCGTCGTATCCATCGACGCGGCGAGCAAGGCGCACGCGGTTCGCGCGATGGGAACGCTCTCTGACTCCGGAGCGCGCGAGCTCGCCAAGTATCCCGGCGTGTCAGCGGTCGGACACACGCGCTACAGCACGTCCGGCTCATCGACGATCGAAAATGCGCAGCCAGTCGTCGCGCGATCGAAGGGCGGCTACATCACTCTCGCGCACAACGGCAACATCGTGAATGCCGCCGAGCTGCGCATGAGTCTCGAGGAACAGGGCTCAATCTTCGCGTCGACGAATGACTCCGAAGTCGTCGTCCACCGCTTGGCGCGTTCCACGGCCGGTACGCCCGCGGCGCGACTCGCCGATGCATTGAGCGGCGTCGAAGGCGCATACAGTCTGATCGTCGCAATCGGCGACACGTTGCTCGCGGCGCGCGACCCGCGCGGCTGGCGGCCGCTCTGCATGGGTATGCTCGGAAACTCCGTCGTATTCGCATCGGAGACCTGCGCGCTCGACATCGTGGGCGCTACGGTGCTACGCGAGCTCGAGCCCGGCGAGATCGTTTCGGTGGACGCAACCGGAGCGACGTCGACCTTTCCGATGGGAAAGCTGGAATCGAGGCGCTGCGTGTTCGAATATGTGTATTTCGCGCGTCCCGACAGCCGCGTGTATGGCGGATCAGTCGATCGCGCCCGTCGCGCGCTTGGACGTCAACTGGCCCGAGAGTATCCCGCACCGACGGCGGACCTCGTGTTCAGCGTGCCCGACTCGTCGAACTCCGCGGCGCTTGGTTTCGCGGAAGAGAGTGGATTGGCATACGAGCTTGCGCTCATTCGCAATCACTACATCGGCCGCACGTTCATTCAACCAACGCAAGCCGACCGCGACGCCAAGGTCAAAGTGAAGTACAACCCGGTGCGCGAAGTCTTGAGCGGAAAGAACGTCGTGATGGTGGACGACTCGATCGTTCGTGGCACGACCACGCGCGGCCTTGTTGCCCTCGTTCGCGCCGCGGGTGCGCGTGAGGTCCATCTGCGCGTCAGCTCGCCGCCGGTCACCGGCCCGTGTTATTACGGAATCGATACGCCGTCGAGGGAAGAGCTGATTGCCGCGAACTACACGCTGCCCGAGATTGCGAAGCAGCTCGGCGTGGATAGCCTTGGGTACATCTCGCTGGAGGGAATGCTCGCGTCGGTGCCGGATGGGCCGGACGGCTTTTGTCATGCATGCTTTTCAGGCGATTATCCGACACCACCGCCCACCGATCCTGATAAGTTGCGATTTGGCTGCGGAGACCAATGACCGTTAGCGACACTGCTGTACAGTCAGTCTATTTCTTCGGCGACGGCGTCGCCGATGGCACGCGCGACATGAAGGCCATCCTCGGCGGCAAAGGTGCCAATCTCGCCGAGATGACTAATATCGGCGTGCCTGTGCCTCCGGGCTTCACGATCGCGTGCGACCAGTGCATCGGCTATCTCCACGATCGAAAGATCTCCGACGAGCTGCGCGCGGAGGTCGCCACTGCACTCGATCGGTTGCAGCGCGTCACCGGAAAGGGTTTCGGCGACGGTGAAAATCCTCTCCTTGTCTCCGTGCGCTCCGGCGCCCCGGTATCCATGCCGGGTATGATGGAGACGATTCTCAATCTCGGACTGAACGACGCCACCGTGGGCGGACTCGCGCGCGCGAGCGGCGACAAACGCTTCGCGTACGACTCGTATCGCCGGTTTATTCAGATGTACGGCGACGTCGTCCTCGGCATTCCCTTCTCGCTGTTCGAACATCTGCTGTCGGCCAAGCGCTTGATGAATGGCGCCGAGAACGACGCCGCACTGAGCGCCGACGCGCTCGAGGCATTGGTCGGCGAATACAAGGCGCTCGTACGGTCGCGCATTGGCAAAGACTTCCCTGCCGATCCGCAGGAGCAGCTGTGGGGCGCAATCGAAGCGGTGTGGCGGTCGTGGACGCTCAAAAAGGCCGTCGATTATAGAAAGGTCAACAACATTTCCGAAAGCCTCGGCACAGCGATCAGCGTCGTGTCAATGGTCTTCGGAAATCTGGGCGACGACTCGGGCACCGGCGTAGCGTTCACGCGCGACCCGTCGACCGGCGAACGAAAGTTCTACGGCGAATTCTTGATCAACGCACAGGGCGAGGACGTTGTCGCCGGAATTCGCACGCCGCTGCACATCGATGAGATGGCGGAGCGCATGCCCGCTGCATACGCCGAGCTGCGCGAAACCGAGAACAAGCTCGAGAATCATTTCCGCGACATGCAGGACATCGAGTTCACCGTCGAACGCGGCAAACTCTATTTTCTGCAAACCCGCACGGGCAAGCGTACGTCCGCGGCGTCGTTGCGCATCGCAACGGAAATGGTCGATGAGGGGTTGCTCGATATGCGGACGGCGGTGCAACGCGTCGCGCCGGATCAACTCGACCAGGTGCTGCATCCTGTCATCGATCCCGGCGTGCGCGCGGACGCCCTCTGCTCCGGCTTGCCCGCAAGTCCCGGCGCGGCGAGCGGCGTTGTAGTGTTCGATCCCGACGTAGCGGAAAAGCGCGCGGCGGCCGGCGAACGAGTGATCCTTGTTCGCGACGAAACGACGCCCGAAGATTTTCACGGTATTGTCGCCGCTCGAGCCGTGCTCACGGCGCGCGGCGGAATGACGAGCCACGCGGCCGTCGTCTGCCGAGGCATGGGCAAGTGCGCGGTCGTCGGGTGCAAGGAGCTGAACGTCGACGCCGAGCATCGCAACTTCAAAGTCGGCGACATTACGGTTCACGAAGGCGAGTGGATCACCGTCGACGGGGCGACCGGCAAAGTCTATCTCGGGGACTTGCCGACCACGCCGAGCGAAATCGTTCAGGTCGTACGCGGAACCCGTGCGCCGAGGAATGCGCCGGGGTATCAGTCGTTTGCGCGTCTGCTCGGTTGGGCCGACGACGTTCGTCGGCTTCGCGTGCGCGCGAACGCCGACACGCCGGCCGATGCGCGCATCGCGCGCGGTTTCGGCGCGGAAGGCATTGGGTTGTGTCGCACCGAGCACATGTTCTTCGAGGGCGATCGCATCACTGCGATGCGCGAAATGATCGTCGCGCGCGAAGAAGGCGGTCGGCGTCGCGCACTCGCGAAGCTTCTCCCGATGCAGCGCGCGGATTTCGAGGGAATCTTCGAAGCGATGACAGGGTTGCCGGTGACGATTCGCCTCCTCGACCCGCCGCTCCACGAGTTCCTTCCGCACGGCGGCGAAGAGGGAAAACTGCTCGCCAGAACGCTCGGAATCAGCCGTGACGAGCTGGGCCATATCGTCGAGAATCTTCGAGAAACCAACCCGATGTTGGGACATCGGGGGTGCCGCCTGGGTATCACATATCCAGAGATTACTGAAATGCAGGGCCGGGCAATCTTCGAAGCCGCAGTGAAAGCGAAACGAAGAGGGCTCGATGTCCGTCCTGAGATCATGATTCCGTTGGTCGCCACGGTTACCGAATTCGACAACCAGCGTGCCATTTTGGAGAATGTTGCCAAGCAGGTGTTGGGTGGAATGGGCGAAGAGGTCGCCTATTCCATCGGTACGATGATCGAGCTTCCACGGGCGGCGTTGACCGCGGACGAGATCGCAAGAACAGCGCAGTTCTTTTCCTTTGGTACCAACGATTTAACTCAGACGACCTTTGGCCTGAGTCGAGATGACGCGGGCCGGTTCCTACCGAACTACATAGATCGTGGTATACTTCCCGACGACCCGTTTCAGGTCCTTGACCAGAACGGCGTTGGCAAGCTGATTCGTTTTGCCGTAACTGCCGGTCGGAGCGTCCGCCCTGATTTGAAGGTAGGTATTTGTGGGGAACATGGCGGCGAACCGCGTTCCGTGAAGTTCTGTCACACGATCGGTCTCGACTACGTGTCCTGCTCTCCCTACCGAGTTCCCATCGCCCGCCTCGCCGCCGCCCATGCCGCTCTTGAATCCTCCGTTACCTCGGCGCGCCCGTCGTAGTCACCCGGCGCTGCCGCAACTTCCGACGCTCGAACCGCTTAGCCGCGACGAGCGGCCGCTTCGGATCGCGTTAGTCACGGAGTACTACTATCCGCACCTTGGCGGTGTGTGCGAGCACGTGCACTTCTTTGCGCGCGAGGCGCGACGCCGGGGCCACCACGTCGACGTCATCACGTCGCACATTCCGGGTGCCGAAGAGCAGCCGCACGTCATTCGCGTCGGCCGGAGTCAGCCAATCTATTGTAACGGCTCGCAGGCGCGCGTCACTATCGGTTGGGGCCTCAGAAAGGAAGTGCGCCGAGTGTTGCACGAAGGGCGGTACGACATCGTCCACGTGCATTCTCCGCTCACGCCAGTGCTTCCGATTCTGGCAATCGAGGAGGCGGAGTGCCCGGTCATTGGGACCTTCCACACGTACTTCGACCGGTCGGTCGGGTACACACTCGGACGGCGGTTCTTCCAGAAACGGCTGGAGATGCTGAGCACGGCAATCGCCGTCTCAAACAGCACGACCGTCGCGCTCAACCGTTATTTCGACGCTGATTGGCAGATCATCCCCAACGGCATTGACACCGACGTGTTCCATCCAAGCGCGCCGCCTCCGCCAGGAGTCGAGCGCGACGTGCCGACGATTCTCTTCCTCGGCCGCTTCGATCCGCGCAACGGGCTCACGACGCTGATCGATTCCTTCCGTCGCGTGAAGGGACGCGGGAACAAGGGGCGCCAAGCCAAGCTCGTCGTCGTTGGCGACGGTCCGCTCCGGGAGCACTACTACAAGCAGGCGAACGGGGACAAAGACATCCAGTTCGTGGGCGCGGTGCTCGAGGGACGTCCCAGCTACTACGCCCATAGCTCCGTGTACGCGTGCCCGACCACCAAAGCGTCGTTCGGCATCACGTTGCTCGAGGCGATGGCGTGCGAAACGCCCGTCGTGTGCTCCGACATTCTCGGATTCCGCGACGTCGTTGTGGACGGTCGTGAGGCGCTGATGGTGCCATGCGGCGACCGCGATGCGCTTGCCGAGTCGCTCGTGCGCGTGCTGGATGACGAAGGTCTTGCGATTCAACTCGGAACCACCGGGCGTCAGAATTCGCTGGAATATTCGTGGGCGCGTGTCACGTCTCGCGTGCTCGACGTGTACCAAAACGTTCTCGGTAACGTCGCCGTCGGGGCATGATCGCGGAGTTTGCCGTCGGTGCCGTCGTTATTGGCGGCGCCGCGCACGGCGCGTTCTGGCACAATAGCCCGATCTTCGGGAAACCGATCAGCAAGCTGCACGCGCCGGGCAAAGGCGTGGCGCTGACGTTCGACGACGGTCCAAATCCCAACGCGACGCCGTACATCCTCGACGCCCTCGCTGAACGTGGGGTCAAGGCCACGTTCTTCATTCTTGGCAGGCACGCAGAGCGCTGGCCAACGCTCGTGGAGCGAGTCGCGCGCGAAGGGCATGCGATCGGCAATCACGGCTATTATCACCGAAAGCTTCACTTGAAGTCGCCGGCGTATGTCCGCAAGGATCTTACACTTGGAACTGAAGCAATCCAGAGAGCCGCAGGTGTGACACCGAGCGTGTTTCGCGCACCGCACGGCTTCCGAAGTCCGTGGGTGACATCGATCGCAAGGTCGCTCGGGCAGCGTACCGTCGGTTGGTCCTTCGGAGTTTGGGACTCGGATCGCCCTGGGGTCGATGTCATCACCAAGCGGATTCTCGACGGCGCCAAGCCGGGTTCGATCCTTCTCCTCCACGACGGTGACGGTTACGACCCAGATGGCGATCGCGTTCAGACAGCACACGCGGTTCCGCTGATCGTCGACCGAATGCTCGCGGACAGCTATCGGTTCTGTCTGTTCGACGCAGCGTGACCTTCGCCGCGCTCTGTCGCTCACCGATGAAGGAGCAACTGGACGTCGTACACGATTCCCTTCCAACCGCTCATTTTTGTCGTTCTCGGATCAGTGTTCACGAGCTTGGTGCATTCGCGCCTCGAGTTTGGAGAGTTTGGAGAGAGTTTGAGAGAGTTTGGAGGGCCGGCATCTTGCCCACGATCTCGCTAGAGAGCTACTGTAGTTTCCACGGAACCGCGTCCACGAGCCACCCTATCGATAACGCGTGAAAAAAGCCGGATCGCGAATTCTCCGTCTCGCGCTGAGCGCGCTGATCATCACCGGACTCGTGCTGTTCGCACGCACGGTGAACTGGCACGCAACGTGGCAAAGAATCATTGACGCGGATCCCACAGTCCTGTTCTTCGCCGCCGTGGTCAACCTGCTTTCGCTCGCCGCCAAGGCGGTGCGCTGGTGGATCTTTCTTCGCCCGGTTGGAGCCGAGTCACTCTTTTTGGCAATGAAGGCGACCTTTGCCGGCGCGGGGCTGAACAACATCCTCGTGGCGAATGGCGGCGAGGCGGCGCGGGTGGTGTTCGTGGCTCGCGCGGCGCACGTGCAGAGCGCCAAGGTTCTCGCGACGCTCGCCCTCGAGCGAATGTTCGAGCTGATTGGTTATATCGTGCTGCTCGCGCTCTCGGTGTCCTTTCTCGAGCTCCCGTCGCAGCTCGACCGCACGCGTCCAGTTGCGTGGCTGGCGTTGGCTGGTGTGGTGGTCCTGATGGTGTATCTCGTTCGCCGCCCGAAGCTGCCAGACTTGGCTGTGGCTTTGTCGGATACTGCCGCCGTCGGATGGCGGCCGCGGTTCGCCCGCTACATGAAGAACTTCGGCCAGACCATCGGCGGCATTTCCACGGGGCCGCGCTTCGTCGTTGCGCTTCTGTTGTCGGTCGGAATCTGGGCGCTCCAAGTGTGGACATACAGTCTCACGGCGCGCTCGGCGCATTTCAACATTTCGTTGGTTGGCACCGTGGCGGCGATCCTTCTGGTCAACCTCGGGTTTGCATTGCGCGCGACTCCAGGCAACGTGGGTGGTTTTCAGTTTGCTTATGCGCTGATCGCATCCGCGTTTGGCATGGACAAGGATCAAGCAGTGGCGGTCGCGTTTCTCATCCAGGCGCAGCAGATCATTCCGGTAACGCTGATTGGCGTCGCGCTCGCGCCGGAGTTCATCTTCAAACGGAAGAAGACGACGCGCGAGGACGACGAGGGGCTGCGGCTGGAATCGCGCGCGGAACCCACGCCGCCCTGAGCCGCGCGTGATCGCCGAGGCGACCTGACCGCGCGTCGGTCGTGGTGCGATGAGCGGCACAGACGACCCGGTACCGCGAATCTCCGACTACGGTAACCAGTGTTTCGCGGTGGGTCGCGTCTCGACGCCTACTTGCTCTTCTTTGACATGAAGCTCCCCCGCCATCGTCGTCAGTCCGATTCCCGTTTGGCCGCCGATTGTGATTGATCGTATTGCGCCGCCGCCGCGGATATCGCAAGCGCCGACAGTGCGAGCGCGGCAGTGCACAACCTAGTGGACAATCTGGTGAACGACCTAGTGAATGGCGTTTACACGGATGGCCCCCGCAGTGGCAAATCGGTTTCAACGAGTATTCTCTAATCGCTGAGATTGGGCAAGCGGCAGGCCATGTGGTCCCGGTGGCGTCGAGCTCAGGTCGCGTACCGAAAGTCGACCGAGATGCGAATTCGGCGCCTTGCGATATTTGCCTGGGCTCGGTGGACAGAGCGTGTTGAACAGGCAACGCGCCGAGCCACCGGTGCGCCGCGCGAAAACCGATTCGGAGAATGAAATCGTCAGTAGCTGATCTGAATTCCCGTGGTCAGCACGCGATCGGTGGTGCCGAACTTTGTCGGTGGACGACTGTCGTATCGTACGGAGTACGACATCTTGATGCCCACGTGTGACGAGATTGGCGCGACGAGCGCGGATTCACTGTTCGCGCGGTACGCACCGCTCGTCTGCAGATTCGGTACGTACTCCGCGAGCTCTTGAAAGTACGCGGTCTTCGAGAATGAGTGTTTGTAGTTCGCCGCGAGCCGCGCTGACGCATAGCTCGGCGACGTGCCGTCGGCATCCGATTCCTGCGTCAGACCACCACCGACGTCGATACTCAACGAGTCATCCGGCGACACGATCGCCTTCCATCGCACGCCGGCATTCTCATCGGTGCGGCGATTGAAGCCGGCAAACGGATTTCGTTCAAATGCGCCGTCGACGAAGACGCCAAACCGCGGATGCAGCGCGTAGTCCACGCGACCTTCAACGCGAAGCTGGTTGGCGCTCTCTTTCGCATTCGTCTTTCCGTAGACATACGCGCCGAGTTGCGTGAGAGACCAATCTCCGTCGGTGTGCACGATCTTGTCTCCGGCGCTGAGTGTCGTCAGACTCGTATTTCCGGTAGCGCTCACGTATCCGAGGTCACCCGTGAACGACGTCGTCGCCTTTGCGGCCTGCGCGAACGACGTGCACGAGATTGCGGTAAGAAGGATGACGGCGAATATCGCCGGCTGCGTTTGCGACGTTTTCAGATGACGCTCCTGGAGGCAGAGGGAGAACGGCTCACGCGTCACCACCGACGCGCGCAGCCACCAGCAACTTATCGCGCACCGGCGCCGGAGCCACCGGCGAAATTCTCTGCACCGTCCTGCGGCACGGCACGGGTAGCCGAGGCAAACATGGAGCGGCATATTCGCGGGATGGAAACACCAAGAACATCAAAAACATCAAAAACGCCACAAGCACCGCACACGCCGCCGCCGAACACGCCATCACGCGCCGGCCTCGCCACCTTTCTCGCGCTGACGTTCGCGTCGAGCGCGGTGTTCTGGTGGTTGATCGTTAACGCCGGCGGACTCCGCGCTCACGGTGGGTTGTTCGTGCTTGCCCTCATGTGGTGTCCGGGCGTCAGCGCCCTCGTCACACGCATGGTGTTTCAGCACAACGTGCGCGGCGAAGGCTGGGGACTCGGTGCGCCGCGTTGGTTGGCCGTCGCCTACGTGCTGCCAATCGCGTACGCCATTCCCGCTTACGGAACGGTGTGGCTGGCGAAGCTCGGCGGAGTGGACCTCGCGCGCTTCAAGACGGGCGCAATCACGTTCGTCGTGCTCGGATCGCTTCAGAGTTTGCTATCGGCCACAGGAGAAGAGCTGGGCTGGCGTGGTTTTCTTGTTCCCGCGCTTTCGCGCTCGATGTCGTTCGGAAAGACCGCGGTGATCAGCGGCGTACTCTGGGCCGCGTGGCACGTACCGCTGATCATCTTTGCCGACTACAACGGCGGAACGCCATCGTGGTATTCGGTGACGTGCTTCGCGATCATGGTGGTGGCGATCGCGATTCCCGCCGCGTGGCTGCGCCTGCGATCGGGAAGCGTGTGGCCGCCCGCGATTCTGCATGCGTCGCACAACCTGTACGTGCAGGGCTTCTTCGACCGCGTGACCGTCGACACTGGTCCGACCAAGTGGCTGACCGGCGAGTTCGGTGCGGCACTCGCGGTAACGATCGGCGTCACCGGGTTCTTGTTCTGGCGTGCTCGCGGCGCGGTCGAGCGCTGAGCGACCTTATTGCGGCGGCTGATCCTCGAGCGGACGAAGCTCGGACTCGCCCTCGAACTCCGGCCAGTGAATGCGATGCAGCTCCATGAACCGCTGGGCCAGCGCAATCGCTTCTTCCTTCGACTTCAACTCGACGATCGCGTAGCCGCCAACAACTTCCTTCGCCTCGGAGAACGGACCGTCGGTCGTCGTGATTTTGCCGCTGCTGAGTCTCACTCGCGTCGCCTCCGCCAACGGCTTGAGCCCGGCACCGTCGAGGAACGTGCCGTTCTTCATGCCCTCAGCGACGAACTCGCCCATGGCGTCCATGAGCGCCTGCGGCGGCTTCGTGTTCCGATAGTCTTCGGGGTGCTTGATGAACATCATGTAGCGCATTGTGAAATCTCCGCAGGGTGAAAAAAATGGGTTCGTTCCGACGTTATACAAACACGTCGAACGAACCCACTCCAAATCGACAACGTCTCGAATTTTTTTTCGAGTCTCGATTTCGGCCCAGCTGGATTCGCTTCTAACGACGAAGCGTCAGCACGACTTGCATGCGTGGCTGTTCTTCGACCCCAGCTTCTCGAGGAGCGCAACCGTTCCGACGAATGGCGGCACTCTCTGAACAGGACCATTCGCCATGTCGGCGACCGTCTGGCCACTGCGGCTCACCGCTTTCACGTCCGCGCCCTTTGAGACGAGATACATGATGAGGTCGTCGTCGCCTCGCGCGGCAGCATTGTGCAACGGCGTGTCGCCGTTGAAGTCGCGCTGGTTCACGTCCATGTGCAGCTCTTCGATGAGATACTTCATCGCAGGCAGCCACGCGTCGGGCGCGTGTTGGTGCGCATTCGCGGCGAAGCCTTCACCGTAGCCGGCGCCCGACGCCGCATGAACCGGAAACACGCCGGGACCACCAACCGGCACCGGCGCCAATCCCGAAGGATCGTTCTTCTTCGTTCCCGTGTCCGCCTGCGCGGACGCATCAGGATTCTGCAAACGACCGGCGGGCTTGAGCGTCGGAACCATCGGATCGGCGCCATGTGCGACGAGCAGCTTCATGGCCGGGACGTCAAGCCCGTACGCCGCGCGCCAGAACGGCGTCGCGCCGGCGGTGTTCACGCCGAGGAGATCGAACACGTACGACATGTACCAGAGATGCTTCGTGAGACGAACATTCGGGTCCGCGCCTTTGCTGAGCAGCGCGTCCATCATCTCGAGGTAGGTGATCTTCTGATTGTACTGCGCCTTCGGCTGCGGATACGACGCCTTCGGAATCCACTGCACGTTGATCGTCGCATAGAGCGGAGTCGCGCCAGCGTCGCTCGCCAGCTTCGGATTCGCGCCGCGGTCGAGCAGCATCTTTGCGATGTCGAACTGGCCGTTGATTGTCGCGATGAGCAGCGGGCTCGAATGATCGCCCGCGCTGACTTCGTCGATATTCGCACCGGCCTTGAGCAACGCATTCGTGGCGTCGACGTTGCCTTCGCGCACCGCGAAGATGAGCGGCGTCAGTCCACCTTTGTTTCCAACGAGCTCCCCGAACGACAGACCGCGACCACCGGCCTGCGCGACTGAATCGGCGCGCGCGACAGCCGCTGCACCGCCCGCTCCGCGACCGCCGCCAGCAGGCGCGCCGCCCGGCCCTGGAAGAGCGGTAGCCGCGCCACCCGGAGCACCAGCCGCACCTTGGCCTGCGCGACCGCCCGCAGCCGGAGCGCTCGTCGGATTCTCGGCGGCGCGCATCGCCGCAATGCGACGCGTGTACGCCAGCGTCGCCGCACGCTCCGCGCTGTCGAGCGCGGGGACGTTATCGACCTTCGACGTCGCGCTGAGATCCGCGCCCTTGCTTGCGAGAACTTGAATAACCGCTACACGGTTGGCCGCGGCCGCCCACATGATCGGCGTCTGTCCGAACGAGGACTCCTTCGCGTTCACATTCGCGCCCTTCTCGATCAACGCCGCTACCGACTCGGCGTTGCCTTCACTCGCCGCGAAATGCAGCGCCGTCGCGCCGCCGGACGTCGTCGTTGCGTTCGGATTCGCACCGGCCGCCAATAAGACTTTAATCACAGCCGGCTTACCCGCGCGCGCCGCAAGATGAAGCGGCGTGTAGTTGCCGTTGCGCGTTGTGGCATCGAGTCGAGCACCAGCGGTCACGAGCATCTTCGCTTCGCCGGCATCGCCGCGCTGTGCCGCCCAATGCAGTGCGGTCATGCCGTCGCCCTGCGCCGCGTTGACATCGGCGCCGGTCCTGATGAGCGATACGACCGTGGCCGAATCGCCCTTCATCGCGGCGTCTGCGACTGGAGCCTCGGTGCCGATCGACACGAACGGCACCGCGGCCGAACAAAGGACAACCGCGGCGACTACGCAAACCATGCGCGCGCTACGCATTGATCTTGAGGTTGAATGGCATGATGCTGTCACCGAATTGCTTCATGTCCTGCATACCGAGCGACTGCATCGCGCCGAGCATGACGTTGGCGAGCGGAGTTCCGTCCGGCGCCTTGAGATGCAAGTTGCCTGAAAGCTGACCATTCGCCTTGCCGAGTAGGATGAACGGCACGCGGCGATGGTTATGCAGGTTCGGGTCGCCCATCGGCGAGCCGTACATGATCATGGTTTTGTCAAGCAGTGTCTTGTCGCCTTCCTTGATGCTCTTGAGCTTGTCGAGGAAGTACGGGAGCATGCTGACGTGATACTTGTTGATGAGATGGAACTCCTTCACGCCGCGCTCCGTGCCGCCGTGGTGCGATGCCGGGTGGAACGGCTTCTCCGAACCGCTCTCCGCGTATACGCGGCTCGATCCGTCGCGACCCATCTTGAACGAGAACACGCGGGTGACGTCGGCCGCGAACGCCAGCACCTGAATGTCGAACATCAGCTTCACGTGCTCTTCGAACGAATCCGGCACGCCGGCCGGCGCGCCGGCAAGCTCGCGCTGCTCGCCCGATGTGTTCCGCGCTTCGATGCGCTGAATGCGGCGTTCGACTTCTCTAATGTCGTCGAGGTAGCGGTCCATGCGCTCGCGGTCGTCGGGACCGAGCGTTTTCTTGAGCGTCGACATTTCGCCCGCGACGAAATCGAGAATGCTGCGGCGGCTCATGCGGCGCTGCGCGCGCTCTTCGCTGCTGCCGCCCACGCCGAACAGCTTCTCGAACGCCACGCGCGGATCACGAATGACAGGAAGCGGTTCGGTCGCCGACGCCCAGCTGATGGAATCGGTGTACACGCACGCGTACCCGTACGCGCATCCGCCCGCTTGATCGACGTTCTCGATGCAGAGCTGCATCGACGGAATCGGCGTGTCCTGCCCAAACTTCGCCGCGTAGATCTGGTCGAGCGACGTGCCGGCGTAGATATCGCTGCCCTCGGTCTGTCTCGGATGCGACTGCGTGAGGTACACCGCGCTCGAGCGGAAATGGTCGCCGCCGATTTCCTTGGGCGCGATGGGTTCCGCGTTTCGGACGTCGGTGTTGCTGACGATGGTCAAATAGTCGCGGTACGGCTCGAGCGACTTGAGCGCCGTTGGGCTCAAATCGAAGTCGGAGCCGAGGCCGGCGGGCGACCAGAGATTCAGCTTTTGACCGATCTCGTTACAGCCCGCAGCTCCGTGCACCATTTCGATCGCCACGAGACGCGTCTTCTCCGCGCCGGGCGGCATCGATCGCCACAATCCCTTGCCCGCCGGCAGCATTGCGTCGAGCATCGGCAGCGCAAACGTCGCGCCCATGCCTCGCACGAACGTACGCCGCGGAAGTGCCTTGTCGGAGAGAAAATGCATTGTCGACTGCTCCTATAGGGTGCGAGGCTATTTGGTGTCTGCGTTGCCGGCGGAAACACTCTTCATCCGGAAGGGATCGCTCTTCACGACGCCGAGGATGAAATCCTGCATGTGATTGCCCTTCGACTCCGCGTCCGCCGCGATCTGGCGAATCGTCGGAGCATCGTACCATTCGGCGCGGCGGCCGATGGCGTAGACAAGCAAGTTCTGTGTGAACGTTCTAATAAGCGGCGTCGGGCGCTTCAGCAGCGCCTTCTGGAGGTCCATCAGACTTGCGACCGGCGTTCCGTCGTACAGCTGGCCGCGCGTGTCGACCGGCGAGCTGTTCTCCTGGGTGCGCCACTGCCCCATCACGTCGAAGTTGTCGAGCGCGAGGCCGATCGGATCCATGTACTGATGGCACGAATGGCACGTGGGATTGGCGCGGTGCTCTTCCATCCGCTCGCGCGTGGTGAGCATGCGCCCCTCTTTCGCGTCGCCGGTTTTTTCGAGATCTGGAACGTTCGGCGGGGGCGGTGGCGGCGGCGAACCGATGAGCACTTCCATCACCCACTTGCCGCGCAACACCGGCGACGTGCGGTTGGCGTGTGACGTGAGCGTGAGTACGCTCGCCTGGCCGAGCAGCCCGCGACGGCGCGTGTCGGGGTACGTAACGCGACGGAATTCGGGACCGGTCACACCTGGAATGCCGTAGTGCTTCGCCAGATCCTCGTTGATGTACGTGTAATCGGCGGAGAACAAATCCATCACGCTCTTGTTCTCCCGAACGATGCTGTCGAAGAAGAGCTCCGTCTCCTTCGTCATGTCGTCAGCGAGTTGCTGACGGAAATTCGGGAACTGGAGCGCGTCGGGGTGCACCTTCTCGACGTCCTGCAAGCGGAGCCACTGCGCGGCGAATCGCGTGGACAAGGCGAACGAGCGCGGATCGGCAATCATTCGTCGCGTCTGCGCCTCCAGCACATCGGGCTTCGAGAGCTCGTTCTTGCGAGCCAGCGCCATGAGCGTGTCATCGGGCGGCGCGCCCCAGATGAAGAACGAGAGTCGCGACGCGAGGTCGACGTCGGCGATGGCATAGCGCTGGCCCGGCTTGACGTTCGACGGCGCTTCCTCGAATCGGAAAATGAACTGCGGGCTCGAAAGAATTGCTTCGAGCGCTTCGCGAATGCCGGTTTCGAAACCGCCGCCCTGCTCGGCGGCGCCATGATCGTAGAACGCGAGGATCGCTTTCGTATCATTCGACGTGAGCGGCTTTCGGTACGCGGCGCTTCCGAGGTCGTTGATGATCCTAGTCGCGCACGGGCGTGCCTCTTCCGCAGTCGTCGGACGACAGCTGAAAATCCGCTTGCGGCTCGGCGTCTCCGACACGCCCGTCGGATTGTACGGTCCGCGCACCGCCATCACCTGCACGTGCGGTATGTTGGTGACCGCGTACTGATGTCCAATGTCGGTGTCCGCCATGCTCGCTCCAATCGGTGCGAGGTTGTCGTTCACCGGCCCGTCGAACGTCTTGAGGAAGGCCGCGGTCACACGCTGCGGACCGGCACGCACGAGAATTTTCGGCGTGCGCAGCTCCATGCCGTTCGGGTCGGCCTGCGACATGCCGCGCGGCACATCCAACAGCGCGACGCGTTCGCCGTTCACGGAAAACTCGATCTTCTCATCGAACGGCGACGACGAACCGTAGAGCTGTCCTGTCGGAATCGCCTGGAGCGTGACGGAGAAGATGTACTCGGCGTCGGCGGGGAAATTGTGAATGACGCTCGAACCACCGCGCGTGCCGAGCGGCGCGCCCTCGACGTGATCCCACTGCGCGGCGAGTCGCGGGACCCTATATGTCGTCGCCTTGTCGCTTGCGTGCCGGTCGCCGACCGCGAGACGGCTGATCTCACTCGCCGCGTCGAGGTAGGAGTCGAGCGTGGTGGCCGACGGTGTTTGCACGTCAGCGATATTATCGAAATTCGCGCTCTTGGTGTCCAGCGGAAGCCAACTGCCGGCGTCCACATCGAGCGTGAGTAAATTCTTGATCGACTGCTCGTACTCGGCGCGGTTCAACCGCTGGAACGTGCGACCGCCAGCCCGGGGCGCAGTGGCCGCCGCCTGATCGAGCAGCTTCTCTAGCGTGATCGCGAGCATCTGCAGCGTGTCCCCACCCGGCGCTCCCTCCGCACCCGGCGGCGGCATCATCCCCGCCCGCAACTTCGTGATCATTCGCTCGGCAATCGCCGGCGATTGCGCCGCCTGCGCGACGTCGAAGTTCTCGAGCGACAGATCGCCAGACTTTGTTTCAGCGTTGTGACAGTCGGCGCAGAATCCGCGGACGACGTTCGTCAGCGTCTCGATGGGAATGGCGCGCGGGGCGTGCGCTGCTTGAAGTTGGTGCGGGCTGGAGACTGCGGAGTAGATCGCAAACGCGAGGCACAAACTCGATGCGCTCGCCGTGACCAAAGCCTTCATGCACCTCTCCCAGGGGGTGGGCGTGCCGACCGCGCTACTGAACCACCACTATAGTCGCGGATTGCGCGTCTTGCGGCAAGCGCAGAGCGACATTTTGTCGCGCAAAACGGCGCAGTGTGCACGAGCCGCGCGCGCAGGCCGCGATATTAGAGTTCGTTAAGCCCGGTGCTATGCCCGGCGTCGCGCCGCGACGTACGAGCCGATCACGAGCAGCGCGGCGAGTGCCTGCATTCCCAATGTCTGCACAGTCGGAAACACCGAGAACCACAGCCCCGCCCACCCGGGTACGCGGCCGTTCAGCACCGCGATGGTCGTCGTCGGAATCCATCCCGCAAGCTGCATCTCCTGTCCCTGCTCGCCGACCATCACAAGCAGCACGGCGCCAAGCAACGCTCCGGTAACGACCAGCATCTGCTTGTGCGGCAATCTGCGTCGCGCGATGAACGTCAACACGCCGATCACGAGGACGAGCAATGCACCGAGCGCGACGCCGCCGTACACGACCGAACTACCCAGCTTGAGACGATATGTCTGCAGGAACAGCACGACCTCGAATCCCTCACGGTAGAGCGACGTAAATCCGAGCGCCGCCAGTCCGAACAGGAGTCGCCGCCGCGTGCGATCGCCGCCGTCCGAATCGTTCAGAAGATCGCGTTTGCGACGGTTGTGCATTCCGATCCAGCCGGCCCAGTAGACGCGATGAAAGAACCAG
This sequence comes from Gemmatimonadaceae bacterium, assembly GCA_039924785.1. Classification (GTDB taxonomy): domain Bacteria; phylum Gemmatimonadota; class Gemmatimonadetes; order Gemmatimonadales; family Gemmatimonadaceae; genus JAQBQB01. The sequence continues at coordinate 6,569 of JBDTAE010000100.1, read as the reverse complement.
TTCATCACCACGAGCAGCACGACGATCGCGAGCAGTCCGGTTGCCGCCTGAAGCGCGAGCGCCGAAACCCTGCTCGACAGCGCATCCAGCGCCTGAATAGCGATGAACCAGGTCACGACTGTCGCCCCGAGGCCCGCGACGGCGCCCCATGCGATGGTCCGCCGGTGGTCGTGATTCCGGTCGCGCATGTCGGCCGTGATCGCCGACAGAACGAGGATGCACTCCAGACCTTCGCGAAAAACCAGCACCGCGATGTCGAGCGTGGCGGCCGGACTCGACGTTCCCGCCGCAGTCGGGTCCGGCGTTCCCCCGGACGTGATCGCCTGCCACACGAGAATCAGCACGACGCTGAGGCCGCCGAGCACGAGCGCAATGCGGCCGGCCGGCGAAACACGAGTCGGTGGTACGGCAATGCTCGACATATGCGTGGGAGACGTGGAAATCCTTCTCGCCGTTAAGGGTGCCGGAAGCGTGAACCCCGGTCGGAAAACAATTCCGATGGAAACACTCGGGTATGCACAATACGTTCACATTGTGCTCCTCGGAATGCAACCCTCCATGAGTCGCGGGATTAAGCACGGCGGTCGAACCGACCGCTGCCGGCGCCGTGAAACAGCCCTGGACAATTCATGTCACCACGAGGGACAGCGGAGCGGCACCGCGGGCTGAGGCCCTGACGCCGTCCCCGCGGCTGCGGGTACCGCCGGCCCGTCGCGCACTCCCATGAGCTCCACGTCGAACACGAGCGTGGCCTTCGCCGGAATTACCGGCGGTCTTCCCTTCTCGCCATATGCGAGCTCGTACGGAATGATCAGGCGTCGCTTTCCGCCAACGCGCATTCCAACAAAGCCGAGGTCCCATCCGGCGATTACCTGCCGTTTGCCCTGCTGAAATCCGAGCGGATTCTTCTTCTTGCCGTTGGCCGACGTATCGCGCGACGAATCGAACTTTGTGCCGTCCGTCAAATATCCCGTGTAGTGCACATAGAGACATTTGCCCGACTCAACCAACGCGGCGGTGGCCGGACCAGGTTCGACGTCGATCGCACGGAGCGCGAACAATGTGTGATCGTCGCCGCGGACGGGCGGTGGCGCGGCGTGCGGCGCGTGGTGGGTACACGCCGCCGCCGTCACGGCGAGCGCGAATGTTCCCGCGCTCCTCATTCGACTCAACGCGCTCATCAAACTCTCCGGTGGGCGGACGCTTTCCATCACGTCACGTGTCGACCACTGAGACGATTGGAGGACGCTCTCGGTTTCCGCCATTGCGGCGGTGGACCCATCCGCGGAAGAAATACGACGAACGAGCTGCCGACGCCGACGTCGCTTACGACACGCATCGCTCCGGCAAGACACGGAGGCGTCGAAGCCGCGATCGAACCTCGGCGAGACATGTCGGTGGCGATGGAAATGTGCCGTGGGCAGCGAGCACCAAAGCTGTTCGATGCCGGCCAGCTCCTTTTTCGTAAAGCATAGTCGCGGCGCGCTCACCCGATAGGGTAAGACCGACTCATTGCAATGGCGATCTGGTCATGAGGGCAACCCCCTACTGGCCGCCCGCCGGCATGACCTGGCCAAGACCGACGACTTCCCCGCTCGCCAAGACGTGGTCCTTCATCGCCGCGGTCATCGTGGCGTAGCTGGCCGTTGCGTCGGCAGGCAGCGTGACGTCGAGCGCGAACACCTGAAAATGATATCGGTGCTTGGGGCCCGCGGGCGTGCGCGGACCCGTGTACGGCTGATTTGCACCACGCATGTTGGGGCCGTTCTGCGCGCCGGCGGGCGGTGCGGTCATGGCCGCGTCAAGCTTCATGACGTTTGGCGGAATGTTCGCCATCGTCCAATGCAGAATCGCCGCACCGGCGCGAAGGCCGTCGGTGTCCTGCATGATCACCGCATACGACTTTGTTCCCGCGGGTCCCGCGGACCAAGCCAGCCCCGGAAAGACGTTGCCTTTGTATTGAGTGTTCTCGAATGGGATGTCTCCGCCGGCCGGAAACGCCGGCGACGAAACGGTCAACGTCGCGCCACCCTTCGCCGGTACGGTCACGAATGCCCTGATATCGGCCGCCGCTTCCGTTGCGGCCGGCGGCCCCTGACCGATCGCCGCTGCCGCGGGGACAACGAAACACATCGCGGACACGGCAACACCGGCAAACGTTGAGCGAGCGAGCATGGCCACCTCGAGCGGTTGGTGAAACGAGCGACGAATTACGGCGCAGCGACGATACGGCTATGGCTTGGATCCGAACCCAACGATCCGCAACTTGTCGACCACGACCTTATCCGGCTTATCGATCCAGTTTTCAATCTTCTCTGAAATCGAGTCTTTGATGTGGCCCGGAAGCCCGGTCGCCTTGCCCAATCCGGTCGCGACGCTATAGTTGGCGCTCACCACACCTTTCGCATTCTTCATCCCCGGGATCTCGAGGCGCGATTCGTCGATGTACGTCCTCGCCTTCGACAACACCGGATCGATTTTCTTCACAAGCTGTTCCACGTCGAACACGAAGTTGGGCGTGCCGTAGTCGCCGACCGCGAAATTAATGATCGTGCTGTGGTCCTGAATTACGAGGAAATAGCAACCGAGAATCGGACAGACGACGAACAGCGAAAGATCGAGCGGACCCGTCTTCAGCAGCAAGCTCGCCTTTCGGCATTCCGTGATGTCGCGAACGTACTCGAGCACTGTTTGCAAGATCTTCGCGAGCAGCTCGAGCAGTCCGAGGATGGGCCCCGACACGGCGCCGAAGTCGCCGGCCGCGGCGAGCGCTTTCCCGGTGAACGCAACGGTCTTCGTGGCGGCGTGCGCCGCCAGCGACGCGATTTCGCGATCGAGCAGCGTCAAGAGCGCATCGAACGCCGCGGACGGATCGCCCGGCTGGAAGGCGTGTCGGCGGTCTTCAAAGTCATACGCCATGTGCGCGCGCCGCGCGACCTGAATCCACGCGACCACCGCTTTTCCCCCCGACGAAATGATGCCGACGAGCGGCGCGACGTCCGCGCTAAACGAGGCAACGTCGCCGAGGTGCAATGCGCTGAGCACTTGGTCGGCGTCAAGGTCGGCGCAGATCGTACGGAGCAGCTCCGCGACCTTGGAGCGAATCATCGAGCTGTCGGAGCTGCCCGTCGACGAGGCGACCGACGAGGCTCCGGTCTTGCCGATCTCGCTGAGCTTTTTCCCCGTCGAGTACGCGCTCTTTGCCGTCGACGCGCCGCTCGCCGCCGAGCTCGCGCCGGTCTTAAACTTCTGCAAAGTCGATCCCGCCCCCTGCGCGATGCCCATCAGCGTGTTCGACTTGAACTTCACGTCGGCAAACGCGAATTGCTTGACGAACGCCATATTCTGCGCGGCCGCAATGTACTTGAGCGTCTCCAACTCTTCGGGGCTGAGTCGTCGCTTGTCGAGATCATTGACAGCGCGATAGAGATTCGTCACCGCGCCTTTCTGATTGCGCACGCTCTTCTTCCAATCCTTCCCCTCTTTGCTCTGCTCGAAGCGCCATCGGTCGAGCGCGGCTTTGAGCTTGGCTTTGGTGTCGGGGGTCTTGGCGAGATTGTACGTCTTGAGAGACTCGTCGAGAAGCTTGAGGTAATCGCTGCGCGAGCTCGTCAGCGAATACGTGTCCTTCATCCACTGTTCGTACGACGGGATATCGGCCAACGGTCGTCACTCCGACAAGGGATTGATTGGTGGCGCGGGAAATCTCGCAGGCTGTCGCGCGAGACGCCATGCCTTTGGGAAGAATACGATCCCCGACTACGGCGTCGTATTCCCGATGGCCCGCCCCATCAGATACGTCGCACCATCCGCCGGCGCCACGATGCCGGTCTGCGCACCCGTCCAGCGCGACCGTGTGCTGTTGAAGAGATAGCGCCCATCATAGAAGTCGAGCATCGGACCACCGCCGCTCACCCACCAGTTCGTCGCGGCGCCCGTGCGAATCGCGAATTGCGTGTCCCAGCCCGTCGCGCTCGAGAGATCTGGCATTTGAATGTCGTAAACACCGGTCGTCGACAGGAAGCCCTTCGTCGTATGGACCGACGCGAACCGCGCCGTCGTCGTCTGCGTCACGTCGAGCGAAACGCCCGCGCTGTATTCCGTCGGCAGGGTGCCGGTCGCACGCAATCGCCCCGCCGCGACGGCGGTGACCGACGGCGCCGGCATCGCCGGGCCGAACGACAGCGTGCGATCACTCGTCAGCGTCCTTGCGTACGCGACGATTTGCCGCGACGCGCGGTTCGGTGCCGCGGACGGCACGCCCACAGTGTTGATCGTCGCCACCACCTGATGCAGATCGCCGGCGATCGTCTGGGCGAGCGGAATTCCATAGATGGTGCGAGTCGTCTGCGCCCGATCCACGCCCGGGTATAGCGAGAACGCGCCGCTCGATCCACTCGGCGTGACGAAAAGTTGGCTCACGCTCATCTGCTCGGCCGCGCCCACGTTGTTGAACGTCCACGCGGACGTCGTTGGCGCGAACGATTCGCTCGCGGCAAAGTCGAGCACGGGCAGCGTCGCGCCAGATGCGGGGTTGATGCCGCGGCGAATGATCGCGCGGTCCACTGGAATTTCGAACAGCGTCGAGATGTCGCCGTTGCGCATTGCCACCAGATCGAGGGGACCGGACGGGAGGTTCAAGAGACTGAACGTGCCGTTGCCGTTCGCCGATCCGAACCACCATCCCATGCCGACCTGCGACGTGCGGAAGCCCGTCACGTTCGCGAAGCTGCCGTTCGCCGTGCGCGTGCTCGCGTTCTGATAGAGAACGCACTGCGACGCCGCGCGCGCCGCGAGCTCCGCCGCGGTGTACTGATACACGCTCGTCCGGTAACCACCCGAGTCGTTGGTCACCATCGCGACCGACGCCGTGGGCGACGCGACGTTGAACGAGTAGACCGTATCAGTGCCTGGCATGATTCGCGTCCACGGCCCGCCGCCGTCCTTCACGGCGAAGAAGTACGCCGGCGTCGAGGCGGAGCAGAACTTCCAATGAATGCTCCCCGGCGTCGCCGGCGCGACGACGATTTGAAACGTCAGCGTGCGCTCGCCGAGTCCGCCCGTGGCGACGCCGTGGACTGTCGCCGTGTACGTGCCCGCTGGCGTGCCGAGATCGAGAATCACGACCGACGCGGTGGTTCCCGTAAGACTTTGCGTCGAATAGAACGCGCCGAGTGTAAGCGGCAGCCCCGTAGTGGAGAGCGCCACGGCGCCGGTGAAACCCGCGTTGCGCGCGATGGTGAGCTGCGGCGGAATTGAGAGTTGATTCGACGGAAGCACGAGAAATGAGCTGACGCTGAGCGCCATCGTGAACGGTCCGGTAGTGACCGGGGCCGTGACCGTCAGCGCGATGCTCGCCGTCGCGGCCGAAACGCCCGACCCCGTTCCAGCAATCGTCACGCCCGTCGTTCCGGCCGCGGCGGTCGACGTCGTCGTGAATGTCAGTGTGCTCGTCGTCGCGCCGGCGGCAATGGTCGACGAGGAAAACGTCGCAGTCACGCCGGTAGGCAGGCCTGAGACCGCGAGCGTGACCGCTCCGGTGAAGGAACCGGTGCGCGTCACCGTAATCGTCGCGCTGGCGGTCGAACCCTGAGCGACCGACACCGCCGACGTCGACACGACGAACGCGCCGGCCGTCACTATCGGCGTCGTGGGACTCGTGCCGCCGTCAGTACCACCGCCGCATCCAGCCGCGGCCGTGGCCAGTGTCAACGCAATCGCGCGACACACCCTCGAGAAATTCCGAACGGACATCCGATGAATACCCACGCACCATCGCCGGCGAAATAGCGTCTATCGCGGCGCGACCATCGCGCCGGATCCCTGAGTGCAATGCGCAAGAGAGGCGGACAGACCGTCATGACTCGCGAGATTTTTTCGCAATGCCGCCGTTCGGGGCAGCGAAACCGGTGCGCGCGACACACCTTTCTCCTCTGACCCTCCACGGATTCCCACACGGTGAAACTCCTTGTCGTCGACGGAACGAACGTCGTCATGCGGTGCGCATCGGTTCAGACCGGCGTGCCTCGCGAGCGCGTCATTGCGTCCGCGGGCAGAATGATCCGCCGAGCGGCGGAGGAATTCATTCATCCGTCGCACTTGGTCGTGGCGTTCGACGCGCCTGGAGCGTCGTTCAGAGCCGCGCTGTATCCCGCGTACAAAGCCAATCGCGCCGATCGAGCCGGCGAATCCACGGGCTGGGGAATGCAGGCGTGCGGAATCTTCGAGACGACCGGGATCTATTGCAGCTTCGTCGAGGGCTTCGAGGCCGACGACGTCGTCGCCACGATCGCGGCGCGGGTGGTGACCGCTGACGAGGATTCCGAAGCGCACATTCTCTCCGGTGATTCCGATTTGTTATCCCTCGCCGGCGATCGCGTGCATTGTTGGCAGTTCGGGCGCAAGAATGTTCCTGGCGACGAGGCACTCGTCATCGAGCGGACGCCGCAATGGATCGCCGACAAGTACGGCGTGTCGTCGCCGCGCTTGCTGAACGACTACAAGGCGCTTGTCGGCGAGCCGGGCGACAACATCGAGGGCGTTCGCGGCATTGGTCCCAAGCGCGCGAA
>JBDTAE010000099.1:0-4870 GCA_039924785.1 Gemmatimonadaceae bacterium | reverse complement strand
CCGAAATGGCGGTCGAGATACAGAAACAGGCACGACACGGTGAGCGCCGGCAGCGCGAAGAGGATCGAGACGGAAACCGTCACGGTACCCCACAGCAAAATCGGCACGCGGTTGGTCGACATGCCTGGCGCGCGCATCTTGAAGAACGTGACGACGAAGTTGATCGCACCCGCGGTGGTCGACAGCCCCAGGAAAATCATTCCCAGCGCGAAGTAGTCGATGTTCGAGCGCGGGACATACCGCGCCGACGACAGCGGGACGTAGTTGAACCAGCCGGCGTTTGGCATCGTGCCGGTCGCCATGCTGGTATAGATGAAGACGCCCGCCGCGACGAAGAGCCAGTAGCCCACGGCATTGATCCGCGGAAACGCCATGTCCCGCGCGCCGATCATGAGCGGCCACAGATAATTGCTGAATCCGGAGAGCACGGGCAGCGCGAACAGGAAGAGCATCGTGACGCCGTGCATCGTGAACAGCTCGTTGTAGAGCTGAGGCGACACCAACCCGGCATCGGGGCGTGCGAGCTGCAAGCGCATGACCAGCGCCTCGAGTCCGCCAAGGACGAGGAAGATCATCGCCGTGACGACGTAGCGAATGCCAATCGTCTTATGATCGACCGTCGCGAGGCGCCCGGCGACGTTCGCCGGTGTAGACCAGATTGCGCGCAGCCGCTTGCTGGCCGCGGATTCGGCGATCCCGGTCACTTGAGGGTCCTCAGGTAGTGAACGAGCGTCGCGACTTCCGCTGTGTCCAGCCCAGTGGATGGCATGTACGAGCCGGGCTTCACGAGATCTGGCGTCGCGAGCCACCGCGCCAGTTCCTGCGGATTATTGTTGATCGCGCCGGCGGCGAGCGTTTTCCGGCCGCCGACGTGCGTTAGATCCGGGCCGGCGTCGCCGCGCGCGTCGGTGCCGGCAATTGCGTGACACGACGCGCATCCATGCGCGCGAATCAGGGCCAGCGCCTGCGCGGAGCTGTCCGCCGCCGGCTGACGCTGCAGCGCCTCCCACCTCGCGAAGGCGTCCGCTCGTTCAGCCACGATGAGAATTCTCATCAGCGCGTGCTCCGTCCCACAGAATTCGGCGCACGAGCCGTGATAGTCGCCGGCCGAATCAGCCTCCAGCCACATGCGATTGGTCTGGCCGGGGACGAGGTCGATCTTGCCGCCGAGCGCCGGCACCCAGAAACTGTGGATGACGTCTCCGCCGTCGAGGAGCAACTGCACACGCTGCCCCGTGGGCATATGCAGCTCGTTGGCAGTCACAAAATCGGTGTGCCCGTCAGACCCCAGGTACTCGAACTTCCACCAGTAGCGATAGCCAGTCACGCGTACGGTGAGCACTGCGCCGTGCAACGCGTTGGCGTTTTCGGTCAGCACGCGAGCCGTATAGACGGACATGACGAAGAGGATGACGGTCGTGGCCACGACGGCACCGACGATCCAGCGAACCGCTCGTGCTTCGCCGTCTTCCGTGAGCTTGGGCTCACCGTGGTGCCGGCGCACCACGGCCACGACGACGAGGATTGTCACCAACACCGTGACCGCGAGCGCAATGTCGTTCAACCACCAGCCGAGGGGGGCAAGAAGTCTCCCCTGCGCCCCGGCGCCGGCGAAGACATCGCCACGACTTGGCCCGCCCTGCAGCACGCGCGCGGCGATCAACGGCTCGCCTCGGCGTGACGCGAAACGAGGAACGCGCGCAGCGCGTCGATCTGCGCGCTCGTCAACAGCTGGCTAAAGGCCGGCATGTTGTAGCCTCCGTTCTCGATCCGTTGCACGATCTCGGCGCCCGACAAGCGGTCGCCGGCGTTGGTGAGGTCGGGCCCGCGGCGGCCGCCGAACCCGCTCACCAGATGACAGTTCTCGCATGCGCGCGCATGAAACAATACGGACCCGCGAACGACAAGCGAATCGGTCGAGGCAACCACCGTAGGCGGCAGCGCCGGAGCGTCGAAGTCCGGCGACCAGGGCGACAGCACCCCCAATCGCCAGAAGACGCCGACGGCCGTCACGATCGCCGCCACCGCCGGAATGGCCCACGGGCGGCGGCGCACGTGTCGCTCGCCGCGTCCGAACACGACCGGCAGCAGCAACAGCACTGCGCCGGCGGCAAGCGGCATGAGCCAGATGAGAACTTTCTCAGTGCCGTGCGGCAGCTCGGCCAGCACGGCAAAGTACCAGAGGAGATACCAGTCGGGTCGTGGCTGCGCCTGAATGATCGACGGATCGGGCGGCTTACCGAGCGGCTTGGGACCAAGGAGGATCGCCAGGCCGAACACGAGCAGGATGACGACGAACGCGAACAGCGCATCGCGCCACGCCGCGTCGGGCCAGAACGGCACTCCGCTCTCGTCGATCAAACGTTCGTACTTCTGGTTCTCCGTCGCTGGATCCACAGTCTGGCCGACCTTGGGCGGCGCCGAGATGCCGTGGTGCAGTACGAGATATAGATGAAGCGCGATCACCCCGCCGATGAACGCCGGCACCACGAACACGTGATAGGCGAACATATGACTCAGCGTCGCCGTGCCAATGTGGCGGCCGCTGAGAATGAACGTGCCGAGCGCGTGTCCAATGAACGGCACGCGGCCCGCCTGCTCGGCCGCGACGATGGTAGACCAAACTCCGTCTTGGTCCCACCGCAGCACCTGCCCGGTGAATCCCATGAAGAGCGTGAGGGCGAGCAGCATCACGCCCGAGATCCAGTTGACCTCGCGCGGAAACTTGTACGAGCCGGTGATGAACACGCGGATGGCGTGCATGCCAACGAGGATGATCATCGCCGACGCGCCGAAATAGTGGAGCGCGCGCACGAGGCCGCCCAGGAACGCCTGATGCGAGATGAACTGCAGACTCTGGTAGGCGCTGCCGGCGGCCGGTACGTAGATCGTGGCGAGCGCCGTACCGGTGACCACCTGCAGGACGAAGGCGGCGAGGGTCGCGCTGCCGAACACGTAGCCCCATCCCGTGTCGGCCGGCACCTTGTGCTTGACGATCGATCGCAACGGACCGGCGAGCGCGACGCGCAGTTCGAACCAGCGCGCCAGGCGTTGTGCCTGTCGCCGCGCCATGCCAATCACGAGATGATCGGAATCGGACGCGTGGACATTTGGACACGGCCCGCGGAAACACGAACCAAGTGATGCGCGAGCGGCTGTTCGGGTGGGCCGGCGGCAACAGTTCCGTCGGCGTAGAACACACCGCCATGGCACGGACACATGAAGAGATTGGCGCTCTGCATCCAGCGTACAGGGCAGCCGAGGTGAGTACAGTTGATCGAGAACGCCGCGAAGTCAGTGGCGTTCACGCGGCGGAGCCATGCGCCCATACGCTCGGAGACGCCAGCCCAATCGTTAGCGGCCGGCGAGTCGATCGTCACCTGGACAGTGGAGCCTATTTCGAACTGGTCGACCGGCCCGACGTCGCGCCACACTTCCACGTCGCGCTTCATCGTAGGGCCGATGACGTACGCCACGGCCGGTATCGCAGCAAGTGCCGCCGCGCCCGCGCCGAGCGCCAGGGAAATGCGCGTTAGGAATTTGCGTCGTGCCACAGGCTCGACGTTATCGTGGGGATCGGACATCGACGTCCTCATTTCGGGTTCCGCGCCGTTGCCGTTGCATTTTGCGAGCCGCCCTGCCACTCGGAATAATTCACACTCGGCGACACGATTCGCCGCGGATCATTTCTGCAACCGCTGGTCTCTGGCGTCACGCAAGCTCCAACGTTGCTCCATTTCCCGCGTGTTGTACTGCTCTGTGTATTGCCTATGCGCCGCATCGGCCGGATACCGCTCCGCGGCACTATACGGGTAGCCGGTCATCGCATGAAACGGTAGCGGCGTCACGCTGGCGCCGTTCGCGGTGTTGCGATCAGCGTCCTTGATCCACCCATCGCTGTAGAGAAAGAAGTCGCGCACCCATCCTTTCGGCAACGACGGCGCCGCGTTTGCATCGAAGTCGATGGTCGTTTCATCGCCGGGCGACATCACGATATACTCATCGTCGGACGACTGAAGCAACGCGTTCACGTCGCCATACCGCGTGAACTTCCCGGCGATCGGACGCCAGGCCGGCTCGCGAGCGACGTCAGCATAGTCGAACCAATGAGGACCGTACCGTCCGCCCTTGCGAAACATGCGCGAAAACCCACGATAGTGGACTTCGGCACTCTCTGAGTGCAGACGCGTGATTGTGGTTGGGCTCTTGGGCGCCGTCGTCGCCACGCTCACCTGATCCCAATAGATCTCGACGTTGGTTCGAATGCGGACGTGATGATCGCTCGTCGCGAGCTTGCCGGTAAGGTCGACGACGACGAGCTTGTTCTTACCCGACGGAATACTGAGATCTGTAATAGCGGGTTTCCAGTTCCCACTTCGATCTTTCACGTCCAAGACCGGCCACATTACCGCGACACTCTTGCCCTGTGCGATCGACACGTTGACACTCGCATCGGTCGGAAATACCCAGCCGCGGAGCATCAGCAGCACCTGTCCGTCGCCGAGCTCCGGACCGAGGTCGACGATCAAATCGTGTTGCGATGTGATTCCCTGGAATTTTCCGAGGTCGAAGTCCGCTGCGAAGCGGAAGTCGGCGTCGCGCAACTGCGGCATCAAGTCGGTACCGCGATCGTCGACCACAGACACTGGCGGCCGCACTTGCCGCGTAGCGTAGAGGTTCAGCTTGACCGGCGGACCGGGCGGAACAAACCGCTCGTCGACGACCGCGTCCACTGAATCAGGGTGATCGACGGCGACGAGCGCGACTTCGTCGGTGTACGACGTCTCCCACAATTCCTCCGTGAGCTGCACGCGATATCGCCCATCCTTCGCGACAAGCGCTCCACGAGGGATTTTGAGATATTCCTTCG
>JBDTAE010000098.1:0-11310 GCA_039924785.1 Gemmatimonadaceae bacterium | reverse complement strand
TCACACCGGTCGCCGCTTTACCTCGGAATCAACTTCATCAGCGCCGCGACCGCGGCATCGAGCTGCTGATCCTTGCCCTTGGATACGATCGAATACTCGTCCATCACCACGATGTCCGGTGTGGTCTGCGAATTTTCGAGGAACTTGCCGGTCGTCGCATCCTTGACGCCGACTCCCGGTACACCCCAGCGGATGCCGTCGTTGAGCGATTCCCAACCGGCAAACGTGCACGTCCCAGGCGTCGGCATCCCGACGAGCGGGCCGATTTTCTGATTCTGGTACACATACGCATAGCAATGACCATCACTGTAGTTCGCTTCGCTCGCCAGTGACACACTTGGCTTTGTCCAGCGGAAATTCGGTTCGTAGCCATTGCTGCGCGTATCGGTGGTGTAAGTGAAAAACTTCTTGCCGCTTAGAAACATTGCCAGATCGGCCACGAGATCACCGCCGCCGTTGAAGCGGGTGTCCACGACGATTCCTTTTTTCGTCGCGTATTTTCCCATCACTTCTTCGATCGTCTCGCGATAGGCGCCGTCATTCATTCCTGGAATGTGCACATAGCCGAGCTGGCCGCCGCTCGCCTTGTCCACTTCGTCGGCGTTTCGCTTGACCCAGCGTGTATAGAGCAGACGGTTCTCTTCAGCCGCGGTGACCGGCTTGGCGACAATCTCCTGCTTGTTTGCGCCGTCGGCGAACACAAGAAGCACGCTCTTTCCTGCTTTGCGGTTCAGGAACTGCGCAAGATCCTTGTCCGGCGCGATCGGCTGGCCGTCAACAGATTCGAGGATTGAACCGACTTTCACATTCATGCCGGCTTTGTCGAGCGGGCCATCCTTGATCACCTCGTCAATTTTCACTCCCGCGCCAACGTACGTCTGGTCATAAAATAAGCCAAGGCTTGCCGTGGCATCGTCACTCGGCGTGCTGCTCGAATACGTCGCGCCACTATGACTGATGTTTAATTCGCCCAGCATTTCAGCGAGCATCTCGGCGAATTCAAAGTTCGTACCGATAGACGGGAGATACTTTGCATAGATCTTGTGCATCGAGTCCCAGTCAATGCCGTGGAACCCCTTCGTGTAGAAGGTGTCGTGCGTGCGCTGCCATACGTGCTCAAATGCTGCGGCACGCTCGGCGTCCACATCCGCTGTCATTTCGCCGCTGATTGTGATGGCTTCGCGCTTGCCAGTTGCCGGATCAATCTTGGCGATCGCACCATCGGCGAGCAGGAAAATGTTTTTCTGTTCTTTGTCCCACTGCATCGCGCCGCTGTTGGCGTTGAGCACAACCAGCTGCTTCGTCTCCTTCGTGCGAAGGTTGGTCGTCCAAAGATTCATTCCGCGTTCAAAGCGGGCGAGATAGTAGAGCGTTTCGCCATCTCTGCTCACGAGGGCATCGCCGAGCGACGACGAATGAATCGTGAGGCGAGTTTTGCGTGTCTCGATACCGTCGAGATCAACGACAACCGTTACTGGCTTGGCTGCCACGGGCGTGGAATCAATTTTTGTCTTTGCCGTGTCGCCACGCATGCGCGGTTTGGCCAGGCTGTCTTCGGTCTCTTTTACGAGCGCAAATTCATCTTTGGTCAGCCGATAGCGGTCCCACGCGTCCTTGGTAAAGAACATTGCATACGCGTCTTGCTGCGTGCTCCCCGATTGCGCCACCGATTTGAGACCGTCACGGTTGCTGAACCAGAGCATCGCCTTGCCGCCGAGTATCCACTTGCCGTCGGAGTCGTTGAAGCCGCTCTGCGTGAGGTTCGTCACAGGTCCTTTGCCATCAGCACGCACGATGCCGATCTCGCCTGGGGCGATCCCTGGAACATTGAGATCGAACAACATCCACTTGCTGTCAGGACTCCATTCGAAATGCTTGTTTCCGTTGGAAAAGATTTCGTTCTGCGTGAGGAGCGTGCGGACTTGTTTTGATTCGAGATTCAAAATCCGCAGATTGTTGCGGTCTTCAATGAAGGCAAGCTCTTTGCCGTCGGGCGAGTATTGCGGCTGCGTGTTTTGTTTTTCATTGGCAACCACCGGCGTTTCGCGCAGCACTGTGCTCGCGTAAAAATAGGGATCCGCGGCGCGTGTGCGGCGTGTTTCGAAAATGCCCCAATGCCCGTCGCGTTCGGACGCGTAGATGATGGACTTCCCGTCGGGTGCAAAGTGCACGGCGGATTCGGTGCCAGGGGTATTCGTGATGCGCTTGGTCACGCCCCCTTCGACACTGCTCACAAACACATCGCCGCGAAACACATAGGCCACTTCTTTGCCCGTGGGGCTAATGGCCAGTTCGCGCGCACCGCCGTTCACGGCCATGATGCGTTCGTTGTTGGACTTGGAATCAGCGGTGATCGTGACAGAAATTTTTTGCGGCTGACTACCCGGCTTCATGGTGTAGAGCTGACCGTCCCAGCCAAACGCGAGCGTGCCGTTGTCGGCGAGACTCAGAAACCGGACGGGAATATTTTTGAATGACGTGAGCTGCGTGGATTTCCCGCCATCAATGCTCATCTTGTGGACATTGAACGTGCCACTTTCTTCGCTCAGGTAGTAGAACGCTTTGTCATTGTCGGTGAGCACGGGTGAGCGATCGTCGGCGAGCGACGTGGTGATTTTTGTGTGCGTGCCCGCCTTGACGTTATAAACCCAGATGTCGCGCGCTGTGGACGACAGTTGATGTTTGCGCCACGGATTTTCCTGATTCTTTCTGTCCTGATAGATCATAAAGCGGCCGTCTTTGCTGACTTTGACTTCCTCGGCAGGAGTGGTCAGCAGTTGAATCGGCCGGCCGCCGGCGGCGGGCACCTGGTACAGCTCGGGCTGTGCAGCGGTTGGAAATTCACGATTTGCCGCTGCATCGAGACGCGCTGCGCCAAACACGATTCCTTTGTCATCGGGCGTGAACGAGTACGGATATTCGGGCGCCGAGTGGAAGGTGAGGCGCTTGGCTTCGCCGCCTTCGGCGGGCATGATGAAAATGTCGAAGTTGCCGTAACGGTCGGATGCGAAGGCGATGTGCTTGCCGTCGTGCGACCAGACGGGCATGAAGTCTTCGGCTGGATGCTGCGTGAGCGCGACGGCCGCGCCGCCGGCCGCGGGGACGCGATACAAGTCGCCCTTGTATGTGAAGACAATGGTTTTGCCGTCGGGCGAGATGGCCGGATAGCGCAGCCAGCTGACGTCGCTTTGAGCAATGGCCGGGGCAGGGAGCGCTGCGAACGCGGCGAGGGTCGCGGCGATGAGCAGAATGCGTGTTCTCATATGATCACTGTGTGTGAGTCGGGGGTGTTTTTTACGCCTGAGGTTTATCCCGCCAGCGGTTATGCCGGCGGCACGCGGACATTGCGCGTTTTTCGCCCGGCGCGCAATGCGATGTCTATTTGACGGACTAGCGAAGGCGTGCACCTCCGGCCTTATTGCGACAGCGCCTCCTCCTCGTCTTCCACTCCGTCCGGTGCACAAACGTGCGTCTCCCCGTTGCCGTTCCCGTTTTGCTCCTCGCCGTCGCCGTCGCCTCTGCGCACGCGCAAGACCGCACGGCGGACGCCGCCCATGCCGAAATCGACCGCCGCGCGGCTGCGCTCGCGGATAAACTCACCGCCTGGCGACACGACATCCACGAACACCCGGAACTATCGTATCAGGAAACTCGTACGGCCGCACTCGTCGCGGACCATCTCAAATCGCTTGGGCTCGAGGTACGGACCGGCGTTGGCGGACACGGCGTTCTCGCGATCCTGCACGGCGGCAAACCCGGCCCCGTCGTCGCTCTTCGCGCCGAAATGGACGCACTGCCCGTCACCGAACAGGTGGACCTCCCGTGGAAGTCGACCGTACGCACCACGTACAATGGCGTCGAGACCGGCGTGATGCACGCCTGCGGCCACGACGAGCACGTCGCCATGCTGATGGGTGCCGCCGAGATTCTGACGGCGATGAAGGCGCAGATCCCGGGCACGATCAAGTTCTTCTTTCAGCCGGCCGAAGAATCTCCGCCCGTCGGCGGCGCGCAACCCATGATCGACGCCGGTGTGATGGACAATCCCAAGGTCGGCGCCGTCTTCGGATTGCATGTGGGACCAGGGCCGCTCGGCAACGTGAGTTACAACATCGGCCCCACGACCGCCGCCGCCGACGCCTTCCGCATCGTCGTGCACGGAAAGCAGGCGCATGGCGCCATGCCGTTCGCCGGCATCGATCCCATCGTGATTGGGTCACAGATTGTCCTCGGCATTCAGACGATCATTAGCCGCCAAGTGAACCTTGGCTCCGCTCCGGCGGTGATCACGGTGGGCGCGTTCAACGGCGGACTTCGTGAAAACATCATCCCCGACAGCGTATGGATGATCGGCACGATTCGCACGTACGACGAAGATGTCCGTTCTCTCATCCACGAACGCTTAACGCGGACGGCGGAAGAAATCGCCAAGAGTGGAGGCGCGACCGCAACGGTGACCATCACGCGCGGGTACGACGTCACCATGAACGACACCGCGCTCACGCGCCGCATGCTTCCGACTCTCGCGCGGGTCGCCGGCGCCGGGAAGTTCACACAAGGCCATCCGTCGACGGCCGGTGAGGATTTTTCGCGCTATGCTCAGCACGCGCCGGGTTTCTTCTTCAGTTTGAGCGTCACGCCGCCCGAGATCGACTGGCATACGGCGGCCAGCAACCATTCTCCGCTCTTTCAGGCCGACGATCGTGCGCTGCCAATCGGCACGCGCCTCATGGCCAACGTCGCGTTTGACTACCTTCACTCGTTCCCGGTCGCTTCTCCGCCGACGCCGGCGACTACCTCACGTCAGCGTTCGCCGTCTGAGCCCAAGTGATGCCGTCCCTGAGTTGCGTGACGCATGCGCCGACCCTCTGCGACGCTGTCAATCACATCATTGCCGCTTCGGCGAGCCAGCACCGAGGAACACATTCGATGATGCAGAGAATTGCTATTTTGACCGCGTCGATCGTTGGCCTCGCCGCTCTCGCGAGGCCGACGGACGCCCAATCCACCGCATCCGGCTCCGCCGCCACCCAGCCCATCGTCCTCCACGCGGCGCGACTGTTCGAGGTCGACCCGGGGCGCATCGTCAGCCCGGGCGAAGTGCTCGTCGAAGGTGACCGCATCCGCGCCGCCGGCACGTCGGTGCCGCGCCCGCCCGGCGCGAAAGTGATCGATCTCGGCGACCGGACGCTGATGCCCGGACTGATCGACGCGCACATTCACCTCTTCCTGCACCCCGCTCCTCCCTCGGAGGGGATGCAGACCGTTGAGGAATCGACGCCGCTGCGGACGATCGAGGCGACGATGGCGGCGAAGGAGGATCTCATGGCGGGCTTCACTGCCGAGCGCGACATGGGGACGGAAGGCGCAGGGTCGGCGGATGCAGCAGTGCGGAACGCTATCAACAGCGGCATGATCCCCGGGCCGCGGCTCCAGATCAGCGGAATGGCGATTTCCATACTCGGCGGCCACGAAGACGCGATCGGCTTCAACCCCGAGCAGCACGTGATCGACAACGCCGACCACGCCGAGGATACGCAGCAACTCATTCAAACGATGCGCGCGCAGCATAAGGATGGCGCGACGTTCACGAAGATTTACATGACTGGCTCTGACCGCATGGTGCCGAAGGGCTCGGCGCCCTGCCTCGGCGATCCGATCTGCGCGCAGCTCGGCCTGGGTGAGCAGGCAGGCGATCCCGAGTTCTGGGATTTCCACACCCCATATCAGTACACGGAGGCGGAGCTCAAGGCGGCGGTGGACGAGGCGGTTCGGATGGGCAGCAATGTCGGTGTGCATGACCAGGGCGAACCCGCTGCGCTGTTCGCCGCGGAGGCGGGTGTGTCGGCCATCGATCACGCGACTCAGCTCAGCGACAAGACGATGGCGATGATGAAGGCGAAGAACATTCCCGCGGTGCCGACTTTCACGATCTTCGAATATTTCGCGGACCACGCGGAGAGTCCGGCGGCGGCGGCGCGCGAACATGCGATGCTCGATTACAAGATTCATGAATTCAAGCGGCAGGTCGCGGCGGGTGTGCCGATGGCCGTCGGCACGGACGTCGGCCCGTTCCCGCACGGCACGCAGGCGCGGGAGTTCGAGCTGATGGTGCAGTACGGGATGACGCCGCTGGCGGTGCTCGAGGCGGACTATCGGAACGGTGCGAACGTTCTAATGATGCAGAATGAGATCGGCCAATTGGCGCCGGGCTATTTCGCCGACGTCGTTGCCGTTTCGGGGAATCCACTCGCGGACATCTCGGCGGTGACGCACGTGCAGTTCGTTATGAAGGGCGGGGTGGTGTACCGGCAGCCGTAGGCCGCCGAAAGACAGGCCGGGATATCGTCGGCGTTTAGCTATCGACGCTCATCCGATGCCGTCCGCTTCGCCGCGGCCTTCTCGAAGTGTGTATCGAACCAGTCGAACATCCGCGTCCAGTGATCCCTGAAGTCGGCCTCGTTGCCGTTGCGCCCCGCGCCGTGCCCGGCGTCGGCGTACTGCACCCACACCGCTTCTCTCCCCAGACGCCGCAGCGCGTAATACATCTCCCGCTCGTTCGTATCCGGCACGTTCCAGTCCTGCTTGCCGGTGAGCATCAGCAGTGGCGTGTGGATCCGATCCGCGAACATGATCGCCGAGTGCTGGATGTACTTGAGCGGCGCTTCCCAGAGCGTGGCGCCGATCCGATCCTGCCCTTGCTCCGCGGCGTTGTAATTGCGCGTGCCGATCTTCGGGCTGTCGCCGAGGAACGAGATCATGTCGACCTTTCCTGAAATGTTGACGGCCGCCGCAAAACGGTTGGTCTGCGTGATGAGCAGGTTGGTGGCGTAGCCCCCGTAGCTCGTTCCTTCGACGCCGAGCTTCGCGCCGTCGACGAGCCCCTTCTCCATGAGACTGTTGATGCCGTCCGTAACGCCCTTAGCCCACGCCTCGCCGGGATAGCCGATCTGCAGGTCCACCGACGGGTGAAAGGCGAAGTACCCTCGTCCGGCGAGCAAGCTCATTGCCTCGGCGTACCCATTGTCGAAATAGGATTCGTAGATCTCCGCGACCAGCGGGTACTTCTTTCCCGGCTGGTAGTTGTCCGGGTAGTAGAGCACACCTTGCAGTTGCTTCCCGTCCACGTCGAGATAGCTCACCAGCTCGGAGTGCGACATGGCGACCCCGGCGAGCTGCGGGTTCAGTGTCGTGAGGGCGTGCGCGTCCGCCAGGCCGCGGCCGGCGGCGTACACCTCGTTGGGGCGATCGCCGTCGGAACGTTCGAACACGAACCGCGTTCCGTCATCGGACACGTGCCATGCGGAGTAGAGGTTGGCGTCCTGCACCAGCATGGTCCCCTGGTGCGCGGCCACGTCGTACCGCTCGAGCCCGCGGGCCCAATGATCCTTGTCGGACCGCGAGAGGAAGAGATAGCGCCCGTCGTGACTCCACGCCGCGTAAGCGCGCGTCGGGCGCGTGGCCGTGTCCGCCTCGAACGGATAGACAAGCGACAGTGAGTCGCTGTGCGCGTCGAGCAGGTAATAGCCCTCCTTTGCGCTGACAAGCAGCGCGCCGCCGTCAGGACGCCAGTCGACGATGGCGAACGAGCGACGAGTCGTGTCAGTCCCGGACACCGGCGTGCGATACCTGGCCGTGAGGTTGCGCGCGCTGTCGGCCGTGAGCCAGCGGACAAAAATGTTCCCACGATCGGCGTACGCAAAGGCGCTCGCGCCGTCGTTCCATCGCGGCGTGATCCGTCGCTCGACGGGCTTCAGCAATGTGTCAGGTCGGGCACCGGCGGCGAGACGAAGCTTGAAGATCCCGTAGTTGGTGCCCGTCGCGTTGTCGTACGATGTCTTCTTCCGCTCGGCGGTGGAATACATGAGATACGAACCGTCTGCGGCGAATTGTGCGTTGGTGATCGGTGTGTCTGGCAACAGCTCACGCACCGCACCGTCGGCGAGCGTCACGATCGCGGGAATCTGCCGTTCGCCGAAGTTGCGAACGCCGTCCCACGAGAGGAACGGCTCTTTCGCATCCTGAACGACGATCGGTCCTTCGGTCATGTGGACGAATGCGGCGCGCGCGGCGGCCGTCCATCCGTCGGGGCGTAGCGTGACAAGCACCGATTTGCCGTCGGGCGCCCACACCAATGGTGAGTTCGAGGCAACCTGCTTGGTCGTACTCGCCGCAACTCGCCGCACGCGGTTCGCTCCCACGTCGTACACCTCGAGCGCCCAGTCATCTCCCGTCTTCAGAAAAAAGGCGAGCCTGCTACCATCCTTCGTGAACGTCGCGCCGCGCACCTGCACCTTGGCCGGCAGGATCGATCGCGTCTGTCCATTCATTGCGTCGACGAGTTGGAACTCTGCAATTGACGGTGTGTCGTAGGTGGCATCTCCGTAGCGGGAGTTGTCGACGCCGAGGGCGTCGCGCCGGACGCGCACGGTCATCGCCACCCAGCGGCCGTCAGCGCTCACGTCCTCGATGCGCGGCGCACGGATGCCGAGCGCGTCGTCCATACCAAAGGCGCGCGAAGGCGTTTGCTGCGCGCTCGCGGGGAGAATGGCGAAGGCGAGCACGAACATCGAACTGGCGAGAGCGCGGCGGCACATGGGGAGACGTCCTCTGGGTTGAAGATGGACTGGGCGCAACAGAGAGTATGCGCGACGTGTGCAGCGTCGTCAAATCAAAGGCGCGACATCTCGTCGAGACGCGTGGAGGGGATGTTCGCGCGGAGAGTGACGTCGGACGCGGGCCGACGATCGCGGTGCATTTCCCGGGGATGATGCGCGAGGGTTGATTTGCGCGCCGCTTCGGACAATCGTCCTGCATGCAACGGCGCAAATTTGTCGACACGGCCGTCAGGCTGACTCTCGCCGGCGCGATCGCACCAAGGTTTCTCGGCACCTCGAGAGAACCGACCGCGAGTCCGTTCCTCGACGCGCACGTGCACTCGGCGAGTTCGGCGCTGATGGCCTATCGCAAGGCAAACGGCGGGCGTGACGGCGTTCCGGCGGACGGCGCGGAGTTAGTCAGGCGATTGGACGCGGACGGCATTCAGCGCGCATTCGTGCTGTCGACTGCCTATCAGATGGCGGCGGACGTGAATCGCGGCCATCCGGTGTCTGAGAGCGAGGAGCATGCACGGGTGCGGCTGGAGAACGACTTCACGGCCGCGCAATGCGCGCGCTTCCCCGAGCGTCTTGTGCCGTTCCTCAGCGTCAATCCAAAACGTGGCTACGCGGTCGACGAGATCGATCGATGCGTCGACGAGCTCCAGATGCGCGGCCTCAAGCTGCACCTTTGGAACTCACTGATCGATACGCGTCAACCGGGCGACCTCAAATCATTGAAGCGCGCCGTCGGCCGCGCCGCACAACGCGGGCTTCCCGTTGTCGCACACATCTTCGTGGGCGCCGTTCCGAATTACGGAGGAGACGACACCGAGCGATTCGTGCGCGAGGTGGTTGCGCCGCTCGATACGCTGAAGATCAGTGTTGCCCACCTCGCGGGCGCGGGCGGCTTCGGCGTGCAACAGCAGCAGTGTTTCGAACGACTGATCTCACTTTGCGGACCCGGCTCGACGCTCGCCCACCGCGTGTGGACGGACATGGCGGCCATACTCCTCCCGGCCACGACTCCGGCTGAGCGCGCCCGCTTCGCTGAGCTTGCACCGCGCTGGGGCTTCGACAGGCTGTTCTGGGGAAGCGACAGCATCGCCGGCGCGCTGGCTCAGGCGCGTTCGACTTGGTCCTCGAGCGACGAGGCATGGCGTACCATCGCCGCGAACCATGGTACCACGTTCTGCGGCTAGCTGGAAGTTGGGATGAGATCGGTTGGCACCGGAGCGAGTGATGGAGGGCCTGGTGGGCCTCTACGCGACGCTCAAACTGCAGATCAACCCCGCCAAGAGCGCGGTGGCACCCGCTAAGGAACGACCGTTTTTGAGCTTCCGCTTTTGTCGGGTGGTTCCGGGACAGATCGTGAAACGACGAGTGTCGCCGACGGCGATCGACTCGATGAAGGCGCGGGTCCGTGAGCTGACGTCGCAGTCCAAAGGGAGCCTCAAGCAGGTCGTGGCCGCTCGGCGCCGGTATCTCCTCGGCTGGAAAGCGTATTTCGGTCTGGCCGAGACACCCAGCGTGTTTGCGGACGTCGACCGATGGATTCGTCGGCGACTGCGCGCGCTGATCATCAAACAATGCAAACACGGTCGGAAAGTCTTTCACGTTCAAACGCGGTTTCGACGACGTGCCCCCCGAATGCGCGCCGGAGCGGGGCGGGCGTGCCCTGATCGAAGAGGAGTTTCAGACTACCTCAGGCGGGAGCCGCCAAGCTTTGGCTCGCATGCTCGAGAACCGCGTCGACTTGGGTACGCGTGACGCCGGGGAACCATTCCAAGAAGTCGACCACCGTGGCACCGCCCTCGAGATTCTCGAAGAGCGCGCGCACGGGCACGCGCGTCGCGCGGAACAGCCATTCTCCGCTGACTTTGTTCGGGGCGCGCTCTACCGCAGGACAACGGGACCAATCGAGCATAGCTCCAATTTACTCGGTCGCGGCGCCAATCGGAACGTCCGTCCCTCAGGGAGGCGCGGTGCATGCCCGGAGGCCGTCGATTCTGGGCGCCAGCGGTGCTCCAGCGCATCCCCGAGCGAGCGCTCCTCCGACTCGGCGGTACGAAGCGTTGCCGACCGGGGAACAAGAGGCGCTGCGGTATAACGCCTCAAGCTCAGTTACAAGCGAACACATAAAAGCGCATGCGGAGCGAGCGCCATCCTCAGCTCGATTGACAACTGCAGCGAACGTTATGCCGCACCCTTGATGGGCGGAACCGGTCGTACCGCGAGAAGATCATCGTCGCAAACGGCCCGAACATCGTCGACGGCGAGCGTAAGCAGGGCCTGCGTTCGACCGGCGGCAGTCGCGAATTCGACCTCGAGCGCGTCGGGGACGTATATGTGCACCACGGCGCCCAGATCGCCAGCCCTGAGTCCGGACTCGGGGAGGTCGTGGCGTAACACAACGACGTCGAGCTCGTGGAAGGTGGAGCTCATATTGAATCTCCCGGGTAGGCTGTGAGAAGCCGTGGCCAATCTTCCCCCTGAAGAATAATCCAAACACTGACCACATGCGCTGCCCGGCCCTGCGGCGCTTCCATCATCCCCCGGACGATGAATTTCCGGCCGAACGGATTCGGGATCGGGTCTGAGACATCCTCGCAGCGGGCGTGCGCGACGAGGGCGGCCTGAAGGACGGGCCACTCAGCGGCGCTGAAGCCCAATCCGACGAAGAAACGCGCCTTCCCCCGTCCGGTCGGATGCG
>JBDTAE010000097.1:0-6886 GCA_039924785.1 Gemmatimonadaceae bacterium | reverse complement strand
TTGACGTTCGCACAGGCCTCGCCGACGGTCATTCTCGTTGTCGGCATCAACGGTGCCGGAAAGACGACGTTCATCGGCAAGCTGAGTGCACGGCTGAAAGGGCAAGGGAAACGCGTGATGGTCGCGGCGGGCGATACGTTTCGAGCAGGTGCGATCGATCAGCTTCGCGTCTGGGCCGAGCGCACCGGCGCGGAGTTTCTCAACGCGAAGCCCGGCGCGGATCCCGCCGCCGTTGCGTTCGATGCAATCGATTCCGCCGTCGCGCGGGGCGTGGACGTGTTGCTTGTCGACACGGCGGGCCGACTGCACACGAGCGACGGGCTGATGGAAGAACTGAAGAAGGTCGCGCGCGTCATTGCGAAGCGACTGCCGGGCGCGCCGCACGAAACGCTGCTCGTGCTCGACGGAACGATTGGCCAGAACGCGGTGCAGCAGGCGAAGGTGTTCGCCGCGGCGGTGCCAGTGTCCGGGCTCGTCGTGACGAAGCTCGATGGCACTGCCCGCGGAGGTGTCGTCGTCGCGGTCCACGAAGCGATCGACGTGCCCGTCAAATTCCTCGGCACCGGCGAAGCGGCGGCGGATCTCGAACCGTTCGACCCGACGTCATTCGCGCGGGAGCTGTTGAGCGACGAGTGACGGAACGCGCGCGCCCGCAGCGCCTGTATCTCGATACGGCGGTCACCTACCTGAAAGGTGTTGGACCGGTCCGCGCCGAGTCGCTACGCCGCCTAGGGATCATTACTGCGGGTGACTTGTTATTCCACGTGCCGCACCGGTACGAAGACGCGAGCACCGTCGCCAAGATTTCCTCGCTCGAGCCGGGCATGCACGGGACCGTGATCGGCACGGTGATCTCGAAAGGGGTGCTGCCGACGCGAAAAGGGCTGCGAGTGTTCCAGGCCGTGCTCCGCGACGATTCTGGAATGATAGAACTATCATGGCCGGGGCAGCCGTTCCTCGACCGCACGATCGCGAAGGGCGACGTACTGCTGGTTACTGGCAACGTGCGCTTCTTTCACGGCAGGCAGCTGCAGCCGCGGGAGTACATCAATCTTGGCGACGAGGAAGGTGCGACGCTGGAAGGTCGCGTGCTGTCCGTCTACCCCGCCACGGAAGGACTGTCGTTCAAGGTCATTCGGTCGATCGTCGATGCGCACATCGACGCGCTGTTGCCCCTGGTCAACGAATATTTGCCCGCGGACGTGCTTGGCGCCGCTGGTGTGCCCGGCATCGCGGCGGCGCTTCGCATGGTGCATCGGCCGGCGTCGATCGCGGAGGCAATGCAAGGCCGGTCGCGACTGGCGTTCGAGGAACTGTTCTTCGTTCAGATTCTCCAGCAGCGCGCCAAGGAATTGGCGCGCGTGCACCGAGCGGGCATCGCGTTCGAGAACAAGCGGCGATTGACGACGGCCCTGCGCGCGTCGCTCCCATTTGAACTCACGGGGGCGCAAACGAGAGCGACGCGCGAGATCTTCGCCGACATGTGCAGCGACCGCCGAATGCAGCGCCTGTTGCAGGGCGACGTTGGCAGCGGAAAAACGATCGTCGCGCTGTTCGCCGCATTGCTCGCGATCGAAAACGGATTTCAGGCCGCGATCATGGCGCCGACGGAACTCCTCGCGGAACAGCATGCGCGCACGATCACGAAGTTGGTCGCGCCGCTCGCGGTCGATCCGATTCTGCTCACGGGGAGTCTGTCGACGAAAGAGCGTAAGGCGATTGCCGCGCGACTGCAAAGCGACGAGCCGGCGCTGGTCGTCGGCACGCACGCGTTGGTGCAAGGGTCGACGGTGTTCTCCCGGCTTGGGCTCGCCGTCATCGACGAACAGCACCGGTTCGGCGTGGAGCAACGCAAGCTCCTCGGCGCCAAGGGGGAGAAGCCCGACGTGCTGCTGCTCTCCGCCACGCCAATTCCGCGGTCGCTCGCGCTCACATTGTACGGCGACCTCGATCTGAGTCTCCTCGACGAACGGCCGCCCGGTCGCAAGCCGATCACCACCGCGTTGCGTCGTGAGTCCGCGCGCGAACGCGTCTTTCAGTTCGTCGACCGCCAGCTCGAGCAAGGCCGGCAGGCGTATATCGTGTATCCGGTTATTGAGGAATCTGAAAAGACCGACCTCAAAGCGGCGACGACGATGTTCGAGGTGTTGTCGACGGGCCCGTTCGCGTCGCGTCGCGTGGCGCTGCTCCACGGCCGAATTCCGAACGACGAGCGCGACGACATCATGCGCCGTTTTCGCAACGGCGAGATCGATCTGCTCGTGGCAACGACGGTGATCGAGGTCGGCATCGACGTTCCCAACGCCACGGTCATGATCGTTGAACATCCCGAGCGCTTCGGTCTCTCGCAGCTTCATCAGCTCCGTGGACGCGTGGGACGCGGCGCCGAGGAGTCCTACTGCATTCTCCTTGGCGACGTGAGTCCCGACGTCGCCGACCGGCTGCAGATCTTCACGAGCACCGACGACGGATTTGAAATCGCGCGCGAGGATCTTCGCATGCGCGGAATGGGCGATCTCTTCGGCGAACGCCAGAGCGGTGTGCCGACGTTCCGGATCGCGGATCCCATTCGCGATGAGGCGTTGAACGAGCGCGCGCGCGAAGCGGCGGCGTTGTTGCTGTCGCGCGATGCCGGTCTCGAACGCGCCGAGCACGCGGGTCTGCGTCGCGTGTTGGGCGAGCGATACAAGCGATCGCTCGAGTTGTTTCGCGTGGGCTGAAGCCCTGTCAGGGCGGCGGCGTCGCGAGACGCTTCTTGATTCGATCGAGCTCGGCGTTCACTTTCGCGAGCTCGTCCTTCAACCGCTTTATCTCTGCGTCGTTCGCCGTCTGGTCCGTTCCACTGGGAACGAGTACCGATGCGGGCGCTTTTCCCTGACCGCCAGGGTCGACCGCCCCTCGCGCTGCCACGGTCATGCTCGCCGTCACGCGATTGAGGACGTCCAGTTGCGCGGCGAGCCGTCTGAGCGTTGCCGCCTCGGCCGCATGTTCGTGCGGTCGCACGTCGGCGAGATACCCGTCGAGCAGTGCCATCGCGGCCGCGAGCGACGGATGCTGGTTGGCGGGATCCATTCTGAGCATCGCTCGCCAGTACGCGGTCTCGAGCGCTTCGACAGTGCCGGCGTGTTTTGTCGCGTAGTCGGCGAGCATGGAGTCGGCGACGTCGAACCGACCGTTGGTAGCCGCGCGTCGCGACATGGCGAGCTCGCTCGTCCACCGCTGTGCCGGCGCCGGGGCGACGTCGCCCGGCTGCGATATTCGCGCACAGCCGGCGACGCTCGCGTATGTGGCGAGCAAGACGAACATCGCCGGGCGAAGCGAACCGCGGTGGAACGAGATCATCCGACGACTCCCACAACACGCTGTGAATGGCGCGGAACGCGCGGCGGAAGCGTGATGGAGAACGTGGTTCCGGCTCCGAGCATGCTCTCGCACGAGATGGATCCTCGATGCGCTTCGACGATGCCTTTAGCGATGGCAAGTCCCAAGCCCGATCCGGCGGCTCGCGCGGCGCTCTGGTTGTCGGCCATAAAAAACTTCTCGAAGATCCGCGGCACCTGTTCAGGCGGAATACCCGCTCCGGTATCCCGCACGCTCACTCGCACGTTGGAGCCGTCCGGGCTGATCGTCAAGTCAACCTCTCCGCCGCGCGGCGTGAACTTGAACGCGTTCGAAAGCAGATTCCCGAGCACTTCGTTGATTCGGTCGAGGTCCCAGTAGACCTCTGTCGGCAGACCCGGCGCTTCGTCCACCTTGAAAACGATCTCGCGTTGGAGCGCCAGAACGTGAAATGCGCTTTCGAGTTCTTTCAATAGCCGGTCGAGGCGGATTTGACGGGGCTCGAGGCGCCCGCCGCCTGCTTCGAAACGACTGACGTCGAGCAGCTGCTTGACGAGGCGCGACAATGTCTGCGCCTGGTTCGCCACCGTCTTGTGAATTTCGGTTTGCTTCGGCGTGAGCGGGCCGTAGACGCCTTCGTCGAGAAGCTGGAGATAGCCCACTATGACGTTGATTGGCGTCTTGAGCTCGTGCGACGCGACCGACACGAACTCGGCCTTGAGCTTGTCGAGCTCCATGAGCTGGCGTGTCATTTCGCGAAAGCTCACGGCGAGGCGGCCGAATTCATCGGTGCGGTCGTTCGGAATTTTGAGGTCGTACTCCAGGTAGCCGCCGGCCACGGAGCTCATTCCTGATTCGAGATCGTCGATGGGACCGCTGATAGAGCGCGTGAGCCAGAACGAAATCGAGCCGGCGATCAGCAGTGCGAGCACGAGCGCGATGATCGACGCGGTCGTCGTCTGAGTGATCTTGGATGTCTGCGAATCCACCAGCTCCGCGGCTCGCAGCTGCAACGAACGTTCGGCGTTGAGCACGGTCGAGTCGGCTCGGGTCAGCGCGGGAACGAAGACGCGCGACGAAATGGAATCGGCCCGCGTTGTGTCGCCCGCGAGCGCCGCCTTGTACTCGGCGGGAGCAGCACTGGCGACCTCGCGAATGGAGGCGCCGATGTCGCGTGCAAAATCCTTGAGGTCGAAGGTCTTTAGAGAATCCGCAAGCGCCGCGACCCGCTTGATTTGCACGTCCATCGCATTGCGCGACGTCGTGTCCTTGCTGAAAAGCAGGGCGAGCTCCTGATGCCGTACATCTCTGAGCCCGTCGCGCAGCTTGCCGAGCGCGATCGATCCGCCGAAATCGCGGTCCCGCAGCTCCACGGAGTCGCCCTTCAAATGAAAGAGCGACCACACCGCGAAGCTCAGTGGCCCGGCGAGTATGAGCGCGATGGCGACGAAGCCGGCCGCCAGCCTCGAGTTCAAGTTCATAGGGTCGACGAGTGGCTGCGAGGTGACGGTAAGAGGTTGATCAACCGGTGCAAGGATGACGCCGCCATGAGGGGTACCGCGCCTCCAGAGGTACGTGTAGCCTTAGGATTCGCTTCAACAGCAAGTTAGCGTACAGCCCGCCTAAACTCCCGTCGCCCCAACGCCCGCTTCGTATGCCGCCTTTGACCCCCAGAATCGCCGAGCTCAAGGATCACGTCGGACAGACGGTCACCGTCCGCGGTTGGATCACGCACGTTCGATCCTCCGGCAAGGTCGCGTTCGCTGTGATTCGGGACGGGACGAGTATCATGCAGTCGGTCTTCGTGAAGACGCAGCTGCCGCCGGAGGTCTGGGACCGGTTCAAGGAACTGACGCTGGAAGCTTCGGTCTATGTGACGGGCGAAGTGAAGGCGGAGCCGCGGGCGCCGGGCGGCTACGAAATGGGCGCGACGGAACTCACGATCTTTGGCGCGAGCCCGACCGACTATCCGATTCAGCCGAAGGAACACGGTATCGACTTTCTGCTCGACAACCGTCACTTCTGGCTTCGCAGCAACCGCCAGCGCGCGATCTTCACGATTCGGAACGAGATCGAGCAGGCCATTCACGATTTCTATTACGAGCGCGGATTCCTTCGCGTCGACACGCCGATTCTCACTGCGGCGATCGGCGAACGTAGCGGACTGTTCTCGACCGAATACTTCGACGAAGGCAACGCCTATCTCGCGCAGACCGGGCAGCTCTACGGCGAGGCGGCGGCCGCGGCGTTCGGAAAGATCTATACGTTCGGACCGACGTTCCGCGCCGAGAAATCGAAGACGCGTCGTCATCTCACCGAATTCTGGATGATCGAGCCGGAAGTCGCGTGGAATGATTCGGCGGACAACATGCGTTTGCAGGAAGATTTCGTGTCGTACCTCGTGCAACGTTGTCTCGAGCGTCGCGGTGCGGAGTTGAAGGAGCTCGAGCGCGACACCGCGCCGCTGGAGCGAGTGAAGGCGCCGTTCCATCGCGTCAATTACACGGATGCGGTTGCAATCCTCCAAAGGAAAGGCAGCGCCGTCGTCTGGGGGGACGACCTCGGCGCTGAAGATGAGTCGCTGCTCGTCGCGGACTACGATCGGCCCGTGTTCGTGATGAACTATCCGAAGGAAGCGAAGGCCTTCTACATGAAGGAGAACCCCGACGATCCGCGGACGGTCTTGTGCAACGACTGTCTCGCCCCGGAAGGCTACGGCGAGATCATTGGTGGTTCGCAGCGTGAAGACGATTACGAGAAGCTGCTCCATCGCATTCACGAGGAGAAGTTGCCGGTCGACGCGTACGGCTGGTATCTGGATCTCCGCAAGTACGGAACGTTCGTGCATTCGGGCTTTGGGCTCGGGCTCGAGCGGACGGTCGCGTGGATCTGCGGGCTGCCGCACATCCGCGAAGCGAGCGCATTCCCCCGGATGATGACGCGGTTGCGACCCTAGCCAGGCCGCAGATTCCGTCGCCGCATTAGGACACGGGCGTCAGATGGCCCAGCACGTTGAGCGCGGAAAAGGCAGACGTCGACCCGAATGTGGCAGTCGAGGTCGCGAATGTCTCCGTCGGCGCCCCTCGAACGGCGCCGACACGTCGTCGGCAGGCGCGATGATCCTCGCGAAACCTGCGATGATTGCGTCGAACGGCGCGAGCGTCCTCCCGTCACGACCGATCGTTATCGCGGCGGATCGAGCGGTGGCTAACTGTGGCTTTAACTGTTGAACGCGGACTGGAACGGAATTGGGCGGACGGGCGCGGAGACTGCGTTCAACAGGAGGACCGCCACAAGCGATTTCGGTACAAAAAACAATGAACGCGTCTTTTTGAACGCGCCTGCGGACCTATCCTGCTCGAAAACAGTCTCACCGGAACGCCGTTGCTCTCAACGGTGTTGCTTTGGACGCAGTCTCTACGTCTGTCCGCTTATTCCGTTCCGGTCCGCGTTCGCCCTTTGGTGAAGAACACCGAGACGACGACCGCCGGCATCGTACAAGCGGATCGCTACCTGGTCGCGATTGAGTGTTTTATAAAAATCGACC
>JBDTAE010000096.1:0-31045 GCA_039924785.1 Gemmatimonadaceae bacterium | reverse complement strand
GCCACAAAACGCTCCCGGTACGGGCCGCGATCCCCATACGAGGCGAGCCGCGAGCGAAGCGCGTTCTGCTTCGTGGCGCCAAGGAAGCCGATCTCTTCGTCGAACCGAACGATGTTGTCGCGGCCGATGACCAGATCGTGATCCGCCTGACACTCATACGGCGTTCCGCGAAACTCGACCGTTCGCGCCGCATGGCGCTCGGCGTACAGGCGGGAGCCGATACCAAAGTTGAGCATCATGCGCTGCACATCGCGCAACAGCGGCAGTGACATCGACGTGAGCCGCACCGAAACGCCCTTGTCCGGATTGCCCGAGACGTGTCCGTCGGCCGTAAACAGCGCTTGCAGAAATCCGCGTTGGAGTTCTTCCGAGGCCGAGAGCACCGCGAGCGGCACGCCCGCCGTCTTCGTCTCAGCGGTCACGCCATAGCGCTCCGCTACCAACTCGCGCAGCCGCGCAGAACTGACGGTCGCCATCTGACGAGACTCGATGTCGACCACGCCCACAGGATAGCGCGCGGTCTTGACATCCTGGCCGAGCATATCGTTGACGTCCGCGGCAAACGACGGCGCGATCGCGCGATCCGCCCCCCAAAAGCCCAGCACCGCACCGTGGCCGGTGTCACCCGTGATATGACCGTCGCCCACGAGCCAGCCGAGCACGCGTCCTTCGCCAGCGGTGCCTTCCTCACCGAAGCCACCCTTCTGATTGAGGAGGTGAAGCGCGTCGTTTGGACGTAAGTCCTGCGCGGCGACCCATCCGCGCGACGTCATGAAACGGTGATCGCCCGTAACGCGGACCTCGTAGCCTTCCACGGTAGACAGGCGGTAGACCTGTTTCGTTCCCGTGGCAAATGGAACGCCGGCGGGTCCATGACGCCCGGCGCTGAATCGCGAGTCAAGTGTGACGGCAAGGGCTTGATCGCGGGCGTTCAGGTCGGCGATGCGGTGGAGGCCTTCGCTCGTGTAGACGAGTGTGTCTCCGGTCACGCACGGGTTAGTCGCCTCATAGGCGCCGAGGTGCGGGACCGGATTGTAACGGTTGGCCTCGTCGACGAAAAAGACGCCGGGCTCGCCGGTGCGCCATGCGCCGAGGATCATCTTGTCCCACACTGCGCGGGCGTCGAGCTGGCCGACAACCTTCTCCGTCGCGGGCTCGATGAGGTCGTACGGCACGCCGGCTTTCACCGCCTGCATGAACTTCCGCGTCACGCCGACGCTGATGTTGAAGTTCGTGACCTGGGTGAGGTCTTCCTTGCACGCGATGAAGTCGAGGATGTCCGGGTGATCGACCCGGAGAATGCCCATGTTTGCGCCGCGCCGCGTGCCTCCCTGCTTGACCGCGTCGGTGGAGGCGTCATACAGCTTCATGAAAGAGATCGGTCCGCTTGCGACCCCGGTGGTCGACCGGACCATGGATCCCTTCGCGCGCAGGCGCGAGAACGAGAAACCCGTTCCGCCGCCGCTCTGATGAATGAGCGCCATGGCGCTCAGGGTGTCGTAGATGCCGTCCTTGCCGTTCGCGAGCGCGTCGCCCACCGGAAGCACGAAGCACGCGCTCAACTGTCCGAGCGGACGGCCGGCGTTCATCAGCGTCGGCGAGTTGGGCTCGAACCGGCGCTGCGTCATCAGACTATAGAACTCCTCGGCGACCTTCTGCACGCTGCTGTCGCTCGCCCCATACCGTCGGTCCGCCTCGGCGACGACGGTCGCGACGCGCCAAAACAAATCTTCCGGTTGCTCGACCGGTGCTCCCTTTTCGTTCTTGACCAAATAGCGCTTTTCAAGCACGATGCGCGCATTGGACGAGAGCGTAACGGGACCGACGGGCGGGTTCACAGGAAGCGGCATGAGGACAATACTCCTAGGGCTTTAGTCGACGAGGCAACGACGCGTTTCGGTTGTGACGGGGGCGCGACGGGCGGGAAACAACCTGGCGGCGCAACGTGACGCTATAGAGACGCTACTTAACGCTTGTGTATCGATGTCAGAGCGCGGCGGGCTGTCTCAATGTCGGGACTCGCAGTCGCGGGCGGGCATTCTACCCACGTTCGTGTTTCCACGCCAGTGGTATGATAACTACGCGTGCAATATCGAGTTACGAAATCAACATCACGAAGCTGAATGCGGGCGTTCGCTTGCGTTGAAAAGCCACCCCGAGTTGTCGACAACTTCATCGAACTAACCGTTCGCAACTAATTCTCGCTGCAGTTCTCGAGGGGCAAACCGGCCCTCGAAAAGGACTTAGCCACAATCGACACCATAACGCCCCGCGATTCCAACTCCGAAAAGCTCACCACGATTTCATCAAGAAAACCCGCCCAGTTCGATACACTATTGCTCGGAAACTCGTGCATGATCGGTACCGCCCTTCGCGACGAGCTCCAAATACGCGTTGACGGTGTGCTGAATTCTTTCGCGTTCCTCCGTCGTCGTTTGCCGGACAACCTTGCCCGGAACGCCGAGGACGAGCGAGTTCGGCGGGATCACCATGCCTTCGGTGCAAACCGCGCCGGCGCCAATGATCGAGCCCGTACCAATATGAGTGCGATTCAACAGAATCGATCCCATCCCGATCAATGAATCGTGCTCGACAGTCGAACCGTGCACGATCGCGCGATGACCGATCGCCACACGATTTCCGATCGTCGTCGGAACGCCATGGTCGACATGGATGACGGTGCCATCCTGAATGCTGCATTCGCTTCCGATCACGATTGAATCGGTGTCGCCGCGAATCACTGCCGTTGGCCAAACTGAACTGCGCGCTCCAATCGTGACGTCACCGATGAGGACGGCGGCGGAGTGAACGAAAGCGGACGGATCGACTCTTGGCATTGCGTGTTGCTGACGACCTCTCGCGAAGTGTCTACCGCTGAGCGGCCGCTGCGCCGCGCGGATCGAAACAGAATTTCGCTCGGGAGAAGGAAGCTACAGCGCGCGAGGCCGAGCGGAATTGGCAGAACGAAAAATGTTCGTCGCGTATAACGGTTGACATGCGGGATCGTCGCGTGGCGACACTAATTGTCGCGGCGATTCGTGGGCGTGTCGCAGCAGACCGCGCGATAGCCACATCGCGCAACCCGTCCTGTGGCCGATCGGACGTTATGATGATTCTATAACGTGCAATCTGTGCTGCGAATCGGTTCCGCGCGCCGAGTGACTCAACGCTCCGGAAAGAACAGGCGTCGGACGAGCCGACGCTCTCCCGACAAACCTCAAGCGAAGCCGGCGAACATTTCGGCAAGATCGATCGCCACGATGGTGTCGAGCGACGGCACATGCCATCGGATCACATCTGAAACGATTTTGCCCTGCCCAGGGCCATTACACACCTCGACGGATTTCGACCGCCGATCTATAAGCCATACTTCCGCCACGCCGAGCGCGAAGTACGCGTTTCGTTTGAACTCGCGATCGTACATGCGAGACGAGCGACTCAGCGTTTCGACGGCCAGCCAGTGCTCGGTCACCTTTTTCCACTCGAGGTCCGGCGAGAATCTCGATGGGTAGACCAAAATATCCGGCTGCAACTGCGTTTTCGGTGGAACAGAAATGGCGCCCGGTCCAACGACATGCGCCTGTCCGCCCACGGCCAGCGCGGCCGTCAGGCGGAACTGAAGGCGGTTGCAAATGATCTGATGCCCTGCTGTCGGCGACGGCGTCACGATCAGCACGCCGTCCAGCAGCTCGTATCGATTCCCGTCGTCGGGGAAATGATCGAGGTCGTCGACCGTATAATGCGGGACGCTGATGGCCATGGCCATACACTAAATCCTCGGCAGTGGTTTTGTCTACTCGGCATGGCAACATGATTGCTCCACCCGAGCCGTCCACCATCACCGAACCATTCCGCTCATGAGCTTTTCGCCGCGGGGAACTACCGCACGGTGCCGACGCAGGCTCCCGGCGTTGGCAAGCCGACCGCCGCTCTCAACACGAGCACCACGTCCCCGGAATCGATGACGCCGTTGCAGTTGGCGTCGCCGCGCGGAAAAATCGACGTCGCCTGAGGCAGCGACGCAACGAGCGCCTGCTGAATCAACAGCGCATCGAACGCGTCCACCTTGCCGTCGCCGTTCACATCGCCACGAAGAACCGCCGCGACGCCGCCGACGTTGTAGGTGAACATTCCGCGGCCGTATGTGCCCGCGACGAGCACGTTCGCGGCGGGCTGATATACGAGATCCATAATTGCGACATTTGGAATTCCCGTGGGGCCGGGCTGCCATGTGGCGCCGTCGTCGACCGTCTGGAAAACGCCCACATCGGTGCCGACGAACAGATTCCCGGGATTGCCGATGAATGCCGCCGAGTTGGCGGGCGCGTCGATGAGATTGCCGCTGATGTCGTTCCAGGTGACGGCGGCATCGGCCGATTCGAAGATGTGTCCGGTCGCAAAACCGGAGAACGTAGCGATGACGTGCGACGCGTTCGACGGATCGACGATGATGCGCGTGACGTTCCGGCTCGGAAGGCCGGCAATGAGGCGAGTGAAGGTGAGGCCGCCGTCGTGGCTCACCTGAACGTTGGCGTCAGTGGTGCCAACATAAATCGTGAGCGTGTCGGAGGGCGCGATCGCGATCGTCGTGATCGTTCCGGTCCCGCGCGACAGATCCGTACTGATTGGCGCCCAGTTGGCTCCGTCGTCAACGGTGCGATAGAGACGGAACGTGCCGAAGTAGAGTTTGGTCGGAGTGACGGGGTCCATCACGAGCGGCGGAATGAATTGCACGCGCTCGCCGATGATGATTCCGTTGACGCGACTGCGCGAGCTACCGTTCTGCTTTCGCGCGATCGTGCCGCCGGTCGTGCCCCACTGCGTCTCGGCCCACATGATCGTGGGATCCTTGTAATTGATCGCCGTGTAGCCGCCGTCTCCCGAGAGCAGACCATCCCAGTACGGCGAGCCGCTGAAGATCTCCGTGCCGTTGTCCTGGGTGCCTCCGGTGATCATCGTGCCTTGAGGATTTATTGATACGCCGGGGTAATACTGCGTAATCGTGAGCCCCGCGTTTCGGCTCGTCCACGTCTCGCCCGCGTCGGTGGACACGAAGACACCGCCGTCGGTACCTGCGTAGAGGATGTCGGGGTTGATCGGATCGACGACGATCGAATGCCAATCGACGTGAATCTCGTTGCCCATAGGTGTGAACGTCGCGCCGCCGTCGGACGAGCGAAACGCGCGCTGGCCGCCAACATAGATGTTCTTCGCATTGCGAGGGTCGACGGCGATCGCGAGATCGTAGAATCCCTGGTTGCCGAAGTTACCGCGATTCGAGCCCGTGTACAAACCCGCAGCGGCGAGTTGCGTCCAGGCCGCGGCGGTGTTGTCCCAGCGATAGACGCCGGCGAGTTTGCTGTTCGAACCGTCGCTGACGAGGACGAACACCGCCTCGGGGTCAGCGGGTGTGACCGCAAGCTCGATACGGCCGATGTTCGACGCGGCAACACTCGGCGGCTGCGGAAGCTGCGTCCACGTCGCGCCGTGATCGCCCGACCGAAAGACTCCGCGATGCGATGGCGTCGCGAAATCACGATCGCCCGCGTAGAACACGCCTGGCGACGTCGGATGCGCGACGAGGCTGCTCGTATATCCGACGAGCACGGCGCTCCAGTTGGTGCCACTATTCGTCGAGCGCACGACGCCGGCGTTGCTCGCGGACGTTGCACCGAGAATCACGGTCGACGTCGCGCTTCCGGCAGTGGACTTGTCGATGAGGAGCGCGCCGAACGGAACCGATCCGCCATTCGTGAGCGAGAGACCGGCGGTGCTCACGGTCCACGAGTTGCCCCCGTCGCTCGAGCGGAGAACACCACAGCCATAGCTCCCGCCATTGAGCTCGCCGGTGCCGACGTACACGATTTGCGGGTTGACCGGATCGAGGGTGACGGCGCCGGTATTCAAAGAACACTGATTGTCGGTCAGCGGCACCCACGTGCCACCAAGCGCGGAGGCGCGCCATACGCCACCCGATGCCGTGGCAATGATGAACGGGCCGCCGACGACCGGGCTCGGCGCAATGCCGACGACGCGCCCCGCGTCGAGCTGCGGACCGGACCCGAAGAATCCGCCGCCCGCGTCGAACAGGCCGTACGGGCCGATGGCGCGCCACGAGCCGCCGAGTAGCGGTGAGATAGAGAGCGATCTCGAAAATACCGGCGAAAGGCGTGAGGCTGCGGCGCGAGCCCGAGCCATCGCTTCATACGGCCGTTCAGCGAACGGATACATGCGCTGCGCCCAGAACCATTCTTCCCGACCCTTCACATCCTCGTTGCGGCCGTCAGGATCCTGCGCGGCCGCGACGCGCGCGATCGTCGCCGTCACGAGCGCGCTCGCGAAACACAGGGCCCGCATGGCGCGCAATGAGTGTTTCATCGTCGCGACGCTCATCGCACCACCGTGACCGGCATGCCATTGCTGGTGCCGGCTCCCGTGACGATGCGCACTATGTACGTTCCGCCCATGAGCGGCCGCGGCGGCGCCTCGGAGGTCGACGGGATGGTTTCCGGAATCACGAAGCGAATCTCCGTGCCGGTCGCATTCGACGGAACGGCATTGATGCGCGAGCCCGCGAACTCCAGCGCGTTCATGCCCGGCGAACCGGGGGCGAATCCCCGGCCGCCGATCACAACTTCGACGACGGCGCCGAAGCGCGCGACGACGGTATCCGGGCGAACGGCGTCGATGTGCGGCAGGTCGCTCGCGGCGGCGTGCGCGCGGCCCGCGCAGCTCGCACTCATGAGCACCGCGCACACAACGAGGGTGTTTCGTTGAGACCGCGAGCCGCGAGCGATCATGGTACGATCACTCCGGCGGCGCGGCGTACGACAACGGTCTTCGACGCGTCCGCCCGCGATTGGTCGTGAAGCTCGTCGATGCCGAGGGACAGGCGATGCACACCCTGCGGGTTCACGACGACAAATCGATACTCGGCGAGCACTCCGTCGGCAAAGCCATTCGCGTTGACGCCGGCGGCGCGAATGAGGCCGGCCGCTGGATTGCTGACGCGCGTCGCGCCATCGGCCAGCGCGGTTTCGGACACGAAGCGCAGCATCGTCGAATCGTACGACAGACCTCCGGTGAAGCTCACGATCTTTGATGCGGCCGCTCCGTTGAGACGCAGCCGAACCAGCAGCGAATCGCCGGCGCGAGGCGCGGAGTCGGACAGCTCGAGCCTTGCCGCGAGTACGGGCGCCGGCGTCGCAACGGCGGCCGCACGCGGTTCGGTACACGCCGCGATGCCGACGATCGCAACCGCCAGACTCGCGAGGAATGGGCATCGCTTCATGATCATTTTATGATGACCGGATATCGCGTGGAGGTGACCTTGGGCGCGACGTCGCTTCCGTCGGGCCCGACCGCGTCGAGGATCGTAAAGGTGAGCCAGCCTGCGAGGCCCGATGCGTTTTCACGCAGCGTCAGTTGCAGCATCGTCACCGGGCCCGCGAGCGCCGTCGCCGACGCGACATTCACTTTGTACACCCCGGGGCTCGACGCGGACGTCACCGGCTGCGGCGTTTGTATCGGCACCCTCGCCGATTGCAGCGTGAACATGCCGTTCTCGGTCTCGTAGCCCACGACGACCGTCGCGCCGGCAACCGCGGTGGCGCGCGGGTCGAGCGTAAAATTGACGACGGCGACATCGCCGGCGTTCGCCGCATACGTCGTCAGATCCGTGCGAAGTGCCGGCCCCGCTGTGTTGTTGGCGACAATCACGAACACCGAGTCCGAAAGCCCTGCCTCCGACGCGACGACCCACGATTCGCCACCGCCCGCCGCACTGATCACGCCGGCGGCGTTCACCGTCGCAACGCTTGTCGCACGACTAACGAACGAAACCACACTCGGCGTCTGCGTTACGCCGCCGAGTACGGTGGTAAGTGCGACGAGGGACGTGGCGGGATCGGTCAGCTTCACCTTATCCGTGGTGCTTCCGAACGCGACGGTGAAGCTTGGAACGAGCTTGACCGTCACCGACACGGTGGCGGGAGTGTTGAGGGCGCCCGGCACGCTGATGCGCACCGATGCGTGATACGTCCCCGCGGGGAGCGCTGCCGTCGACGGCTGGATCGTGAGCGTGAATGGAGCCACAGTACCGGTGATCGATGTGGTCAGCCAACCAGTCGGCTGCCCCGCATCATACGAAATGAGATCGACGCTCGGCGGCGCGAACGGCGTCTGCCCGCCGTTGCTGATGCGGAGCGTCGCGGGCGACGGGCTCGAGCCGACCTGGCCGGACAGCGACACGGACGTGCTGTCGAGCACCACCAGCGGAGCGACCGGCGGTCCCAGCGTGATGGGTGACGCGTTCACACCGGCCAAACCGGGCGCGGTAAAGGTGAGGGTGCGGATTCCCGTGTTCCCCGAGATTATGAGATCTGTGAATGTCGCGACGCCGTTGACAGCGTTCACGGTTCGTGTTCCGCCGAGCGTGCCGGCGCCGGTGAGAATCACGACAGTGACCGGCGCGTTGGAAGTCGGAACGAGGTTTCCCGCGAAATCGTGAACCTCGACCATTGGCTGAACGGAGAACAAGCTGTACGTGGCTGTGGCAACGGGTTGTGTACGGATTGCGAGATTGGTTGGCGTCCCGGGAACCACCGTCACGGAGATGCTGGCGCGCGCCGAGCCGTTGGAGGCTGTAGCGATTGCCATGATCGTCGCTGTGCCGACGTGGAAACCGGCTATCGCGTTCCCAAACACTGTCGCGACGGACGAGTCGGTGCTAGTGAAGGTGATCGTCGGGTTGGAGATCACCGCGCCGGTTTTCGTCGTGACGGAGACAGAGATCGTGACGCTGCCGCCTCCCGATATCGTAACGGGACTCGCGGGAAAGATCGTGACGTTCGCCGGCGGGTCGGTGATCGTGACCGGCGGCGTGGTTGTCTCGCCTCCCCCGCCGCCACAAGCGATGGCGAAGCAGATGAGCGGGCTGAGGAGGGCGCGAAGCCTGGCGGGAAAGGGCACGGCGGAGTATCGCACGGGGTACGGGCCGAAGCAACACGACCTGCGTGCGAGGCTACTTCGCGTTCTTGTATACCACTTTCCAGATTCTTCCGCCTTTGTCGTCGCTGATGTACAACGCGCCGTCGGGGCCTTGTGCGAGTCCGGAAGGACGGTGGGCGGCGCCCTCTGGGCTCATCATCCCTCCGGCGAAGCCGGACGCGAAGATCGTATCGGCCGCGGCGATGCCATCCTTGAACTCGAGGAAGACGACCTGATAACCCTCCTCGGGCAGCGGGCTCCGATGCGCCGAGCCGTGGAACGCGATGAACGCGCCGGTGCGATACGACGCGGGGAACATGGTTCCTGTATAAAACAACAACGCCATCGGCGCCCAGTGCGGCGGGAACGCGATCAGCGGCTGAATGAGGCGATCACAGCGCGCGTTCTGACTCTTGTCGCCACCGTATTCCGGAGCGAGCAGCCGATCCTGCTTTAGATAATCGTAATAGCAGTAGGGCCAGCCGAAGTCGGCACGAGCTGACGAGATTCGAATCATCTCTTCAGCCGCGCCGCTCGCGCCGTCAGCCGCCGAATACAGGCCGGGCCAGAACTCGTGGAGCGCATCTCGCCCGTGCGACACCGCGTACACCGTGGAGTCACCGGGATTGACCGCGAGCGCGACCGCGTTGTGCAGGCCCGTGGCGATGCGCGTTCCGTCTTCCACGCGCTGATTCAGCTTGTCGGTGCGAAAGCTCCAGATGCCGCCGGAGGTCGCCAACTCTGGACAAGGATCGCGACCGCGTACGCCCGCCGCTTCGCTCGACTGACACGCGTTGGTCGTCGCGCCGATGTTGACGATAAGATTGCCGCGCATGTCAATCGCGATACTGTGCGACGGGATCTGTCGCGCGGAAAGGCCGGTCACGATCGTGTCGACGCGTTTTTTCGGGGCGAGTGAGTCGGTAAGGTGGTAGCGAAGCACGGCGGTGGCCGTCGACACGTACAACGTCGAGTCGTCGGCAAGCGCGAGTCCGTGCGCTCCCGATTCTCCGAATCGGCCATCTTCGTCAGAGTGGCCACCGTGATCGGAGTCGCGCAACATGATGACCCCGCCCGGATTTCGGCGTTGGTCGAGCACCGCGGCAATGACGTCGCCGTTCTTACGCACCACAATATTACGGACAGGACCGATGCTCTCGGCGAACACGGTCGCGCAAAACCCCGCGGGAACTTGAATCGACGTATCACACCCGCTTGGTGCCACCGCCTTGTGCTTGGCGCACGCGGCTGTGATCGCGAGGATGACCGCTACAAGCGAGAAGATCTTACGTGGCATTGCAAACCCGCGGTGCACGAAACGCGCCGAGCACGACCGCCAGTGGCTAGAAGGAAACGCCGGACACGACGTACAGTTGGCCGGCGCGCCGACCAAACAGTGCGCCATTCAACGTGGGATGGACGTACCCCAGGCGGAAGCGGTACGGCGAATCCCATGACAGCACGCCGAGGTTGACGTTGAGCTCCGCGCCGACGGACGCGATGTCGGTGCGAGTGGCCTCGCTCGTGCGGTTGCACACTTCGCGACCCGTCGCGATGGTGGGACACCAGGCCGCGCCATAGTCCCCGAACAACGTTAGAAAACTCCTATCGAGGAAGAACGGGAGGTCTGCCGGCGCCTTTCCCGCGAGATACAGTGGCAGTCGATATTCGGCCGTGCCCGTGAACGCGCGAATGCCGACCAGCGTATTCGGGTCGAACCCGCGCACCGGGAACGTCTGCCTACCCTCGCCGATCACGTACCCGGGGACGATCTCGAATGGCGTTCCGCTCACGCCGCCGACGCCGAAAAACCCGGCGGCGCGATCGTCGGCATATCCCGCGGCGCCGCGCAACGCGATAACGTGATGCGCAAACCCCGGGAGGTTGAGAGATTTATAAACACTCGCAGCGGAGACCGCGCTCACGCTCTCGCCACCCGTGCCGTTGCCGCCGCTCTTCGTCCGGTCGCGCACCGTGACGTTGAATTGCACGCCGTCCTCGGGCGATATGCTGAACGGCGGACGCTGGTAGTTGGCGAATCCCGCCGCGCCGATCAGGCTCGGATACGCGATTCGTCCGTAGATCCCCGTCGTGTCGATGGAGGACAGGAGATCGTCGGACGGCGTCGCGGAATGCGTTCGATACTCGAGGCCCGTTCCGCCGGTGAGTGAGAACACGGTGCGGACGCGCTGACGCGTCCATGTAGCCAGGAGATCGGCGTTGTCCGTGCGACGAAATACTTCGCCGATCAACTGCCGCGCGGCGCTGCGAGAAAAAATGCCGCCGAGGCTCTGCCAGTCCTGGGAGAAATCGGCTTGGAGCACGGGAACGCCGAGGCCAGCGTACTGGTACGAGAAGCCGCCGGTAACGCCGGTGTTGTTGGTCGGCACCTCGAAGCGCGCGCTGAACGAATGCCTGCCGATGACATCGTAACCGCTCGTCGACGCGCCAATGCGATAGCCACCGTCGATGCCTTGATCCGCAATCGGAAGCCAGTACCGCGGTGCCAGCGTGCGCCACGGGCTGAATGGCTTCGCGGGACTGCTGTCGACGAGGACAGACGCGACACTCGGCGACGCCACCGTGAAAAACCTGGGCGGGCTGATTGGAATCCAGGCGTTCGTGTTGAAGTCGCAGCACTGGCTCACGCCGAGATGATAGCCGTCCGAGCGGAAGAGGATCGAGGCGAGATGATCACCGGCAGGCGACGGCTCCGGATCGAACCGGCCAGTGAGGGCGGAACTCAGGGCGAAATGCCCGCCGGTACCGCCCGACGCCAACGCGACGCTCTTGAACGGGAAGTAGTAGATCTGCGCGGAGCCGGTAACGTCTGATCTATAGTAGATGCCGGAGTCGCCGGGC
This sequence comes from Gemmatimonadaceae bacterium, assembly GCA_039924785.1. Lineage (GTDB taxonomy): Bacteria > Gemmatimonadota > Gemmatimonadetes > Gemmatimonadales > Gemmatimonadaceae > JAQBQB01. The sequence goes on along the minus strand of JBDTAE010000096.1, from coordinate 19,195 downwards.
GCCCATGACGGCGTCGCTTGAATGACGGTCTCACCGCCGATTACGGAGAGATGTCCGCCGAGCGTGTCGAGAATGACAATTTGCGAAACATTTCCGCGGAGCCATCGAACCGCGGCAATGCGATCGCCGGCGTGCGACCAGCGCGGTTCAGTCCACATCTCATCGTAGTTGCCGGCGGTGATTGGCGTGACGCGCTTGCCGTTGGCGGACACGCGAACGAGGCGCGTCGCACCGGCGACGATCTGCACGGCGACGATCTCGCCGTCGCGGCGAACGTCGGGGTTCGCGAGACGCTGGCCGAACGTGAGCTGGGTTTCCGTTCGCCCGCGCTGCACCCAGAGGTCCGATCGCTCCTGATATGGATTCGTGTAGTCGAGCTGCGCGTACAGTAGCCCGGCGTTCGCGATCTGAGTGTTCGGCGACTCGCTGTTCCGACGTCCAATCCGCGTTCGATGCCCGGCGAGGTCGACGCGAAAGGCTCCGAACGTCTCGCGCCCCGGTGTTCCACTGTACACGATCGTTGAATCGGTCAGCCAGCGCGGATAGAACACCTCGACACCGTCGTGCGTGAGCTGCCGAACGGGATCGACGCGACCCGACGCATTTCCCGAAACGCTGCGCGATACCGAATCTCTAAATTCCCGCCATGCCGCGCCAAAGCTCTCCCCGAACGCCTGTTTGGCCGGGATGTCGATGAGGTATGGAATCAGATTGGCCGACGACTTATCGACGAACTTGCGAATCGCGGAGTCGCCCTTGGTCCGGCCGATGTAGTCGACGAACAGCGAGCCGAACGCGTACGCCGTCTCGCCGAACGGGTAGCGTCCCTGGGCGAGACTGAGGCTCCCGAGCGACGTGAACGTGCCTTCGAGTCCGGCGGCGCGCGCGATCATGCGATGCTCGGAGCTCTGGATGCGCCCCGCGCCGGTGAGCTTCGACTCCTCGTACACGGCGAGGCCTTCGGTCAGCCACGACGGACTATATGAGTTCGGGAACAACAGGCCCGCGCGTCCAAAGATCTTCTGGCCGAACGCCCAGATTCCGCGGGACCGGTCGAGGTGGAAGATGTGCGTGAGCTCGTGTGTGATGACGAGCTGCGCCCAGTCGTTCGTGTACCGCAGCGCGGGTTCCGACACGGGCGGATTGGCGTATACGACGATTCTGTTGGTCGGAAACGGCGTAGCGTACCCGTTCGAGTAGTCGGCGTCGTCCGAAACGACGACGTCGACCTTGGTTCGCGGCGGCGACAACTCTTTAGAAAGCTCTGAATACGCGCGCTCGGCATCGGCGGCGACGCGGCGGGCAAGGGGCTCGATCGGCTTCGTGAAGTGCACGTAGAAGTGCGGGGTCTCGATCGTTAACCATTCGTGCGATGGGTCGAGTTGTGCGCTCGCGTTCTTCCCGGCGACCAGCACAACCAGCGCCGCGACGATGGAACGCGCGCGCAAAGCCGCGCGGCCAAGCTCCAACGTCGAGCGGAAGAGACTCACGGACGAGCGAGCGATCGGAAATACGCCTCGATGCCGTCGACGACGCCGCGCGCGTACCGGTCTTGGAACTCCGCGGTCTTCACGGCGTTCTCCTGTTCCGGGATCATCAGGAACGCGCCTTCGCAAATGAGCGCCGGCATCCAGGTCGTGCGGCCGATGGCGATGTTTTGATAGTGAACGCCGAGGTCGCGGAGTCCCATCTCGCGCATCATGCCAGCCTGCACCAGACGGGCGAGCGGTTCGCTCTGCGGATGAAAGTAGAGCGTACTGGTGCCGGCGTTGGGATACGGGTTGGTGCCGTCGCCGAATGCGTTGAGATGGATCGACACCAGAGCGTCCGAGTTGGCACGCCGCGCAATGACACTTCTCAAATGCAGGTCGACCGCATCGGGCGTAGTGCGCGTGATGACGACGTGCGCGCCCCGTTGCTCGAGCAGCGCCTGCACCTTTCTCGCGATCGGAAGCACGGCTTGCGGTTCGGTGATTCCGCTCGGACCGATGCCTCCTCCGGGCGGATGGCCGGGGTCGACCGTAAGCGTGAGTCCGGCCAATGGGTGCGCCGCCGACACAACCGGCGGCCGCCGCAACCGCAGCACCATTCCGCGAGCATCGAACAGCACGAGATACCCGAACGGCGGCTGCGTCAGCTCCATCGTGATCCGAACGCGATCCGACGTTTCCGGCACCCAATTCAGTGCGCGCACGAGCGAATCGTTGCCGAGGAACTTGATGATGTCGGGCGTCGCTTGTGTTCCGTACAGCGTCAGCGTGATGTGGTCGATATCCTGCTCGATCAGGTACGGCGGCGGTGAATTCACCGGCATCACCAGATCGACCCACTCCGGCGATGGAACGAACGCCATCGCGCCAACGGTGCGATGCGGCGCCGGACTGTTCGCGGGCAGCGAGCGGATGTTGTTCGCGTCGACCCACACCTCGAGCTGCGAGTCCAGCCGCACGCGAATGTTGTTCCCGTTGCGCCCCGTTTCCTGCGCAATCGTCCCCGGAATGAACATCCACTTATACGTGCCAGCGGGCGTTGAGCGTCCTATAACGTCGGCATCCGTATCCGCCTGCGCCTTCGCGTCGCCGAGGGAGACCCACACCGGCAGCGGGTCGCGCGGAGTTCCGCTCGATGGAGCCGGCGCCACTTTGGTCAACTCGAAACGCACGGTGTCGGACCCGCGCGCGACCCTCAGCGTGCCACCGCTCGCAAGCAGCCCGGCGGTGAGGTCCGTCGCGAACGTGTTGCCGCCGGCGTTCACCAGCGGTCGCGTCACACCGCCAGCCGTGACCCAGGCGATCGCGTTCAGCGGCGCACGAATGCTCACGCGAACCAGCTCGTTGTCTCGCAAGGAGAGCGCGGTGCCGCGCGGTGAAACGCTGCTCGAGTCGACGACGAGCCGGCCGCTCAGCGACAGATCTGGGCGCGCGCTCGGCACGACGACCCGCACAACGAGCCGCGCCGTTTCGGCGCCGTTCGTCGCGATGAGCTCATACTGCGGCAACGTCGGCGGCGGTACGGGGATGAACGCGAGGAAGGTTCCATTTGGCGCGACGGTGACCGGTGCACCGTTGATCCTGAGCGTCGCGTGGCCGTTGCCGACCGAACCGAAGATGAAATTCGAATCGCGCGACCCGATCGCTTGTCCTTGATCCGGATATGCGACCTTCGGTACCAGCGGGCCTTCGACGAGAGGAATCGGCGGAAGCGGCGGCGCCTGCCGCGCGGTGATTCCTCGTTCGACACTCGACGCGGGCCGCGGTTGCGCCTGTCGAGTTTGGGCTGGCGCCTGCGCGGGCGACGCGGACACCGGAGTTGGAACCGGCGCGGAGACTGGCGGGGTACACGCGGCAATGCCGATTGAAACGATGGCAACGCCAAAGCCGTTGGTGAAGCGAGTGCTCAGACCCATAGTGAGGGTCAACCTAGCATTAGCCGCGCCGACGGGACAGCAGGCACGCCGAGCCGATCGGCGCGCAACAGATGCAAGAGACTTTTCCCGCCCCGAGTCCGTGTTCAATTAGAAAAGAAATGTTCATCCCGTGACCCTTTCGGTCCTCCCGGACCGCGGTCTATATTCGCGCTCCATGGATGTTTTTCCGCCGAGAAATACCGCGTGACGCTCTGTTCCTTCTGTGGACGGGAGAACGACGCCGAGTCGCGTTTCTGCATTGATTGCGGCAAGCCGATGAATGCGTCAGCTGCGCGCGTCGGTCCTGCGTATGTGCCAAAGCCCACCGGCGGAGTGGCGCCGGCGCATGTCGCGGCCCGTCCGTCGACGCCGGCCAATATGGGTCCGGGAGTTCCTTCGTCGCGCGCGTCGCAGACGACGTGTCTGCGGTGTGGAAAGCCCGTCAGCCCGAGCCTTCCGTTCTGCGCACACTGCGGCACACGAGTCGCCGCCAGCGCTGAGACGTCGAACTGTTCACAGTGCGGCGCGACGTACACGAAGGGCATCGATCTCTTTTGCGCGCGATGCGGCAACAGGGTGGGCCAGCGCGTCTCCGTCGACCTGTCAAGCGTCCCTGCGCCGGGTCCAAGTGCAACACAGGCCATTGGGGCGGGTCGCCTTACGTCCGGGCCCAAGCTCTCGCTCATCGGTGAGTCGGGTGAGGTCGTCGAGGGCTATCACCTAGACCGCGGGGAAGCGGTGATCGGACGCGGCGACGCCGACCTTCGCTTCGAGAGCGATCATTTCATGTCGCCGCTGCATGCGCGCCTGGAGCTCCGCGAAGGCCAACTCTGGATGCGCGACCTCGGCTCGCGGAACGGAAGTTGGATTTTCATCGATCAGCCGACAAAACTGACCGACGGCGATTTAATATTGATAGGTTCGCAATTGCTTCGCTTTCGGCGGCTCGGATATCCAGGGCCGCACCCACCAGAAGCGGACGCCACTCGTCGCATGGGTTCTTCCATTCCAACCGTCGACATCGCCGTCGTCGAGCAGATTCGCGCTGACGGCAGTGTGCGGGACGTTTTTCATCTGTCGCCCGGGCGGACGGTCACGATCGGCCGGGACGTTGGGGATTGGGTGTTCCCATACGACGCGACGATGAGCGGCAAGCACGCCGAGATTCGATCAGAAGACAGTGAATTCTTTGCCCACGACGCAAATAGCCGAAACGGCGTCGCGATGTCGGTGCGCGGCCAGCTCGCGGTCAAACGCGGGCAGCGTATCCTCGTCGGCGATCAAATCTTGAGGCTCGAGAGCATTTGAGCGGCGCTCTGAAAATTTGCCCGCAGTGCGGGACGGAATATCCGGCAAACGCCCGGTTCTGCGAAATCGACGGCACGTCGCTGCGGTCCGCGGCTGGCGGCAACGATTTGGTGGGGTCGGTCATCGCCGACCGCTATCACGTGATGAAGAAGCTCGGCGAAGGCGGCATGGGTCAGGTGTACCTCGTCGAGCACGTGAAGATGGGCCGCAAGAGCGCGCTCAAGGTGATGCATCCGGGGATGGTGAAGGACGTCGACTCGATCAGCCGCTTTAATCGCGAAGCAGCGAACGCGAGTCGCATCGCGCATCCGAATGTCGCGGCGGTGTACGACTTCGGCGAGACGCCCGACGGCATCATCTATCTCGCGATGGAGCTCGTCGACGGTCCACCGCTGACGAACGTGATCGAAGCACAGGGCGCGTTGCCACCAAAACGCGCGGCGGAAATTGTCCGCCAGACCGCCGAAGCGCTTGCTGTCGCACACGACTTGGGAATCGTGCATCGCGATCTCAAGCCAGACAACATCATGATCGCCAAGACGCGCGATGGCGGCGATCTCGTGAAAGTCGTCGACTTCGGACTTGCAAAGGCGGCCGGCAATGAGGCGCAGAAGGTGACGAAGACGGGCCTCGTCGTGGGCACACCGGAGTACATGAGCCCGGAGCAGCTCGCGGGCGACAAGCTCGACGGACGGAGCGACATTTACTCGCTGGCCCTCGTCGCGTTCAACATGATGACCGGGAAGCTCCCCTTCCCGAGTGACTCCGCACAGGAGTCAATGATCATGCGTCTGACCGATCGGCCCAAGCCGCTGGCCGCGATGAAGCCGGATGTCGCGTGGCCGGCCGATGTACAGGCAGTGATGGACAAGGCGCTCGAGCGCGACGCGAACCTCCGGTATCAGAACGCGACGGAGTTTGGCCGCGACCTCTTCCGGGTGGTCGACCGCATGCCCGCGACACAGTCCGCTGAGATGGGGACGATGATCATGGGGGCCGCTACCCCGGCGGTTCCGGCGACGCGCGTTTCGTCTCATGTGATCAGTTCGGACAAGGGCGGCGCGACGGTATCGATGCAGTCGCCTCCCCCCGCAGGTTCGGTCGCGTCGGATTCTGTGATGCAGGTTGCAGCGCCGCCGAAAAACCGGAGTATGGTTCCCGTGTTTGCGGGAATCGCGGGGTTGGCGGTGGTGGGTGCAGCGGCTGCGTTTTATCTGAAGGGTGGGAGCGCACCCTCCGATGCTAACAAGACGGCTTCAGCGGTGGTTACGCCGAGCTCGACGGGAGCGCAAGTTCCACCCGCGACGAAACCCGATTCGGTAGCAACGCCGACCAATCAAGTGCTAAAATCTCCGGCTCCGACGGGCGGAGGAACGGCGCCGGCGGGCGGTGGAGGGGTGGTCACGATCGCGACGTTGCGGGGCTTGATCGACGATTCAAAGATTCCGAGAAAAGCGGCGAGCGTGCTCGACGCGGTAGGAAAATTTCAACCAAAGACGAGCGAAGATTTCATCATGGCCGCCACGCTCAAAGCCAACGTTTTGGCGGCCAAGGGGACTCAGACGGATTCGGTAGCGGCGTGCAAAGAATACGACAACGTCAGGAATCAGTTGAACGCGGACGATCGTGACAAGGCCGACAACCGAAGGCTCACGTTATCGTGCTCACCGTGATTCGCACCCCGCGTCTTTCACCGATGCCGCCCCGATGAGCGCCCCCCAGTCTACCAACGCGCCCGCCGGCGAGGTTGTGGTCCACGTCTTCGGACGGACCGACGTCGGTCGCACGCGCGAGCACAACGAGGATGCGTTCGTCGTCGCCGACTTGTCGACGGACAACGCCACACTTCAGCCCGAAGTGCGAACGCACGTCGGCGGCCCCAAGGGCTCGCTGTTCATGGTCGCCGACGGAATGGGCGGTGCCGCCGCCGGCGAGATCGCCAGCGCGATGGCCGTCGAGATTGTCGTCAACGAGCTTCGCGCCACCTGGATTCCCGACACCCTGTCGTCCGCTCAAGGGTTCGTGCGCGCGCTCAAGGCCGCCACGAAAGCGGCGAACGAACGAATCCACTCCTACGCGGCCTCACACCTCGAGTACCGCGGCATGGGCACCACCGCGACGATCGCCGGGCTCCTCGGCGACACGCTCTACCTCGCGCAAGTGGGCGACAGCCGCGCGTACATCGTGCGCGAAGGCGTCGCGCGACAGATCACGAAAGATCAGTCGTTGATGCAAAAGCTCATCGAAGCCGGCGAGCTCACGGAAGAGGAAGCCGAGCGTAGCGAGCGACGCAACATCATTCTGCAGGCGCTTGGCCCCGAGCCCACGGTGAAGGTCGACCTCACGCAGCAGACTATTCGCAGTGGCGACACGCTCGTGCTCTGCAGCGACGGTCTGTCCGGCCAGGTGACGAAGGACGACATCGGCACGGTCGCGACCGAGGAAGAAGATCTTACGGCGGCGTGCAAGCGCCTCATCGACATCGCGAACGGAAACGGGGGCCCGGATAACATCACGGTGATCGTCGCGCGCTTCGAAGGACCCGGACTGCGGGCCCCCGGTGCGAGCGACAACATCGGCCATCGCGTGTTTCCGCTGCCGGATACGGGGCAGACGCCGTCGATGGCGATCGATCGCATCATCGAGAACGATGCGCCCACGCAGCGGTTGTCGGCGGTTCCGCGCCCGACGCCGCCGCCGATCGATCAGATGGCGGTCACGCTGCCGAACTCGATGCGTCCGACGGTGCCCGCTGTTCAACCGAACGTGTCGCCTGAACGCCGCAACACGGGCCGCATGATCGCGTACGCGTGTCTCGCGATCATGATCCTCTTCGCGGGATGGTTTGTCGCGCGGCAATTCACCGCCAAGTCCGACTCCACGAGCGCGACGGCCCCGAAAGGATAAGTCGACTCATGCCGATCGAGCTGCGCATCCTCGGCGGGGCGCGCGCGGGGCAGACCAAGACGTTCGAGAAGTCGAATATCTCGCTCGGGCGGCATCCGGCGAGCGACCTCGCGTTCGACGTGTCCCGAGATCTCGACGTCTCGACGAAGCACGGCGAAATCCGCGAGGCGGCGGGCGGATATGAGATCTTTGATCTCAACAGCACGAACGGCACCTACGTCAACGGAGAGCGCGTAACGCCGGGTGGATCGCGGGTACTGAGAACCGGCGATACGATCGGCTTCGGCGCGCACGGCCCGACGGTGAGCGTGGATATCGCCGGACAACCGGCGGTGGCTCCACGCACGAGCGTCGCGGGCGCGCGACACGCATCCCCGCCGGCCGCACGACCCGCCGTCGCGGCGAGAGCGGCCACGTCGTCGCGACAAGTGAGCGGGACCGGTGAGCGTATCGCTATCGCGGTGAAACACCAGACGCGAATGCTTCGCTATGGCGTCATCGGTGCCGTCGTCATACTCGGCGGAATTGCCGGTGGCGCCGTGTGGATGGAGCATCGAGACGCCGCAACGCGGGAGGCGCAGATCAAGCAGTACGTTGCCGCGAATGAAGAGTTGTCAAAGTCGTTCCAGACAAAGCTTCTGTCGATGAACGACACGAGTGTGACGAACAGCTGGAAGCGGCGCGCGGACAGTCTCTCCAGCAACGCTCGTGATGCGAAAACCGACAGCGAGCGCGCGGTCGCACTCGCGGCGCTTCGCCAGGAAGGCGAATTTCGCAAGAAGGTGAGCACTGGCGATTGGTCGACGATCCACGCCGCCAACGACAATGCAATCGTCCTCATCAACGCCGAGATTGGATCGGGAGCGCAGGAAGCCACGGGATTTACCGTCGCGCCGAGCGGCTTGATCGTCACGAACAAGCACGTCGTGGAAGACAGTGCGACCGGCACGCGCGCGTCGAAGGTGCACATCAAGTTCGCGAACTCTCGAACGTGGAACGCCGCGCACGTCGTGCGCGTCGCGGGCAAAGGCGTCGACATCGCGCTCGTTCAGCTCGACGAGGGCGGCCGCTATCCGACGGTCACACTCGCGCCCTCCGTCGATGCGCCGGTGGGCAGTCCAATCATGTCGATCGGCTTTCCCGACGGCACCTCCCTGCCCATGGACGGCACCGGAAACGATCTCGTGGCGAAGACCACGCTGACGCTTGGAACCATCAGCAAAGTCATCTCCGGGCTGTTGCAGGTCGATTCATACGCGACACACGGATCGAGCGGCAGTCCGGTCTTCGACACGCACGGCCACGTGATCGGCGCGGTGTGGGGTGGAATCGACGGGCGAATCGTCTTTGCCGTTCCCGCCGAGAAGATCGCGGAGCTCGTGAAAGGCGCGAAGTAGCGCGCGGTGACGGAGCAGTCCGACACGCCGCCGTTCGAACGACTCCGCGCGCGCGGTCTGCTGGTCCAGTGTGGTCTCGCCGCGATTGCTCTGGTGGTGGCGGCACGATTCGTCTCTCGCAGCGACCCACCGGCGGCAAACGATCCCGGAACGTTCGCGCTCTTCTACCTCGGTGTCGCGATCGTGCTCGCTGTGAGAATGAAGCTCGCCAGGCTCGACCTGTCGCGGCTGTTCGGACGCGCGCCATCGCGAGATATGCTTCAACTCGCGTTCGTTGCGCCGGCGCTGGCCGTGCTGTCGATCGCCGGCTTCTGGCTGTTGTTTCTTCCGCTCTCGTACTTGGCGCCGAACTTCGTGCAGCATTGGGCCTTCGACAACGCGGCGCTGCTCGAGCCGAGCACGGTGCCGATGTGGACCGGTCATTTCATCGTCGCCGTCGTCATCGCGCCGGTTATCGAAGAAATCCTCTTTCGAGGACTGTTATTGCAGCGATGGGCGCTTGCATACGGGTCCCCGGTTGCGGTCGTACTCAGCTCGGCGGTGTTTGCCGTGGGGCACGTCGAGCTGCTCGGCCATTTCCTCTTTGGCGTGACGATGTGCGCGCTGTATCTCCGCACTCGCAGTCTCTGTGCGCCGATCGCGGCGCATTCGCTGAACAATTTTCTCGCGACGATATTCACGCTGCCCGCGGTGATCGCGCCCGAGTCGCAACTGAAGGACATGACGCTTGCGAGCTTTCAGTCGCAGTGGTGGCTCGGCATTCTCATCGGCGCGGTGGGGCTCGGACTGCTCGAGGTGTATCGGCGGCGGTACTGGAACGGGGTCGACATCGCCGCTCTTCTGCGCGGGCCGGTGCCGTACGCGAGTGGGCCCGCCGTCGCGGAACGCGATTCGTCGCACCCGTCAGCTGAGGGCTGAGCGCTATGGAGAATCTCGCTCACTCCCTGATTGGCGCGACGCTCGCCGAGTTGACGCTGCCGTCCAAGGCGACGCCGGTACAACGGCGATTGTTCTTCGTTGCCGGAATTGTCGCGGCCAATTTGCCTGACGCAGATCTGCTCTACACGCGAATTGCGCCGCCGCCACTCGGTTATCTCTTGCACCATCGTGGGTATACGCACACGGTCGTCGGCTGCGTCGCACTCGCCGGCTTGATTTGGCTCGCGACGCGACTCATTCCACCGGTGCGAAGCGCGGTTGCGGAATCACCGCGTCGGTTTTGGATCTTGATCGCGACCGCACTTGCGAGTCACCTGCTCGCCGATTCGTGGAACAGCTACGGCATTCATCCGTTCTGGCCGTTCGACAATCGCTGGTTCTACGGCGACGCGATCTTCATTGTCGAGCCGTGGTTATGGGTGATCCTCGGAACCGCGGCGGTTCTGAATACGCGGTCGACGTCTGGTCGCAGACTCTTCGGCGGCGTGCTCTTCGTTCTTCCGGTCGCGGCCACCTTGCTGCACTTCATTCCTGTTGACGCGTTGGTCGCGCTCGCAATCGGCGCAACGTTGTTGGTACTCGTCGACCGGCGAGTCTCGCGTCGACAACGTTCCGCGATCGCACTCTTGGCGATGTCGGCGTTTGTCGCGTTCATGTTCGGATTGAATCGAGCCGCGACGTTCGCCGTCCTCTTGTCGCTGCCGGTAAACCACAGCGACAGAATCGTCGATATCGTCTTGAGTCCGAAGCCCGGGCAACCCGTTTGCTGGAGCGCGGTGGCGGTTGAGAAGCGCGAGATCGACGACAAGTACGTCGTGTGGAGCGGTGACGTCGCAATGTTTACTGGGACGCTCGGCGAACGCTGCGTGCCCGCCCCGGCACAGTCCTACACCGATGATCATCTCGCAGTCGCGCAGTGGTCGAGCACGCGCGAACAATCGTTGAGTCAGTTGCGCTCTCGTGCGCGAAGCGACTGCCTCGCTCGCGCTTGGCTGCGGTTTGGTCGCGTCCCGGAACTCACCGACGAAATCATCACCGACGGGCGGTACGGTGATCTCGGTGGAGGGAGTTTTGCGGAAATGCTGTTGACGCCCCTCACCGCACCGCGGGTCTGCCCGAGATTTCTCCCGGAGTGGGACACGCCGCGTGATGATTTGCTAATGACGGATTCAGAAAGCCCCGCTGGTATTTACAAGTTCCGCAGAGCGATGAAAGACTGAGGTCCAGGTTGCGGAGATGAACGATCGATGCACGTTCCCTCAGGTCCGCCGTTTGCGCGGTTGTCCTTATCACGATCGCGGTTGCCGGAGGCTCCGGCGGCAGTCGACTTCGGCGGGCGCGAACAGCAATGCGTCGCTCGGCGACTGCGGCCCGCGCATATTCCGGCGTCGACGATCGCGTCGAACGGTCGTCGCCCGCAGGGCTGCTCGACGCGCGCGTTAAAGAATGGTAAACCGTGTGCGGTCGACGTGTATTGAGTCTTGGTCGAGGACTATTCTTGTGGACGAGAGAGCGCTGACGGGCATCGCGTCAGCGTTCGCGCGCCGCTTCCGCTGGCGCCGATCGGCGCTTGAGCCGATTCTCGCAAATGACGCGATGGAATTTTGGTTCGCGCCCGAAGTGCAGGACCAGTCCAACCTCGTAGTCCGTGGCGCAGAGGTATCCGAATAACTGCAGGGTGGCGTGCGAATGGAGCGACTCTCCGGTCTTTGTCTCGACGACCAGTTTGTTGTCTACGATCATGTCGAGCATCTGGCGCGCGAGCGGTTCGCCGCGGTAGTAGACGATGACCGCGACCTCTCGAGCAACCGTGTGCCCATGCGCCACCAACTCACGTTCGAGTGCGAGCGAGTAAATCTTCTCGCGGTATCCGAAACCGAGCTCCCGGTGAACGGCGAACTGGGCTCCGATGACCGATTGGGTAAGGTCGCCCTCGAGGAGTTTTGGCATTCGGCATCATACTGTCGGACGCCGTGCGGTCACCCATCAAACGATTGCGACTCGCATCGCCGAAATGCGGGGCCAGGTCGCCGGCCGATTCGCCGCTATTCCCTCGCAACAACAAAGACACTCCGTTTGTTGTCCGTTCCGTCCGTTCTAGTCCGTATCTATGTGTGGGAGCAGACTCCGCGCAAAGACGATCGCCAGACCCGATCGTGGCCTGGCCGGTTCTCTAGCCTAAGACTGGCCACCACAGACAGATACGGACCTGAACGGAATTGACGGACAACAAACGGAATCCGGGACGGGTGGCAATTCCACCAGGTGACCGGCCTTGGAAGTGTCGTCATCTCTTTTTTCTGCGGGTTACGCAGGTGTCAGTTTGCCCAAGATTCTCGGACCGCGTGCGCCTGTAGCGCGCGGGAGATTGGCGGGCTCCGCATTCACGTGGAGATATGCGAGCAAGGCGAACGCGACGGCCTCTTTTGCCTCGCCGTCGAAGTAGCGTTCGGCAAAGTCGAGGAGTTCAATCGGCGCGATGGCGTCGCGGAGCATCCGCACCAGCGTCGTGTTTTTGGCGCCGCCTCCGGAGAGGAGAACCTCGCTTACCGGCTCGGGCATGAACCGGCGATACGCGTCGGCAATGCTGCGCGCCGTGAGTAGCGTTGCCGTCGCAACGATGTCCTCGGCGCGAGCGTCCGGACTCGCCGTCTTGCATCGTTCAATGAACGTTTCGACATAGGCCGCGTTGAACAATTCACGACCGGTCGACTTCGGTGGCTCGGCGGCAAAATATGGATGGGCGAGACACTCGTCGACGACGGATCCGATTGGCGTTCCCGATGCGGCGATCGTCCCGCCCCGATCGTATGAGAGTTCTGTAAATAGCCGGCGGACGACGGCGTCGATGACCGCGACTCCAGGCCCGGTGTCGAACGCGCGAACGCCGCTCACGTCGCCTTTCGGCGGGACGACGGTCACGTTGCCAATCCCGCCAATATTTTGAAGCGCGCGCCAGTCTTCGCCGGAAAAGAGCAAGGCGTCCGCAATGGGAACGAGCGGTGCACCCTGTCCTCCGGCGGCCACATCGCGCACGCGGAAGTCGCTGACGACATCGATGCCCGTGCGCTCCGCGATCACGGCCGCCTCGCCGATCTGCCACGTGGAATGCGGGGCGTCGTGCCATACGGTCTGCCCGTGCGAGCCAATCGCGCGCACTTCTCCACGCGCAACTCCCGCCTCGGCAAGCACCGCGATCGCTTCGCCGGCCAACCACCCGCCAAGATCGAAGCCGAGGCGACAGTACTCAGCGGCGGTGCCGGAGACGAGTGCATGCTGAAGCCGTTCGCGCTGTTCGGGCGTGTACCGCGAACCAATGAACGCGAGCAGGTCGGCGTTGATTCGCCCGCTGTCCTCCCGGGAGAAACGCACGACCGCGGCCGAAATGCCGTCGAGCGACGTGCCCGACATCAGGCCGACAAAAACACTCATTCCGAGCGAACCGGCGGTGGTTCCGCTTTCAGTGCACGACGAATCACGCCGCCCGCCTCCGCAATCGTTCGGTCGGCCTCCTCTCGCGACGAGGATGTTGCGTGCATGACGATCGCCGTCTTGACGCTGGCGTCGCTGGCGTCGAGCAGCTCGCGAGCCGTGTCGCGATCGACGTCGCAGACCTCCATGAGAATTCGCTCACTGCGGTCCTTCAGCTTGACGTTCGTGGCGCGCAGGTCGACCATCAGATTGCCAAACGTCTTTCCAAGGCGGATCATTGCGCCGGTCGTGATCGTGTTGAGAATGAGCTTCGTCGCCGTGCCGGCCTTCATGCGCGTCGAGCCGGTCACGACCTCGGGTCCGGTGATCGCCACGATGAGAATGTCAGCACTCTCTCGCGCGTCCGCGGGCGGCGGCGAGCAGGCGACGAGTGCCGTCGACGCGCCGACCGATTTTGCATGGACCAGGGCGCGTCGCACATAAGGTGTCGTACCTGAAGCGGCGATGCCGACGACGAAATCGCCGGACCGCACACCATGCGCGTTCAGATCTTCGACTGCTCCCTCGAGACGATCTTCAGCGCCCTCCTGCGACCGCGTGAGCGCCTTGTGTCCTCCGGCGATGATGCCCTGCACCATATCGGGATCGGTGCCGAACGTGGGCGGACATTCGGACGCATCGAGGACGCCGAGGCGGCCGGAGGTGCCGGCACCGACGTAGAACAAGCGGCCGCCGCGACGAAAGGTTGCCTCCGCTTCGGCGATGGCGCCCGCAATTGTTTCTCGCTGCGAGGCGACCGCGTCTGGAACGGTTCTGTCTTCGGCGTTTATCAGATCTACAATCTCGAGTGGTGACGCGAGATCGATTCGAGCGGTGCGTGGGTTTCGGCGTTCGGTCAGCCGGGGGTCGATGAACGTCATATTCGGGGCTAACTTATGCGGTGTCGAGCGCGACCCGCAACAACAAGAGAGAGATTCAATGCATCGTCGCATAGTTCGCGCGATCGTCCTCGTCGGATTCGCGAGCTCGTTTTCGGTCATCGCATCAGCGGCACAGGCGCAATTCCGCCGTGCGGCCGCCGAACCGAACTATTGGGTCGGGTTGTCGGTCGGCTATGTCGACGGAATGTCGATGACTGATAACCCGAGCAATGCGACATGGAATTTTGGCTCGTCCACGCAGATCCGAGCGACGTTCGAGAAGAAGCTCGACAACGGAGTCACCGGCGGGATCGCCGCGGGTTTTGCCACGGCGCCGCTCACGTACACGCCGACGGTGTTTTCCCCATCGCTGCTGACATGCAGCAGCGGGTGCCAGGCAAACGCGGACATGACGCAATACATGGTGTTCATTCGCGGCGGGGGTGGAATCGGGTTCCACGCGATATACAATCTCGAAGGCGGCATCACGCAGTTCGGCAACTTTCGCGAGCAGGGGACGAACGCGAAGCTCGCTCCCACCAGCGCGGCGAGCGACGCGTCGTTCGGCTTCGGCGGTGGCTTCGCGTACGGGGTGTCGGCCGGCTCGGACATTTACGCGATGGAGACGTACGAATACATCCTCCACAAGCAACTGTCGTCAACCACCACGTCGGCGCCGCGCGCGAACCTTCTGCGCGCGGGCATTCGATTCGGCTTTTAATCATCTTCGAATGAAAAAACTCGCAACAGCGGCGTCGCTCCTGGTTCTTGCGGCATGCCATCAGCAGGTCGCACCACCGCCGAGTGCGACGGACGTCGGGTTTCCGTCGTCGAGCGCCGCGGGTGGAACGGCCGTCTACAGCGGCGATCGACGTCCAGCGCATTTCCCCGACGCGTGGCCCCACAAGGCGGGACGCGCCGCCGTATTTGGCCAGCACGCAATGGTGTCCGCGGATGCCCCGCTCGCGAGCCAAGCCGGCGTCGAGATTCTCGAGAAAGGCGGCAACGCGGTCGACGCGGCCGTCGCCGTCGGCTTCGCGATGGCGGTGGTCTTCCCCGAAGCGGGCAACATCGGCGGTGGCGGATACATGGTCATTCGCATGGCCGACGGCCGTAGCGCCGCGCTCGACTATCGCGAGATCGCGCCGATGGCCGCGTCGCGCGACATGTATCTCGACAAGAACGGCAACATGACGAACAAGAGCGTCGTTGGCTCGCTCGCGAGCGGCGTTCCAGGCGCGGTCGCCGGCCTCACCGCAGCGCTCGAGAAGTTCGGCTCGATGACGCTTGCCGACGTGATGGCGCCGGCGATTCGCTACGCCGAGCAGGGGTTCGTCGTCGACAGCGCGCAGGCACGGTCGTATCGGAGCAATTCGCGTTTACTCACGCAGTTTGAAGGCGGGAAGTTGCTCGTTCCCGACGGAAAGCCGCTCCCCGTCGGAACGCGCCTCGTTCAACCAGACCTCGCGCGCACGCTGCACCGCATCGCCGAACGGGGCGCGGCCGGCTTCTACGCGGGCGAAACCGCGAACGTCATCGCCGACGAGATGAAGCGCGACGGCGGAATCATTACCGAACAGGATCTCGCGCTGTACAAGCCCGTGTGGCGCGATGCGGTCAAGTCGACGTATCGCGGCTACACGCTGCTGACGATGCCGCCGTCGTCGTCGGGCGGAGTGGTCGTTACTGAAACTCTCAATGTTCTCGAGGGTTTTCCGAGCATGCCGCCGTTCGGGAGCGCGGAATACGCCCACCTGCTCGCCTCCGCCTACCAGCGCGCGTTCATCGACCGCAATGAGAAGCTCGCCGACCCAGCGTTCGCGACCGTGCCCATGCAGCAGCTCACTGACAAGACATACGCCGCGAAGCTTCGAAGGACGATTGGAGTCGACCGGGCCACGCCGACGCTTGGTCTCGAAAAGACGATGAACGAAGGCACCGAAACCACGCACTACTCGGTCGCCGATGCCTCGGGCAACGCGGTCGCGACAACGACGACGTTGAATGCGCTGTACGGGTCGGGCGTCTACGTGCGGGGCGGCGGCTTCTTCATGAACGACGAGATGGACGACTTTGCATCGGCACCGGGGAAGCCGAACATGTTCGGCCTCGTACAGGGCGAAGCGAACGCGATTCAGCCCGGCAAGCGCATGCTGAGCGCGATGTCGCCGACGATCGTGCTCGATCGGGACGGCGGATTACTGCTCGTAGTTGGGAGCCGAGGTGGACCGCGGATCATCACGAGCACGTCGCAGGTCATTCTGAATGTGCTCGATCAGCACATGATCCTGTCGGACGCCGTCAGTGCGCCGCGGATTCATGACCAGGCGTTGCCGGATTCGCTCAGCTACGAGAGAAACGGATTGTCGCCGGCGGTTGTGGATTCTTTAAAGCACATGGGATATGGCGTGTCGCCGACGGGCGGCGTTGGGCTCATCAACGCGATCATGAAGGTACGAGGCGGATACCAAGGAATGTCCGACCCACGATCCAGCGGGCGACCGGTTGGATACTGATAGCTCAGCTAGCTCGGCTCAGCTAGCTCGGCTCAGCTAGCTCGGCTCGCTGAGCTTAGCTCAGCCATCAGCCATCAGCTATCAGCACAGCTAACAGCTATCGGCATAAAAGGATGGTCGCTGCGCTCCTTTGATGACGGTGGTTTGGGGTGGCGTCGCCACATTGTCGCGCATGGGAGACTACCGAAAGCTTTTGGTGTGGCAGAAAGCGCGAGTAATCGAGCGACAAGTTCGCGCCTTGGTCGAGATGTTGCCGCCGGTGGAGCGGCGCCGGCTCGGAGATCAGATCATTCGGGCAGCGGTTTCCATCCGGCTGAATATCGCCGAGGGTGCGGGGCTCAACACCGACCCGCAGTTTGCGCGTCACTTGTTGCTCTCGCTCGGCTCGGCAAATGAAGTGCAAGACGCGCTCGACGCAATCGACGACGCGGGCTACCTCCCGCCGAGCGAGCGAGGGCTCATCGACGAGACGAGTCAGATCCGCGCAATGCTGGCCGGTCTACACAAACGCGTCAACGCGGCACGCTCCAACCAAAAGGGCGCCTCGCGGTGAGTGTCAAGATAGATGTCGCATAGTGCGTATGCCGACGCACATCGGTGGTGCGACATCTTCGGGTTCGGGATTCAGATGGACCGCGGCCACGGGACTCCAGTCGCGAGTCGGCCCGCTCCACCGGGCTGGCGTGCGGCGGCGGGCTCGCGCGTAGCCGCGTGCCACGAGCAGCGCGACGTCGCGGCCGGCGTGCCGATCGGCCGGTGTGCCAAACTGAATGGCGCTGTGCAAATGTTGGGTGTTGTACCAACCGACGAATGTCTCGACCCAAGCCCGGGCCGCGGCGAGATCCGCGAAGGGCGAGGACGGATATGCCGGACTGTATTTGAGGGTGCGAAAGAGCGCTTCGGAGTACGGGTTGTCATCGCTCACGCGCGGACGACTGAAGGACCCGAGGACCCCCAAGCGCTCGAGGGTGCTGACCATCGTCGCTCCTTTCATCGGGCCGCCGTTGTCCGCGTGCAAGACGATACCGCGGGGATCGAGCCGCGCTGCGCGACAGGTGGTGACAAAGAGTGCCGCCGCATGCTCGGCCGATTCCTCGGGGTGACAGCAGGTCGTCCAGCTCCACTTCGCCGCGGACGGTCGCAATTGCGGCGGACCTCCCATCACGACGCGTTTACGCGGACCATCGTGTCCATCGGCCACAGAATGAGAACGATCCCCGGGTCCTTTGTCGTGCGGCAGCAGACGCCCGAAGCTTAAGACGACGGCGCGTTCGTATTCGCGCAGGATGTTGCGGCACTTCAGGATCCACACGACGATCCCGACTACGATAGCCAGGATGGACAGCGTCGGAGTGATCGGCAGGGAGACCTCTCGGTAGTCGGAAGCTCACAAGCAACATAGCCCAAACTACTGGTCGCGACCGCTCGACACCGCTCCGGTGGCTCGTATGACGTAGGATTCGTTCGCATTTGTCGTCTGCTCATTCCATATGTGCGAACAATATATGGAAACGTCGATGCCTCTCGCGCCGCTCTCGCTTCACGGAACGCTCGTGTCCCTCGAGCAGCTCACAAGATCTCATCTGGCGCGGCTCACGGAAATCGGTTTCGATCCTGAGCTCTGGCGACTGCAACCTCCGGCAATCATAGCTCGAGCGGACATGGAGGAGTATGTCGACGAAGCGCTCGCGGATCAGCTTCGCGACGTGAGTCGGCCCTTTGTCATCGTTCGTCGCGACGACAACACTGTTATCAGGTCGACTCGGTTCATGGATATTGCGCTTCCGCACAGACGACTGGAGATTGGTGCGACATGGCTTGCTCGGTCGGCACAGCGAACGGGCGCCAAATGTTGAGGCGAAGCTCTTCCTGGTCAGCTACGCGTTCGACGTCCTTGGCGTACAAAAGTGGTTTTCAAAACTGAGACGCTCAACACGCGGGCGCGCACCGCGATCCTCGGGCTTGGCGCGGCAGAAGAAGGGACATTTCCAAAACGTCTAATCGCGGCCAACGGGCGGTCGCGAGACATGGCCTACTTTTCTATTCTCGGTGCCGAGTGGCCGACAGTTCAGGCCGCACTACGGGCGAGACTGCAACGACATGCGACAGAGAGAACTCAATGACAATGGTCGTCTCGATGGGGCTCGTACTTTTTGTTATCATCGTCGCGGGCAATTCGGCGCGCCGCAAAGGAAAAATTCCCCAGAACATGTATGTCGTGTTAGTCGGCTTCGTGCTGGGCCTCTTCCTCGTCGCCGCGGCGCTGGCGGTCGTTCCTCGGTTTCGGGCTTAGTGCTGGCTTAGTGCCAGCTACCGGCCATCAGCTACCAGCACAGCTAACAGCTATCGGCATAAAAGGATGGTCGCTGC
>JBDTAE010000095.1:0-29505 GCA_039924785.1 Gemmatimonadaceae bacterium | reverse complement strand
GGGCGTGTCGGCGATCGTTGACCGCATCGCAAACGGAGGTCGCTCACTCGGTGGGTTCATCGCGGAAACGTGTCCGAGCGTCGGCGGCCAGTTGATTCTCCCGCCGGGATATTTAGAAAATGCCTATCGAGCGGTTCGCGGTTCGGGCGGCCTGTGCATCGCGGACGAGGTCCAGACGGGGCTTGGGCGCATGGGCACGAGCTTCTGGGCGTTCGAGGATCAGGGCGTCGTTCCAGATGTGGTGGTGATGGGCAAGCCGCTGGGCAACGGTCATCCGATCGGCGCGGTTGCCACCACGCGGGCGATCGCGAATGCGTTCGACAACGGGATGGAATTCTTCAGCACCTTCGGCGGCAACACGGTGTCCTGCGCGGTTGGAATTGCGGTGCTCGATGTATTGCGCGACGAAGGTCTCCAGGCGCACGCGCTGCGCGTTGGAGAACAGATGCTCCGAGGTCTGCGAAAATTGAGCGAGAAATATCCGATCGTTGGCGACGTTCGAGGGTCCGGTCTTTTCCTCGGCGTCGAGCTCGTGAGAGATCGCGGGTCGCTCGAACCCGCCGGCGCGGAAGCATCGTTCGTGTCGAACCGCATGCGCGAACGCGGCATTCTCCTCGGCACCGACGGTCCATATCACAACGTCGTGAAGATTCGTCCGCCAATGCCATTCAGTGACGAGGACGGCGACACGCTGATGACGGAGTTCGACCGGGCGCTCGCGGCTCTGGGGTAGCAACGCGACACAGCAGCCTGCGGGTCGTCAGTTTTCTGAAGGGCAAAGGAATCGATCACTGGCACGAGGTCCAGCCGCGTTGCGCGCCGAAAAGGCAGACGCCGTTGCGAATGTGGCAGTTGCCGTCGCGAATGCCGCCGTCGTCGCCCCGAACGGCACCGCGCTGTCGTCGGCACGCGCGATCATCGTCGCGAAAACGACCAACATGTCGTCGGCGGGCGCCGTGATCCTCGCGAAAATGACCCACACGTCGTCGGCAGGCGCCGTGATCCTCGCGAAAATGACCCACACGTCGTCGGCAGGCGCAATGATCGTCGCGAAAATGACCCACACGTCGTCGGCAGGCGCAATGATCGTCGCGAAACCTGCGATGATTGCGTCGAACGGCGCGAGCATCGCCCCGTCAGCGTCGATCGTTATCGCGGCGGATCAAGCGGGATCGAGTGGTGGCCAACTGCTGAACGCGGACTGGAGCGGAATTGGGCGGACGGACGCGGAGACTGCGTTCAATAGGAGAAACGATAAGCGATTTCAGTGCAAAAAAACAATTGAATGAGGTCTTTTTGAACGCGCCTGCTGACCTATCCTGCTCGAATGCAGGCTCTTCGAAAGTCGTGGTTCTCAACGCCGTCGCTCTCAACGCCGTTGCTTTGAACGCAGTCTCCGCGCCTGTCCGCTTATTCCGTTCCAGTCCGCGTTCGCCCTTTGGTGCCGCACACCGAAACGACGACCGCCCGTATGGTGCAAGCGGATCGCCCGACGGAACACCGGTCCGGGCTACAGGCTGTAACGAGCTAGCTCTCCTATAACTATTGTGTCCACGTCAAGCCGGGGACCAACGGCCCCGGCCCCTCGGCCATCAGCTAATACCGATACATCTCCGGCTTGTACGGTCCGTCCACCGCCACGCCGATGTACGCCGCCTGCTCCTTCGTCAGCGTCGTCAGCTTCGCGCCGAGCTTGCCGAGGTGGAGACGCGCGACCTTTTCGTCCAGGTACTTCGGAAGCACGTACACCTTCTTCTCGTACTTGCCCGGGTTCGCCCACACTTCGATCTGCGCCATCACTTGGTTCGTGAAGCTCGACGACATCACGAAGCTCGGGTGGCCCGTCGCGCAGCCAAGGTTCATCAGACGGCCTTCGGCGAGAATCATGACGGAGTGTCCGTCGGGGAACACGAACTCGTCGTATTGCGGCTTGATGTTCACGCGCTTGAGGCCCTTCACCTTCTTCAAGCCGGCCATGTCGATCTCGTTGTCGAAGTGGCCGATGTTCGCGACGATCGCCTTGTCCTTCATACCCGCCATGTGCTCGGCGGTGATGATGTTGTAGTTGCCCGTGGCCGTGATGAAGATGTCGGCCGTCGAGAGAATGTCCTCGATCGTCACGACCTGATAGCCTTCCATGCACGCCTGCAACGCGCAGATCGGATCGATCTCAGTGATGACGACGCGCGCACCCTGACCGCGAAGCGCCTGCGCGCAGCCCTTGCCGACTTCACCGAACCCGAAAACGACCGCGAGCTTGCCGGCGATCATCACGTCCGTCGCGCGATTCAGCCCGTCAAGGACGGAATGCCGGCATCCATAGATGTTGTCGAACTTCGACTTCGTCACGGAGTCGTTCACGTTGATCGCCGGAAAGAGCAGCGTGCCGGCGTTCATCATTTCATAAAGACGGTGTACGCCGGTCGTCGTCTCTTCGGTCACGCCTTTGATGTCGGCGGCAACCTTCGTCCAACGACCAGGATTCTTCGTCGACTCGACGCGAAGCAGGTCGAGAATCACGCTCCACTCTTCAGGATCGTTCGCTTCATCGAACGCCGGAATCTTGCCGCTGCCTTCGAACTCGGCGCCTTTGTGGACGAGCAACGTCGCGTCGCCGCCGTCGTCGAGCAGCATGTTCGGGCCCTTTCCGTCGGGCCACGCCAGCGCCTGCTCCGTGCACCACCAATACTCTTCGAGCGTCTCACCCTTCCACGCGAACACCGGCGTGCCCTTCGGCGCGTCGATCGTGCCCGTGCGACCAACCGCGACTGCTGCGGCGGCATGATCCTGCGTCGAGAAGATGTTGCACGACACCCAGCGCACGTCGGCGCCGAGGTCGACGAGCGTCTCGATGAGAACCGCCGTCTGCACCGTCATGTGCAACGAGCCCATGATGCGCGCGCCGGCGAGCGGGTTCGTGCCGTTGTACTCATCGCGAATGGCCATCAGGCCGGGCATTTCCTGCTCGGCGAGGCGGATCTCCTTGCGGCCGAATTCGGCCAGGGAGAGATCGGCGACCTTGAACGGCGGACGATCGGTAGCGGCAAACTTCGGTGATTCGACCAACGCGGCGACTCCCATGAGAATCCTCTAACAGTGAGTGTGTGAACTTCGGTACGAGCGACTGCAAACGATCATTCGCATTTTCACGCGCTTCTTCTCGCGCTTGCGACGAACAAATCGGGTCCTTTTGCGTCCGGATCCGGCGGCAGCGGCCGATACCGGCACCGAGTGAACCCCGCGTTTCCCATCCACTCTTTCATGTGATCACCATCGAACCCCTGCCAGACGTGGCCGAGTTGAACGACGTATTCCACGCGATCGTGGCCGATCAGGTCGACGATCAGAATGCGCCCACCCGGCTTGAGCACGCGTCGAATCTCGCGCATGACCTTCGCGGGATCGGAGATGAAATGGGCGACGAGAAAAAGGATCGCCACATCCAGTGTGCCGTCGTCAATCGGCAATGACTCGATGTTGCCAATTCTCAGATCAACATTGTCATGCTGAGCGAGGCGCGTCTCGGCAGCCGCGATCATTGGCCCCGATTCGTCGACGGCGATCACGCGACTCACGCACGGCGCGAGCGCTTCGCTGATGTGGCCGGCGCCGCAACCCAAGTCCCCCACGACCCATTCTTCGTCGAAAAGGTCGAGAAGAGCGAGCAAATCGGTGCGCGCCCCAATCATTTCGCTCCGAAGCGCGTCCCACGTGTCGGCCGAGTTCAAAAAGAAGAGATGCGCCTTGTCGAGCCGCTTCGACAGAACGCGTTCGGCGCGCCGCTGATCCTGCGCGGCGCTGACGGCATTCGAGATCTGCGCCCGTACCACTGACCACAAATCCTTCGCGTCGGCGCCGAGTTGATCGACGCTCATGCGGTAAAAGCGACTTGTGGCTTCGCCGCGCGCGGCGACCCAGCCGTCGTCCGACAGCAGTTTGAGATGCCGGCTGACGGTCGACTGCGGGAGCTGGAGCGCCGAACAGAGCTCGCTGACAGTGAGCTCGTGCCGCTCGAGCAGAAGCAAAATTCGGCTTCGGGTCGGGTCGGCGAGCGCGCTGAGGCGGTCGAGGACGGTCGTGCGAGGGGCGGCCATATATCCGTATATCCGGATGGAAGGTGACACTGGTTCGCCCTCCCGTCAACCCCCACATTCCAGCCCAGTCCCCCGTCGACGAATTGCCTTCGCCGAAACGAAAGTGCGTCGTATGCAACCTGAGGGTTGCGTTTAATTCCGAATGTGCTATTGTGCAACCATAAGGTTGCACATCGATCACGCAGTCAGGCCATGAGACACCAGGAGATCGTACATGACGAGCACCGACCGCATCGAGAAGAAGGTCGTGCTGCAAGCGCCACGGGCACGCGTCTGGCGCGCGCTCACGAACGCCGAGGAATTCGGGACCTGGTTCCGGGTGAAGTTCGAGGACGCGTTTGCAGTCGGCAAAACCATCAAGGCAGCGATCACGATCCCCGGCTACGAGCATGTAGTCATGGAGTTGATGATCGAGCGGATGGACCCCGAAACGCTCTTCTCCTACCGTTGGCATCCGTTCGCCAATGATCCGGAGGTGGACTACACGAGCGAGCCGACGACGCTTGTCGAGTTTCGGCTAACAGAGACGGCGGAGGGAACGTCGCTCACCGTCGTCGAATCCGGCTTCGACCGGCTTCCACCGGCCCGCCGCGACGAAGCGTTCCGCATGAACGATCACGGATGGACGTCCCAGCTCAAGAACATCGAGCGCCATGTCGCAGGCTAGCCTCGCGTCGAACGCCCGCGTGGGCGACGCGGCGCCACTCTTTGCCGCACTCGGCGACAAGACGCGTCTCCGCCTGCTCTACCGGCTTTCCTCCGGCGGCCCTGGGTCGATCACGCATCTCAGCGCCGATACGCCGGTGACGCGTCAGGCCATCACGAAGCACCTCCGGGTGCTGTCAAACGCGGGGCTCGTAAAAAGCAGCCGCCGGGGGCGAGAGCGCGTCTGGGATCTGGAGCCGAAACGCCTGGCCGAGGCGCACGAGTATCTCGATCGGATTTCGCAGCAATGGGACGAGGCACTCGACCGCCTGAAAGAGTTCGTAGAAAATGACCCCGTCGCGGAACCGCCCGGCGCCAGCAGGTGAGCGCCTCAGCAGTCAGATCAATCACACCACACCAACCGCAACACACCAACCGGAGACGATCCATGGAAACCACCGCCCCCAGCACCCGCACTCTCAACCTCGCCGACAAGTCGCCGAAGACCATGTACGCCAACGCCGTAGTCGCCGACCACTATCACTGCGAGATCGCGGCACCGGTTACCGCAGCGGAAGCGTTCGACAAAATCACGCGCGTCGGCGAGTGGTGGGTGACGAAGTTCGAAGGACGTGCCCGAGCCCTGAACGACGTTTTCACCGTTCGTTTCGGCGGCGAATCGTTCGTAACGTTCCGCGTGACCGGGGTCGTGCCGAACGTCGAAGCTGTCTGGACTGTCACAGACTGCTACCTCGGCATGCTCAAGGATAGGACGGAATGGACCGGCACCACGGTCGTCTGGATGATCACGGAGAGTGATCGGGAAACGAGGATTCAGTTCGCGCACGTCGGGATCATGCCGGCCGTCGAGTGCTATGAGATGTGTGTGAAGGGCTGGGACCAGTATGTGAAGGGCAGCCTGTTTCAGCTCTTGACGGAGAACATGGGTCAGCCGTCGTAAGCGACGCCGAGCGGCCGAACGAAAGACCCGCTACAGCGTCGTGGGTCGAGCCATGGGTGCCACCGCTCGATGTCTACACAAAGCGAACATCCGAGCGTGGCGTTCCGTTGAATGAGTTACTTATCATAAAACGAGCCCTTTGCGAACAATCTCATGACTGCCGTGGCAATAAATGACGAGTAGACGCGACTTTCTGAAACGCACCGGTGCCGCCGCGGCGATGGCGGCTACCGGTTCGTCGTTGTTGTCGAACATCGCCGGCGCGATGCCGGGCGGTCCGATCTATCCACGCGGTATCGGTTCGCTCGAAGAGCTGCCGATCAAGGAACTGCTGATGGATGCGATCGGCGCGGCGAAAGCGGCGGGCGCATCGTTCTCCGACGCGCGCATCGGTCGGTATCGGCAGAACTTCGTCGGCACGCGCGAGAAACAGATCGTGCAAGTCGGCGACACTGATTCGATCGGCATAGGCATTCGCGCGTTGGTGGACGGCGCATGGGGCTTCGCGGCGTCTCAAACGCTGACCCGCGACGGCGTCGTCGCCGCGGCGCGTGAAGCGGCTGCGATCGCGAAGGCGAATCGAATTCCTGGGGCTGCGCCAGTCGTGCTCGCGGCGTCGCCTTCATATCCGAACGCGACCTGGAAGAGCAGCTACGAAATCGACCCATTCACGATTCCCATCGAACAGAAGGCAGCGCTGCTGATCGACGCGAACACCGAAGCAATGACGGTGGCGAACGTAAAGTTCGTCAACAGCTTCCTCTTTTTCGTGCGCGAAGATCGCAACTACGCCAATACCGACGGCTCGTTCATCACGCAGACGGTGATTCGAAGCTGGGTCCCATTTACGGTGACCGCGGTGTCGTCGGACTTCAGCGATTTCCAATCGCGCGCGAACATGGTGCAACCGGCCGGACGAGGCTGGGAGTACATCGTCGCGGCGAACCTCCTCGGCAACGCGAAACAGTGGGGAGAAGAGGCCGCCGAGAAGCTGAAGGCGAAGCCGGTCGACGTGGGCCGGTACGATCTGGTGTTACATCCGTCGCACCTCTGGCTCACGATCCACGAGTCCATCGGGCATCCCACGGAGTTGGACCGCGCGATGGGCTACGAGGCGAATTACGCCGGCACCAGCTTCGTCGCGCCGCCGGAAAAGATGCTCGGCAAGCTGAAGTACGGTCCGCCAATCATGAACATTCAGGGCGATCGTTCGCAGGAGGGTGGCTGCGCTACGATTGGCTACGACGACGACGGCGTAAAGCCCGAATCGTTCCTCATCATCAAGAACGGCATCTTTAGAGACTACCAAACAAGTCGTGAGCAGGCGCCGTGGTTGGCCGACTACTACAAGAAGATTGGCGAGCCGGTTCGCTCGCATGGATGCTGCAACGCCGACAATTGGAGCGACGTCCAGTTCCAGCGCATGCCGAACGTGTCGCTGCTGCCGGGCGAGAAGGACTTGAAGTGGGAAGATCTGATCGCGGCCACCGACAACGGCATCGCGATCATCGGCGACGGGTCATTCTCGATCGACCAGCAGCGCTACAACGCGCAATTCGGCGGTCAGGTCTTCTACGAGATCAAGAACGGCAAACTCGGCGGCATGCTGAAGGACGTTGCCTACCAGATGAAGACGACGGAATTCTGGAACGCCATGGATATGATCGGAGGCAAGTCGAGCTACATGATGGGCGCCAGCTTCTTCGACGGAAAAGGACAACCCGGGCAGGTCGGCTCGGTGAGCCACGGCTGCGTGCCGGCGCGCTTCCGCAACATCAACGTCATCAACACCGGGAGGAAGGCATGAAATCCGCCGGCGATCCCCGCGTAATGACGCGCGACCAGGCGCAATCGCTCGTTGAAAGAATTATAAAGATGTCCAAGGCCGACGCGATTCAGGTGAACGTCGGGGGTGGGTACACGGCCAACATTCGCTTCGCCGACAATCGCATCTCCACCGCGGGGGGCGTTTCCACGGCGACCGTGAACGTGCAGAGCGCCTTCGGCCCTAAGCACGCCGTCGTGACGACGAACGATTTTTCCGACGCGGGCCTCGAGCGCGCGGTGCGCCAGTCCGAAGCGCTCGCGAAGCTCGCGCCAGACGATCCGGAGTCGATGCCGCAGCTCGGGCCGCAGCAGTACGACAACGTGACGAGCTACTTCGACTCTACCGCCAACCTCGGCCCGGAAGGCCGCGCCGAGGTGGCTCGCAGTGCGATCGATCCGTGCAAGGCGGCGGGCGATCTCAAAGCCGCGGGGTATTTGCAAACTGGCATTGGAGCGGGTGCGGTCGGCAACGGCAAGGGATTGTTCGGCTATCAGTCGGGCACGTCGGCGAACTACACGCTCACCGTGCGGACGGCGGACGGCACTGGCTCTGGTTGGGCCGGCGCGGATCATCCGGATTGGTCACAGGTCGACGTGAAGGCCGTCGCCGAGCATGCGATCGAGAAAGCGCGGCTGTCGCGCAATCCGGTTGCGGTAGAGCCGGGCCGGTACACTGTGATCCTCGAGCCACAGGCGGTCGGCGACCTCGTCCAGTTACTGGCGTTCTCGCTCGACGCGCGCTCCGCCGACGAGGGGCGCAGCCCGTTCGCGAAACAGGGCGGCGGAACGAAGATTGGCGAAAAGGTGGTCGATGAACGTGTCACGCTGTTCTCCGATCCCGCCGATCCACAACTTCTGAGCAATACGTTCGACGGCCAGGGGTTGCCGGCGCACCGGCAGGTGTGGATCGATAAGGGAATACTCAAGAAGCTGACGTACTCGCGCTTCTGGGGGCAAAAGCAGCATCAAGAGCCGGACGCCGGCACGAACGCGGTAAAGTTCGAAAGCGGAACGCAGACGAGAGAAGAACTCATAGCGTCGACGCCGCGCGGAATCCTCGTCACGCGCTTGTGGTATCTGCGGCAGGTCGACCCGCGCACCGTGCTCTACACGGGCCTCACGCGCGACGGCACGTTCCTCATCGAAAACGGCAAGGTGACGAAAGCGGTGAAGAACTTCCGCTTCAACGAATCGCCGTTGTTCATGCTGAACAATCTCGAGGGGATCGGCCGCGGTGTGCGTGTCGCGGGTACTGAAGCCGGCGGCGACGTCGTGATGCCGACGATCAAAGTGCGGGACTTCAATTTCACCAGCTTGTCGGACGCGGTGTGAACTGGCTTCTAGCGTCTGGCTCAGGCTTCTGGCCTTCAGGCAAACGGGGCGCAGAACAGCGGCGAGTCGGGTGAGTTTTATCTAGAGAATTGGTGGAAGCCGGTCGCCAAAGGCCAGAAGCCAGTTCCGGTGACCGTCCGCGCCCGCATCCGGTTACGCTTAGTAATCGTATGTCGAGACTCAACCTGACCGCTTCACGCCTGCCTCTGCCGCGCCCCGCTGCCACCGCCGTGCTCGACGCGAGGACAATCAGCCGAGCCAAGCTCGGCGATATCGACGCGTTCACCGAGATCGTCGACGCGTATTACCGGCGCTGTCTGCGGTTCGCGCGGGCTACACTGCGCAATCCTGACGACGCTGAGGATATGGTGCAGGAGGCGTTCATCCGCCTGTATCGTGCGCTGCCGCGGTACGAAGAGAGCGCGCGGTTCGAGTCGTGGCTCTTCCAAATACTCGGCAACTGCTGCCGATCGGCGAACACCGCGTTCGGCCGTCAGGGCGCGCGGGCGGTCGACGACGACGCGGCCCTCGAACGAATAGCCGCGCCTGCGGCGTCGGTTGACAGAATCGAAGATGACTGGGGCGACGCAGTGCGCCGCGCGCTTTCGGACGTTCCCGTCTACAATCGCGAAATTTTTCTCCTCCACTACGTCGAAGGCTTCTCGTACGAGGAGATCGAGCGCATGACCGGCGTGAAGCAGTCGGCCCTCAAGATGCGCGTCAAGCGCGCGAGCGATGCGCTGCGGAAGCATCTTGCGCCGGTCGCGGCACGCGGAGGGGACGTCGCATGAGCGACGCGGAAAAGGATCCCGTACTTCGGCGTGCAATCGACGAGCTGCGACGGTTGCCCGACGCCGATCCAGGCAAGGTGAAGCGTGTGGTGCTCGCGGCGGCGGCGGCGCGTGTTTCGCCCGCCGATGACGATGTACTCATCAAGCCGCCGCGCCGGTCGAACGCGCCACGTTTTGCGGCCGCTGGCGGACTGATTGCCGCCGCATTGATCGTCGGCTTCGTGAGCCGCGGCGCGTTTCCGTCTCCTTCACCTGCTGTTCCGGCCGAGCACGCAACGCCACAAGTCGCCGGCGCGGCATCGCCGTCGATGCGGTCCGCGTCCGCGAGCTCTTCGGATATGGTTGCGCTCCCGCAGCAGTTCACGCTGCGGAGCGCGGCGGCGCATCGCGTGTCGGTCGTTGGAGATTTCAACGATTGGAATCCGAAGATCGCGCCGCTGGTGCGTTCCCCCGACGGTGTGCTGTGGTCGACCATTGTTCCCGTGATGCCCGGCCGTCATCTGTACGGCTTCATGGTCGACGACTCGCTCTTCGTGCTCGACCCGCGCGCGCCCAAGGCGAGCGACCCAGACCTCGGCTCCGAGGGATCGGTCGTCATCGTGGGCCGGCCATGATCCGTCGAGCGGTAGTCATAACAGGAATGCTCATTGTCACCGCGCGCACTGCGACGTCTCAGGATGCGTCGCTCATTCCCGGCGATCGCGACGCGAGCGAGCAGATCACCAAGATCGTCGAAGCGACGCGGCAGAATGGCCTTCCGGTCGAGCCCATTCTCACCAAGGTGCATTACGGCGTGTCTACGGTGCACGCGGCGCCGGCGCGAATCGTTGCGGCGGCTCGCGCGATTGCGTCACGCCTGCCCGTCGCGCGCGACGCACTCGCCCCGGGCGCAACGCCGAGCGACATCGCGGCGGGTGAAGACGCGCTCAGCAACGGCGCAACGAGAGAATCCTTACAGGCGATCCGCGCCGCGGTCGGCGACAAACCACTCGCATTTCCGCTGGGCGTCCTCGCGCAACTCGTCGCGAGCGGGGTCCCCGTGCAGCGTGCGGCGGAAACGGTCGTGAGTTTCGTCAAGCGCGGCGCATCTCAGCAACAACTCGCGGACCTCGGCAACAATGTGAACCTCGACGTCGCGTCTGGTGCTGCGGCGATCAGCGCGCTCGATGCTCGTGCGCGGGGTTTGAATGCCGTGCTTGCCCCGCTGTCTGCAGCTGCGACCGCGGCGGGTATCGCCGCGTCGGCTCCGAAGAAACCCTAATCATCTGATCCTTCCGCCAGCTAGCTTGGAGGATGCGCCGAGCACCGCTGGCCGTTTCGTTTCTGTTTGCCGCGATGGCGTCTGCCGGGGCTCAGTGGCAATTGACTGGCGACGCGGGCGCGGCGCGTCTTGAGCAAACTGGAATACCCACGTCGAATGCGCTGACGGCGGGAGCGACGTTCGACGCGTACGGAAGCCGCGCGTCGCTGCGATCGAGTGCGCTCATCGCGTACGCCGGCGCGAATCGCGCAACGGGACAGGCCCTCGTGCTCGGCTCCGTTCTCGGCGAGCCCGGCGGCGCGGCTCGATGGGAGTTGGCCGGCGCCGTCAGCGGATTCGGACAGTCGAACGACGTTCCGACGACGAGCGGCGAAGGCATGGCGCGTGTTCGCTTCGAGGGCGCGACCACGGGATTCGCGTTTGGCGCGGGCGCGGGTGCAATCGAGCGGGCGGGCGACGCGAACGGTCTGTTTCACGCGCAGGGCGACGCGTATCTCGTGACGAACGCCGGCCAGTGGACCGCGAATGTTTCGGCCGTGAGCATTCCCTCAATGATCACCCAGCGCGTGGTCGTGCAGGGTTCGACGCTGAGTCAAACCGGCGTGCGCGGAACCTCGTACGGCGACGCGACGCTCGGCTGGCGCGAGGAGCGGCAGCGAGTGGAGGTCGGTGCAACGGCTGGACTGCGCTCCGGCTTTCATGGAGTCGTGAGCACCGGCGGATGGGGCGCGGCCGACGCCGCATTCTGGTTTACAGATCGCACGGCCATCGTGTTCGGCGCCGGCCGCACACTCGACGATGCGACGCGTGGAGTTCCGCGCGCCACGTACGCAAGTCTTTCGCTTCGCCTGGCGGCGCGACCGCATATGCCGAGCGTGGTTCGTGACGAGCCGCGAGGTGCACGCGTGACAGTAATTGCGCTCGGTAACGGACGCGGTCGCATCGAAATTCGCGGCGTCGATGGAGCACGTCTGGAGGTCATGGGCGACTTCACCTCATGGCAACCCGTGGAGCTCGAGCGGGACGGGGGCGTGTGGCGTCTGGCGCGCGAAATGAGCGCCGGGCTGCATCGAATTGCGATTCGTATAGACGGTGGAGAGTGGCTGGCGCCGGCGAATCTCCCGCGCGCCAACGACGATCTGGGCGGCAGCGTCGGCCTAATCACGATTCCGTGATTCGGCGCTGGCCGGGCGATGCGCGGGACACGAACGCTGCAACCTTTCGTGACAGATTCCGGCGCGGCTTGACGCGGCCTACCCAACGTTTAGCTTCAAGTTCGCGCGGCGATTTCCCCGATTTGACGGGCCGCGCACCGAATGGCCAAAGTGCCACGGAAACAAACCCGTCTAAGTCGCAGGGTAATCACCGGCCCTCGACGGATCCACTGTCGGGGGTTTTTTGTTCGCCGGCGTTCGGCGCGACATCACGGAGATTTCCAATGAGCTCGTACACGTTCAGTTCTGAATCGGTCAGCGAAGGACATCCCGATAAGGTTTGCGACTTCATCGCCGATTCCATCCTCGACGCCCACCTGTCCGGCGACCCGAGCAGCCGCGTCGCGTGCGAAGTGCTGTGCAAGAGCGGACAGGTCGTGCTCGCCGGGGAAATCACGTCGCGCACCACCGTCGACTACGAAAAGGTTGCGCGCGACGCCATTCGCGAAATCGGCTACACCGATCCTGCCGAGGCTTTCAACGCCGACGGCGTGACGGTAATTCAGTTCATCAGCAAGCAGTCTGGCGACATCGCGATGGGTGTCGACACGGGCGGCGCCGGCGACCAGGGCATCATGTTTGGCTACGCGACCGACGAAACGCCGGAGCTCATGCCGCTGCCAATTCAACTTGCTCACCAGTTGTC
Source organism: Gemmatimonadaceae bacterium (assembly GCA_039924785.1). Taxonomy (GTDB): domain Bacteria; phylum Gemmatimonadota; class Gemmatimonadetes; order Gemmatimonadales; family Gemmatimonadaceae; genus JAQBQB01. Next base: position 16,734 of record JBDTAE010000095.1, on the reverse strand, counting down.
GCAGCGTCTAGCGAAGGGTCGGAAGGCCGGTGAGCGCGCGTGGCTGCGCCCCGACGTGAAGACGCAGGTCAGCGTGCGTTACGAAGACAACCAGCCGACGCGCGTCGAGACGGTGCTCGTGTCGACCCAGCATGCCGCGGACGCGTCGCACGCCGAGATCACCGACTACATCGCAAGCTGCATTGCCCCCGAAGTGCTTGGCGCGTGGTTCGGACCCCACATCGAAGTGCTCGTGAATCCCACGGGCCAGTTCATCGAAGGCGGGCCGTCGGCGGACTGTGGCGTGACGGGTCGCAAGATCATCGTCGACTCCTACGGCGGAATGGGACGTCACGGTGGCGGCGCCTTCAGCGGCAAGGATCCGTCGAAGGTCGATCGCAGCGGCGCGTACTTCGGCCGTTTCGTTGCTCGCCAGGTGGTGAAGAACGGATTCGCCAAGCGCGCGGAAGTGCAGGTCGCGTACGCCATCGGCCGCGCGGAGCCGGTGTCGGTGCGCGTGGACACGTTCGGCACAGGTGACTGGAAGGCCGCCGAGGATTTCGTGCGGACGTTCGACTATCGGCCCGCCGCGATGATCGAACGCCTCAAGCTGCGCAATCCCATTTATCGCAGCACGACCAACTACGGGCACTTCGGAAAGCCGTCGCTCAGCTGGGAAGCGTAAACCGCAGCGTTGTAGGATCGTGAAACAGCCGGTGGCGTCAGGAGTCGCCACTGGCTGTTTCTTTGTCCGTGTCTTCAGCCCGGGCGACCGCGGTGAGCGCGGCAATCGCGCTCGCGAGCTGTTCGCCGGTGAACGGCTTCTGAAGGAACGTGTGATTGGTTCCGACGAAGCCGCGTCGCAGTACCGCGTCGTCGGTATATCCCGATGTGAACACAACGGGGATACCCGGTCGCATCTTCTCGAGCGCGGCGGCGAACGCGCGGCCGTTCAAGCGCGGCATCATCAAGTCCGTCACGACAACGTCGATGGGACCTTCATGCTCGGCCGCGACGACTAGCCCCGCTTCGCCATCGACGGCTTCGAGAACCAGATGGCCGAATCGTTCGAGCATTCGGCGAACGGCTCGCCGGACCGGCTCGTCGTCCTCGACCAGCAGCACTATGACGCTATTCGATTTTACCACGGCCACCGCGGCAGGAGTGTTTAAGGAACGCCGAGCTCCGTCGCGCGGTAGATAGATCTTGAAAGTCGCACCGTGTCCAAGCTCGCTGTAGACCCAAATTGTTCCGCCGAGCTGATTGACGATGGCGTAGACCGTGGCGAGGCCGAGTCCCGTGCCTCGTCCTACTTCTTTCGTCGTGAAGAACGGTTCGAAGATCTTTCGCAGGGTCGCCGCGTCCATGCCGGTGCCGGTATCGCTCACGGCGAGCATTACGTACATGCCGGCGCGCACTCCCGTGTGCAGCTGGGCGTAGCCCGCGTCGAGCTCGACGTCTCGCGTTTCGATGACGAGAGACCCGCCGTCGGGCATCGCGTCGGCTGCGTTCACCGCGAGATTCATGATGATTTGCTCGAGTTGGCTCGGATCGGCGACGACAAACCCTGTGGCCGGAGACAGGGTCGTGACGACGTCGATGTTCGTCGAGAGCAACCGACGCAGCATCGGCCGCAACCCATTCACGGTTTCGTTGATGCTCACAGGCCGCAGGCGAACGATGTCGCGGCGGCTGAACGTGAGCAATTGTCGTGTGAGCTCGGTGGCCTTCTTTGCCGCCGCGGCAACCTCAGCGAGCTGCGCGCGCTGTGTTTCGTCGGCCGCTTCCTCGAGCAATAAACTCGAATACGACGTGATGACGGTGAGGATGTTGTTGAAGTCGTGCGCAATGCCGCCGGCCAACGTTCCGATCGCTTCCATCTTCTGCGATTGACGTAGTTGCTCCTCGAGCAGCTTGCGCTCGGTGAGATCGGTGAAGACGGCGATCGATCCCGTGCGATTGCCCCTCGAATCGGTCAGCGGCGCTGAGGCCATCAGTACATCGACCGGCGTGCCGTCCTTTCTCGTCTGGCGCACCTCGGCGAGTTTGCCGTAATTCGTTTTTTCAGAAGCGAGTTGTCGCGCGCGCTCGTCGGGGGAAAGGTTGGGCGGAAGAAACGGACTGGACTCGCCGAGAACATCGTCGGCCGTCCATCCGAACAGTGTTTCCGCTGCGCGGTTCCATTGAGTGACGCACCAATTCTCGTCGACGACAACGATGGCTTGCGGTCCGACGTCGAATACCGACTGCAGCACTTCGCGCGCGGACCTGACGGCGCGTTCGGACGCTAGCCGTTTCGTGACGTCGTTGACGACGATGAGCCGAGTGGAGCGATCGGGCAGCGTGAGGGGGTGTTCTTGAATTTCGACGTCGATCGTGAGGCCATCGCGCCGGACGTGCCTCGCATATTGTTTCGTGTACGCCCCGTCGATCTCGACGCGCTCGACCGCATCGAATTGGGCGCGGTCGTCTGGTGCGCTGAGATCATGGAGCGTCATGCGCGCGAACTCGTCGCGCGAGTAGCCGTACATCGCAACCGCGGAGTCGTTGACCTCGAGAATTGCCGACGTTGCGGCGTCGAACACGCACATCGGACACGGATTGTGATCGAAGAGCAATCTGTAACGATTCTCGCTCTGCTCGAGGGCGGCAGCCGCCTCCGTATGTCGCCGTCCGTTGAGACGCGCCTGTCGGCGCACGACGAAGTAGCGGAGGAAAAGGCCGATGACGATCGCCACGACGCCAAGGACGACGAGGGCCGCCGGTATTCCGGTGAGGCGGATGTCGTGAGCGCCGCTCTGCGCCGCGGTTTCGCGAAGCGTGATCGTCGGTTGCACGACAGAAACGAGCCAGCGACGTCGCAGAGCGTTCATCGTCGTGAAGTTCCGTCCCTGCCACGTACCGAGCGGCTTTCGTCGAATTGGCTCAATCGCGGCATCGCGATCGATCGGCCAGTTGCTGAAGGTCTACAATGCGCGCGACCGCACGAAACGCAAGGGGAAACCGTGCTAGGAACGTCGCTCCTTCGCGCGTAAACAAGAATCCAACCGTTTGTTTCCGACTCTTCGCGAATTATTAAAGGATTCCAATGTTCGTGTCTCTCGCTAACTTGAAAGTATGAACTCCGCGCGGATTTTCGGCGTCACGATGACGCTGGCGTCGCTGGCAGTACTCGGCGGACGCGACGGCCGGGCGCAGGCGGTACGGCCGATTGCGTACAGTCGATTCGTGCTTCAGAATGGTCTGGTGGCGCTTGTCAACGAGGACCACTCCGCGCCGCTGGTGGCCGTGGACGTCTGGTATCATGTCGGCGCCAAAGACGAGCAGCAGGGGCATACGGGCCTTTCCCACCTGTGCGAACATCTCATGGGTGAAGGGTCGCCGAACGAGCCACTCCCCGCGAAGGTCTTCATCCAATCGATCGGAGGAACGTCGGCCCACTGGGGTGCGACGTCGGAGGACGTGACGCACTTCTTCGCCACGGCCCCGAGCAATCAATTGGAAACGATGCTCTGGCTCGAGTCGGATCGTATGGCGGCGCCGCTGAGCCGGGCGGATTCCACGCACGTTGCTTCGGTGAAGTCGGTCATTGCCCAGGAGCGGGCGCAGAACCGTGAGACGCCGGTGTTCGGCGTCGCGGACGGGCTCACCCTCGAATGGCTGTTTCCTCCGGGCAGTCCGTATGCCATCGACCCTGTTGGCCCGATGACATATCTGCGATCTGCCACCGCCGCGGATGCCAAGGCGTTTTGTCTGCCGTATTACGTGCCGAACAATGCCATCGTCTCGCTGAGCGGCGACGTCACCGCCGCCAATGCAAAAATACTAATTACGAAATATTTCGGCGACATCGCGCGCGGAGCGACACCGCCGCGCGCGACGATTCCCGATCTGAGCCCGTCGCCGGAAACGCGCGCGGTGCTCGAAGACGCACGCGCACGGGTGCCGCGCCTTCGCATCGCATGGCCCGGCGCGGCCTTCTCCAATCCCGATCGGGTCGCGTTGAAAGCGCTCGTGTCGGTGCTGACCCGCGATCGCACCGGACGTCTGTCGAAGGCATTGGTGTACGACCTCGGCCTCGCGACACGCGTCGTTGCCGACAACTTCGACGACGAGCGGGCCGGCATTTTTCAGATCGAAGTGTTTCCGAGGCCGGAGGCATCGCTCACGCGCATCGAACAGGTCGTCGATAGCGTCATTGCGATGCTTCCGGCGCAGCCAGCCACGCGAGAGGAGCTAGAAGCATTCGCAAAATCGAATGCGGTCCTCGCGACGACGACGCTTCAAACCCGCGCGATGCGCGCCGATACGCTCGCGCATGGCGAAGTGTTCGCGGGCGATCCCGTCGCGTACGCCAAGCAGGCGCAGCGTGCCTTCGATGTCACGTCTGCGGACGTCACGCGCGTCGCGCGGCAATATTTGACCGGACATCGCGTGGTGTTGAGCATGGTCCCCGCCGGCAAGCTGAATTTGATCAGCAAACCGACCCTTCCGTATCAGAACATCACGCCAGCGTCGCAAGCGAAGGTTACGCCGTGAGCGTTCGGCAGGCCGCATCGACCGCCACCGTGTGCCTCGCCTTGGTCGCGACCGCAGTGAGTGCCCAAACGCTCGATCGATCGAAGCGGCCGATCGCGCCGCCACCGGCGGAATTTCACTTTCCCGCGTCGCGTGAGAAAACACTCACGAACGGGCTACGGGTGATCGTCGTCGAAGAGCATGCGTTGCCGCTCGTCGTTGTTCGCGTGGTGTTTGGCGTCGATTCGCTGTTCGACCCGCCGGGAAAGGAGGGTTTGTTCGCACTCGACACTGCCATGCTCCGCGAAGGAACGGAGTCGACCACGCCGGAGCAACAAGCCGCGGCGACGGCGAAACTCGGGAGCGCGGTCTCTCCGCTTCAATTTACGACGATCACCGAGAATTTCGGTCCGTCGTTGTCGATGATGGCGGACATGTTGATTCATCCGGCGTTTCCGGCGACGGCGCTCGAACGGCAAAAGGCGGCACTCGTCGCGGCGGCAGAGGCGCAGCGCGCGGTTCCTTACACCATTCCGCGCCGCGTCTTCTTCGCGAAGTTGCTGGGCGAGGATCACCCGCTGTCGAGAACCGTGGTGTCGTCGCCCGGAGTGTTGAATTCATTCACACGCGATGACGTGGTGAATTTTTATGACACCTACCTGCGCCCGAACACGACGACGCTTGTGATCGTGGGCGACGTCAAGGCAGACGACGCATTCGCGGAAGTGGTGAAGGTGTTTTCGAGCTGGTCGCGTGGACCGACGCCGCCGCCAATTCTGACGACGACTGTGCCGCCGTCGGCGACGACGATCTACCTCATGGATCGACCGGGTGTTCAGCAGAGTCTCATGTTCGTCGGCACGCTGGGCCCCGATCGCGCATCGCCTGACTTTGCGGCGCTCGAAACGATGGGGCCAATCCTCGGCGCCACTCCGGGAAGCCGATTACAGCAGAACATTCGCGAACGTCACGCGTGGATGTATTCCGGGGTGCCCGCCGCAGTCGTGTGGCGGCGTCCGCCATTTCCATCGATGATCTATGGGTCGGTTCCGGTCGCGACCGCCAACGTTGACAGCACACTGATCGAGTGGATCGCCGAACTGAAGGAGATTGGGGAGCGGGCGCCGACCAAGGCCGAGATGACGTTGTCGCGCGGTGCGTTGCTCGGCACGCTTCCGGCGCAGATCGAGACCGACGCAGGAATCGCGGATCGGGTCGTGTTTCTGATCCAGAATGGTCTGCCGCTCGACTACTTCGACACCTATGTCGGACGCGTGGGATCCGTAACCGCATCGGAAGTCCTCTCGGCGGCGAGACGCGCGGTGGATGTTCGGAAACTGGTAATTGTGATTTCGGGCGATCGGAAAGCGATTGAGCCCGGGCTCAAAGCCGCGAACCTCGCGCCGGTGATTGTCGTGGACGACAATGGGAAACCGATCGGCCGGTAATGGGCGAGGCCTGAGAATGGCGATGCGCAACCGTCGCTTCTCCCCTCTGCCTTCTCCAACTGGTACATTGAATTGACGCGCCCGACGCCGTGCGCGCCTCCTGTGCCGTTACAGTAGCCTCATGACTGCAAAGCCGAATCTCACTCTTGTCACGACGCCGCGTTCGCTTCCCAGCGATCGGATCGAGCGCAACCCGGGCGTTCCGCTCGACCTCGATGTCGTGCGCGCCATTCGCGTCAATCGCAGCGCGGTCGAACGTCGCGCGGCGACCGTCGGGACGAGACGTTCCGTCAAAAAGGAATGGCAGGCCGCGTGGCTTCTCCGCGCGATCACGCTGATCGATTTGACGACTCTGTCCGGCGACGATACGCCGGGCAACGTACGGCGACTCTGTGCGAAAGCGAGGCACCCGTTGCGCGACGATCTCGTCGAATCACTCGGCGTTGCGAAGCTCGGCGTTACTGTTGGTGCGGTGTGCGTCTATCACGCGTTGGTGAAAACGGCCGTCGAAGCGCTCGAAGGATCGAACATTCCGGTCGCCGCGGTGTCGACGGGATTTCCCGCGGGCTTGAGCCCGATCGAACAGCGCATCGAAGAGATTCGCGCGAGCGTGGCGGCGGGCGCAAGAGAGATCGACATCGTCATCACACGCGCGTATGTCCTCACGGGCGACTACGAAGCGCTGTACCGCGAAGTAAAGAGTTTCCGCGAAGCCTGCGGAGACGCGCACATGAAGGCCATTCTCGCCACCGGCGAGTTGGCGACTCTCGGGAACGTCGCGCGCGCGAGCATGGTGGCGATGCAGGCCGGCGCCGATTTCATCAAGACGTCGACCGGCAAGGAGGGCGTCAACGCCACGCTGCCGTTCAGCATCGTCATGTGTCGCATGATTAGAGAATACTATGAGCAGACCGGCTACGCGATCGGATTCAAACCGGCGGGCGGAATTCGCTCCGCGAAGAATGCGCTCGAGTACCTGTTTGTGATGAAAGAAGAACTCGGTGACCGCTGGCTGCGTCCGGATCTCTTCCGGTTCGGCGCCAGCTCGCTGCTGACCGACATCGAACGCCAACTCGAGCATTTCGTCACGGGCCGTTACGCAGCGGCTCATCGCCAACCGATGCCATAACGATCATGGCCACTGTCGCGGAAATCTTTCGCACCATGGAGTACGGTCCAGCGCCCGAGAGCGACAAGGAAGCACTCGGCTGGTTGGCGAAGCATGAACGTATTTTCGGGCACTACATCGGCGGTGAGTGGACCGAGCCGGGTGAATTGTTCGACGTCTTCAATCCAGCGACGAACGCGGTCATCGCGCGCGTCACTAACGGTACGGCGGCAGACGTGGATGCCGCCGTGAACGCGGCGCGCGCCGCGCTGCCGGGATGGAAGGCACTGTCGCCGCATGCGCGGTCGCGGCATCTGTACGCGCTCGCTCGCGGAGTGCAGAAACATGCGCGGCTGCTCGCGGTGCTCGAGAGCCTGGACAACGGTAAATCGATTCGTGAAACGCGCGACATCGACATTCCGCTCGTCAGCCGTCACTTCTATCATCACGCTGGCTGGGCGCAGCTCCTCGACGCGGAATTTCCGGGTTACGAAGGGATCGGCGTGGTCGGCCAGATCATTCCGTGGAATTTTCCGCTGCTCATGTTGGCGTGGAAGATCGCGCCGGCATTGGCGGGTGGTAATACAATTGTTCTAAAGCCTGCGGAGTTCACGCCGCTGACGGCGCTGTGCTTTGCCGAGATCGCGCACGACGCCGGCATCCCGCCGGGTGTGATCAACATCATCAACGGATTTGGCGAGACCGGCGCGGCGATCGTCAATCATCCCGACGTCGACAAGATCGCGTTCACCGGCTCGACGGAAGTTGGCCGGATCATTCGAAAGGCGACGGCGGGCTCCGGCAAGAAGCTGAGCCTCGAGCTCGGAGGAAAGAGCCCGTTCATCGTGTATGACGACGCGGACCTCGACAGCGTCGTCGAAGGTGTTGTCGACGCCATTTGGTTCAATCAGGGACAGGTGTGCTGCGCGGGCTCGCGTCTCCTGGTGCAAGAGGGCGTGGCGCCGCGTTTGGTCACCAAGCTTCGCGCACGGATGGAAAAACTGCGCGTTGGCTCGCCGCTCGACAAAGCGATCGACATGGGCGCGATCGTCGCGCCGGTGCAGCTCGAGCGAATCAGGGCACTGGTCGATCAGGGTGTCAAGGAAGGGTCAGCGATGTGGCAACCGTCGTGGGCCTGCCCGACCGAGGGCTCGTTCTATCCACCGACCCTGTTCACCAACGTCCAACCGTCATCAACGATTGCTCAAGTCGAGATTTTCGGGCCCGTGCTCGTGACGATGACTTTCCGTACGCCGGACGAGTCGATTGCGCTCGCGAACAACACGCCGTACGGCCTCGCCGCCAGCGTGTGGACCGAGAATATCAATCTCGCGCTCGACGTCGCGCCGAAGATCAAAGCGGGCGTGGTCTGGGTGAATTCAACGAATCTCTTCGACGCCGCCGCGGGTTTTGGCGGCTATCGCGAGAGCGGTTTCGGTCGAGAGGGCGGTCGCGAAGGCATGTGGGAGTATCTCAAGCGCGTTCCATCGACGTCGCGCCGAATCGCGCACACCGCGAAAACGGTCGCAAAGAAAACAAAACGGGCAGCGGCGACGAGCGAGCTTCCAGCAATCGATCGCACGCCCAAGCTGTTCATCGGTGGCAAGCAAGCGCGGCCCGACCAAGGCTATACGCGCCAGATTCTGTCGCCGAGTGGTGAGGTTGTCGGCGAGTCGCCGGAAGGCAATCGCAAGGACATTCGAAATGCCGTTGAGGCCGCGCACGCGGCGGCGGGAAAGTGGGCACGGGCGACGGCGCACAACCGCGCACAGATTCTCTACTATCTCGCCGAGAATCTCTCGGTGCGCGGCGCGGAGTTCGCGGCGCGCATCGATGCGATGACGGGCGTCGGCTCGCGAGCGGCAAAAGCCGAGGTCGAGGCGTCGGTGTCGCGCCTGTTTACCTATGCGGCGTGGGCGGATAAGTACGACGGCGCTGTGCACAGCGTGCCGATTCGCGGCGTGTCGATCGCGATGAACGAGCCGATCGGCGTCATGGGACTCGTGTGTCCGGACGAAGGTCCGCTTCTGGGGCTTGTCTCGCTCGCGGCGCCGGCAATTGCCGTCGGCAACACGTGCATTGTGATTCCTTCACAACCCTATCCATTGGCTGCGTCGGACCTCTATAGCGTTCTCGAAACGTCGGATGTCCCCGACGGCGTGATCAATATCGTGACAGGCGACCGCGATGCGCTCGCCAAGACGTTGGCCGAACACGACGACGTCGACGCGGTGTGGTATTTCGGATGTCGCGAGGGTGTTACAACTATTGAACGTGCGTCGGCGTCTAACATGAAACGGACGTGGGCAACGTGGCACGACCGCGATTGGCTCGACGCCGCCGAAGGCGAAGGACGCGAGTTCCTTCGCGCGGCAACGCAAGTCAAGAACGTCTGGGTTCCGTACGGCGAGTAGGTTCCCGCGAACCAAAATACCTCCCACCGGTCTTTCATCTAAAGGTGCGTTGCATGCTGCCTCGCGCGTTGTCGGCCTTGGGCGTCGCTCTCGTTTTTGCCGCGGGGTGCGGTGACTCGGCGACGATCCCGCACACGCCGACACACTTCCTCATCGTATCGGGCACGAATCAATCCGGCGATGTCGGTGCCGCGCTCGCGCAACCGCTCGTCGTCCAAGTGGTCGACGGCGCCGGAAAGCCGGTGTCGGGCGTTCCTGTCGCGTGGACGGTCACCGGCGGCGGGTCGGTCTCGCCGGCGACCGGCACGACCGACGCGAACGGAAAGACGACGGCCATCTGGACGCTCGCGAGCTCGATCGGAACCCAGGTCGCGACCGCGACGAGCTCGCAAATCACCGGCGTTTCGGTATCGTTCGTCGCGAATAACGGTTCGACAATTACAGGATCAGTAACGTCGGCGCCGGGTCTGCCGTTTGGCGCCAGCTTCTCGCGCGTTGCCGCCGGCGCGCGTCTCGCCGCGACCAAAACCACAACCCGGCGTCCGTCATCCAACCGCATCATCGTCGGATTCCGCGACAACATACTCGGCGTCGCGGCAGCGGGGTCGAACGCATACCGATCGATGTCAACTGCGCGTGCAACTCTCTCGGTAATGCGAACGAACGCGGCGGCGCTGACCAAGGCCCACGCGATCGGGCGCGCCGAATTGTCGCCATCGATGCTTGCGGCGCGGTTCAAGGTGAGCGACACAACGCAGATTGAAGCGACGATGGCCGCACTACGCAACGAAGCCAATGTTGCGTGGGTCGAGCGCGATGAGATCATCTCGATCCGCGACGGCGCGCCAAAGCCGATGGCCGCGAGCGTGATGAAGCGGGTTGCGCAGAGCGCGATACCGCCGTTCGCATCGACCGCATCAGTCGCGACAAATCTTCCGAATGATCCCGATTATTTCCTTCAGCTGTGGCCGTCGGCGATGCTCGATCTGCCGCGTGCGTGGGCGATTACGACGGGGAGCACGCAAGTCATCGTGGCGTCGGTCGACATGGGCATTCGCTTCGATCATCCAGATATCGCGGCAAATCTCACGAATGACGGCTACGACTTTGTCACGGCCGACACGGCGTACGATGCTCCGCAAGGACTCTGCGATGGGGGAACCTTCATCACGATCAACGGCGACGGCGACGGACCGGACCCCGATCCAACCGACCCGAACGACATCGAATTCGACAGCACGAACAACTGCTGGGCGGAGAATGACCTCGGCGATCACGGTCTGTGGACTGCCGGGATTATCGGAGCCGTAAGCAATGAAGGCAAAGGTGTTGCGGGCGTGAATTGGAATGTTCGTATTCGTCCTGTCCGCGTCCTTGGAATTACGGGAGACGGATCGAACTTCGACATCGCGCAGGGAATTCTGTACGCGGCGGGGCTGCCGGCGCCGGGCGCGGGTGGCGCACTGGTACAGCCGTCGACTCCGGCGCAAATCATCAATTTGAGTCTCGGTGGGCCGCAGGCGAGCAGCACGTTGCGCAACGCGGTGAATGCGGCCTTCAATGCCGGCTCGCTCGTCGTTGCGTCGGCGGGCAACGACGGTTTAGACATTCCTGAATATCCGGCGGGCTTCACGAACGCGATGGCCGTGTCGGCCGTCGGGATGGATGGCGCGCTCGCGACGTATTCGAATGGCGGAACATTCATTTCGGTCGCGGCGCCCGGCGGCGATTTTCGTTTCGACGACAATGGCGGCGGCGGCGTTCTCGGCCCTGGTTGGGATTTCACGACCGGCACCCCGACGTACCTCTTCGGGTACGGCACCTCGGCGGCGGCCCCGTACGTGTCGGGCGTTGCCGCGCTGTTGCTCGCGCAGACCCCCGGTTTGACGCCGACGCAATTGCGTTCACGCATCGAACAATTCGCCACGCGTCCGTCGGGCGTAACGCGCAGTGACACGTACGGTTGGGGAATTGTGAACGCGTACAACAGTCTCACGCAGCAGTCGGGCCCGACAAAGCAGACGTACGCGCGTTTGCTCGACGCAACGACCGGGCTGACGGTCAAGTCCGTTCAGGTGAATTCCGCCGGTACGTTCGCGTTTACTCAACTCACGAATGGCGCGTATTACGTGCAGGTTGGCGACGACGAAGCGGGCGACGGAATTCTCGGAACCCCGGGTCGTCGCTTTGCGTGGGCCGGAGGGCAAGGCGCGCCGACCGTGTTCAACGTGAATGGCAACGCTCAGACGACCGCGATTGCGCTCGGCATTCCGACCGAAGTCGAACCGAATGACGACGCGGCGCATGCGAACGTGATGAGCGTCGGGACGTATGTGACGGGCAACATCACGACGCCCGATGCGCGCGATATGTATTCGGTGACGATTGCGACGGCGGGCACGTACACGTTCGAAACATCGGGTCTAGTGGGTTCGTGCGGCGAGGGCATCGAGCTCGATACGGTGCTGCAGATCACGAGTTCGGCGGGCGCTGTGATCGGCACAAACGACAACTTTACGTCGAGCACGAGTCGTTTTTGCTCACGCGTTCGCGCGATGCTGACTCCCGGCGTGTATTACGCGACGGTGACGGGGACGGGCGCCAGCTCCCAAGCCTCGCACGGCCGGTATCGTTTGGAAATCCGCTCCGGGAATTAACCAGCGAGCACGCTGTCGCGCATCAAGCGTCAGGCTGAAAGGGAAAGGGTCGTCCCGGAGAGGGAACGACCCCTTTTGCGTTCGAGTGGTTGCGCAATCCATGAGTAATTTCTTACTAACGACTGCCGCCGACTGATTTACTCAAAACTCCGGATCCCCTCTCAATGCCATCGACCTGAGCGATGCGCGCAGTCTGACGGCTGAGTGCTGAGTACTAACTACTCGCTACTTGTCTGCAGTCGGGACTCACGCCCCCGGATGATAGACCCGCTCGGTATGCCCTTTGAGCTTGTTGGGGTAGAAGTAAACTTCTCTAAAATCTCCACTCGCGTACCGCCCAGCTTCGTCGGTGAAGTGCTTTGACGCCGGATCGCCACTTTCGCCCCCCGCCGTCACCGCTCGTGCGCGAATACTGTCGCCAAACTCGACGACCGCGACGAAGCTGTTCCCGCTCGTGCCGTACCACTTCTTGGTATTCGAATACGCGCGCGCTCCGAATGAGGCCAGCGATCCGAACGCCGACGATACGAACGGTATCGGAATGCTCGGCTTGGAATCGTCGAAGTTCGAAGCGATGTCGTCGTTGATGCGCTGGAAGCGGTTGATGTCGCCCCACGCGGTCTTCCACGACCCGAAGTCCGACGCCAGCTTGTCCGACGCATTCGCCAGGGCTTGCACCAACTGTTCTCCACTCGGCGGACCGCTTGTCGCGCCGCCGCGACGACCACCGCGGCCGCCAAGCTTGCGATTTTCGTCGCTCCAGAAAACGGCCAAGGATGTCGGAACGGAGCTCGCCGCCCAGCGATAATCCCAGGTCCGGAGCATCGCGACCTGATCCGCCACCTTCGCCTTCAACGGATTCGATGCCGGCAGCTCGTCGTACGCCTTGACCAGCACCGGAATCTGCTCGGCGAATGCGGGCAGGTAGCTGTCGAACGCCGCCGACAGCAACGAGTTCAGGGTGAAGTCCTTTTTGCCGCTCAGAATACGGATCGCATGCGTTCCACGCGGCGACTCGGCATGAGAGTTCTCTACATACGCCGGATAGTCCTCCCTCTTCGGGCTGCTCGCGCCGGCGGCGGTCCATGGCCAGTTGTTGACGTTGTACAGCCAGCCGCTCGCGGGATTGAGGAGATGCGGGCTTTCCTCGACGGAAAGCAGACCGTGCCAATCCGTGGCAGGATCGCTGCCATCGACCGGTTTCGACCAATCGAACTTCGGATCGCGTTTCGGGATGAAGTTGCCGTGGAAGTACGCGATGTCGCCGTCCGCGCTCGCGAAGATTGTGTTGTTCGACGAGTTGGTATGCAACTGCATCGTTTCGAGGAACGATTTGTAGTCATGCGCCTTCGTGCGCGAGTACGACTGCGTCAGCGCCTTCACCGGCTCCTGCATGATGCGAATCGCGTCCCACTTGTCGCCGATCTTGCGAATGATCGGACCATGCTGCGAGTAGTAAACTGTAAAATCCTTCCGCGCCATGCCCGTCGCCGTCTTGTATGGGACCGTGACCTTCACCTCCGTGAGCGGCAGCTCCCTGTCGCCGTACTTGGAGACGTAGCCGTTGCCCTTCTTCGTCACTGTCTCGAGGTACTCGTCGAGATCGTCGACGTTGCTCGTCGTGTGCATCCAGCCGACGCGGTTGTTGAACCCTTGATAGATGAAGAACTGTCCCCATGTGCTCGCGCCGTACGCGTTCAAGCCTTCGTCGCTCGTCATCTGCGCTTCCGAGCGGAAGAAGAACGACGTATGCGGATTGATGAGCAAAAGCGCATGATGCGCCGTCGTGTTGTTCGGCGAGATCGCGATGCCGTTGGAACCGCTCGGCTCGATATACACCCCGTCGTCGGCAGGCGCGGGTGCCTCAGCCGCGCCGCCGCCGTAGAACGCCTGGAGTTGCGTGAGATTCACTTTCTCGATGTCGCCGCCGATGCTGCCTTCGCTGAACGTCAGCGCCATCCACGGCTCGAAGTGCTTGATCACCCGCGGAGTGGTCTTTGGATTTTTCGCGAGATAAAAGTTGAGACCATCGGCCCACGCGACCATCAACTTCTTCAACCAATCCGGACTCGTGGCGTACTTCGCCTTCATCGAATCGGGATTGATGAACAACTTCATTCGAAGATCGCGATAGATCTCGGCCTCGCCTTCCGCTTCGGCGAGACGTCCCATCGAATTGATGAAGTTCGTTTCGACGCGGTTGAAATCGTCTTCGGCCTGCGCGTACATGATTCCGAAAACGGCGTCGGCGTCGCTCTTCCCGTGGACGTGGGCAATGCCCCAGTCGTCGCGCGTGATCATGACGTTCTTCGCCTGCGCCTCCCACTTCGCCATGTCGGCGCGCGGAGCTTGAGAACGGGCGGGCGGAAGAGCGGCCGACATGGCCGCGAGAGCGACGGAAAGGGAAACAGCGAGCCTATTCATCAGAATTCACCGAAGACCGGGGTATCACACATGATGGTCAATCGCCGAGCCGTCGCGCAAGGCGAGCGAGCCCGCCGCAGGCGGCCGTTCGCCGCGGACACTGCCGCCAGAACCCGCGCTACTTCACGACCGGCAAGACGATGTGCGACGCCATCGCGGGCGACGCGTACACCCGCTGCGTGGCGGCCACATAGTCAGACGCTTTCGCGGCATAGATACTCGGGACGAACTTCTGCGGGTTGCGGTCGATCAGCGGGAACCACGTCGACTGTACTTGCACCATCAACCGATGGCCGCGCTTGAAGACATGATCGTGGTCGCGTAGCGGAATCCGCCACTCGACGGGCATGTTGGCGGTGAGCGCCGACGGACGTTCGTAACTCGTGTTGTACCGGCCGCGACGAATCTCCATTGCAATCGGAAGTTGGTAGCCATTCACGGACTGAGCGTACTGATGCGGCATCGGTCCCGCGTCGACGTTCCAATCATTCGGCTGCGCGTTTTCCGGGAAGACATCGATCAGCTTGACGACGAAGTCAGCGTCCGTGCCCGAGGTCGATGCGTACAAATCCGCCGCGACCTCGCCGGTGATCGTGATGTCGTGATCCAGTGGCGTACTCGTGTACGTGAGCACATCAGGACGTCCGTCGACAAATCGCTGATCGGCCGCCTCCCACGTTCGCCAATCGCCGGCTGGATACGTCGGCGAAATCGGGCGAGCGCGATAGGGCACCGGGTTCGCGGGATCGGAGATGTATTCGCGATACGGCTTCCCCTGAGCCTTCGGCGCGTCGAACGAGAGCGTTCCGTCCGAATGGAAATAGAGATTCGTTGGCGTCGATCCCGCGGGCGGCCACGCGGAGTACGTCCGCCATTGGTTCGACCCCGATTGGAATGTCGTTGCTTTCCAATTCGGCTTGTTGCCCTTGCCGTGCAAATAGTAGGCGAAGAAAGGCGCTTCGATCGTCTCGCGAAACTCTCGCGACGTCTCATGTCCGCCGAGCGCGATGGCGCCGATGCTGTCGCCTTTCGGCTGATGCCATTCTCCGTGAAACCACGGACCCGCCACCATGAAATTCGTGTTGTCCGGATCATGCTCGGCGGCATGTCGAAAGATCTGCCACGGTCCCCACGGATCTTCCTGGTCCCAGAAGCCGGCGACGTTGAGGTTCGGCACCGTGGACGCGTGCAATTGATCGACCCAGGCTTCCTTCTTCCAGAATGCGTCGTAGTCCGGATGCGCGACGATGTCGTTCCAGTTCGGAATCGAACCATGCAAGAACTTTGAATTGATGTTCGATAAAGGCCCGAGCGCGAGATACCACGAGTAGCCGTCGTAGACGTCGAAGTCGAAGTGCGTGTTCTTGTTTTTGTCGGCCTGTTCGTAGACGGCGTATTCGAAGCTATAACTCAGTCGCAGCGCACCATACCGATGATCGTCGTCGTTCATCCACTGATTCACCGGCGACGCCTGCTCGCTCACCGCTTTCAACGCCGGATGCGGATGCAGGAGAGTTTGCGCCGCCGTGAGTCCGTCGTACGAAACGCCGAAGATGCCGACTTTCCCTGAATTGTTCGGCACATGCTTTACGAGCCAGTCGATGGTGTCGTACGCGTCAGTCGTCTCGTTGGTCGACATCGAGTCACGCAGGTTGACCTGTGACGAAAGGCCAAACGTGCCTTCGGACTTGAAGCGGCCGCGCAGGTTCTGAATGACGAAGATGTAGCCGTCGCGCGCGAGCTCTTTGAGATTCGGCGGCATGGTGGTGTACGCGGCGGCGGGCACGCCATATGGTGTGCGCCGCAGAAGAATCGGCAGCGGACCGCTTTGATTGGCCGGCGCCATGATCACGGTCTGCAGGTGCACGCCGTCGCGCGCGGGGATCATGACTTCCTGAAACGTGAAAAGCGGAGATTGGCTTGTCTGCGCGCCGGATCGCGAAACGATCATCGTGAGAGCGGCGGCGACGAGTTGCAGCGTATGCTTGCGCATTGGAATCTCGAATCGAGTGGACCTCGACGCGGGAGACGAGCACGACTCGTCTCACCGGAACGAAAGCAACGTTCGTCGGTTCCGGGGAAATGCGCAATTATCGGCGGCGCGCCGACAGCTGGGACTCGCTACAGCGCGAAGGCGGCGCTGATGCGCTTGCGGCAACGTACGAGGGCGCGCGTCTGCGCGATCA
>JBDTAE010000094.1:0-13651 GCA_039924785.1 Gemmatimonadaceae bacterium | reverse complement strand
CAAGGTGCTGGACGATGATGTTGCCGGAGATTGTGCGATGCATTGAAGACATGAGGATATTGGGATGGAGGGCGGCCTACTTGGACACGGCGATCAGGAAACGAGGGCCCCGTGGCACGGTCGCTCACACGCATGTTCCCTCGCACGCCGACCCGTCCGAGACCATGGCAGCCTAAGTCCCCCAATGTGAAATAAGCTAGACAGATGGATGCTGGATGATTAGTCAAGCAACCGATCAGTTCGGCAAAGGTAATTTCAAAGCGCTGTTTGCGGCGCGTCACGTTGACTTTCGGAGCGCTTTGGGGCAGGATGGGCCGCACCTTCCGGAGCACCTGAATGGATATCAGCTCGTTCGACCCGTCCGCCGTCGTCGCGCACCTCACGTACTTTGGCGCCGCGATCGCGGCAGTCCTCGTGTTCGTCGGGATCTACATCGCGGTCACGCCGCATCGCGAATTCACGCTCATTCGCGACGGTAACACGGCCGCTGCAATCTCCCTCGGGGGCGCACTCCTCGGCTATACGATCCCGCTCGCAAAAGCGGTGGCGCAGAGCGAGAGCATGGCTGACATGTTCGTCTGGAGCGGCGTCGCACTCGTCGCGCAGCTGATCGCCTACTTCGTGACGCGCCTCATTCTGCCGCGACTCTCGTCCGACGTGACAGAGGGAAAGGTTGCGCCCGCGGTGTTTCTCGCCGCGTGTTCCATTTGCATCGGTCTGCTCAATGCCGCGGCGATGACGGTGTGACGTCGAAACGAAATTGCGCCGCCGCAGAGTAGAACAACTCGCGGATGACGTTGAGCCAGTAAAACGCTCTCACCGACGGGAGCAACCGGTGAGCTACTTCGGCGCGTGAAACACGTCGCCACCAAAGCTCCGAAGTCCCTTTTGTCCGGCGTAGCCGAGGTGGTCGAGGCGGAAAATGTCCTCGATCGTGCGCAGCATCGAATAGTGATTGTACGGAACATCCGACACCGTTCCCGGCGCGATGAACGGCGACAGGACTACGGCTCCGACACGTCCTCCGCCGGGGCCGTTGACGCCCGGCATTAACACGTTCGGTCCTGACGGCTCGTCGCAGCATGCGCGCGCGTCGATCGACAGCGCTTCGTCGAATGTGATGATCAATAGTCCGTCGGCCTGAAACGCGGGCGAATTTATGATCTGAGGCACCCAGCGCTGAAGAAACTCGTTGGCGGATTCGAGCCCTCCGGGCTTGCCGTTCTTGCACGG
Organism: Gemmatimonadaceae bacterium; assembly: GCA_039924785.1. Lineage (GTDB taxonomy): Bacteria > Gemmatimonadota > Gemmatimonadetes > Gemmatimonadales > Gemmatimonadaceae > JAQBQB01. The sequence goes on along the minus strand of JBDTAE010000094.1, from coordinate 12,418 downwards.
TCGATCGTGGCCGTCGTGACAGAGACTCGGCGAGATGAATGAGAAATGCGGCGTCGTGGCGACCGACGCCAGCGCTGCCTTCAACGCCGGTAATGCTACCACGTTCGCGTTGCAACTCGCCGCGTCGATGACTGCGTGGAAATACATGAACGGGTTGTGCTTCGTCGCGTAGTGATCGGTCGGCGTCGCGCGCTGGGTCGAATCGATTGCGCCGATTCGTGGATGTCCGCACGTCGCCGGTTCGCGAGTGGGATCGCTCCCCATGTCTTCCATGAAGGCCTTCCACGTCAGGCGCTTTGCGTCGAGCTGATTGGCGACAGTCTTGATTCGCCTCGGATAGACGCAGCCAATGCCGCTCGGCTGCCCGTTGCGCGCTTTCGCCGTGTCGACGAAATCGATGTACATCGGGCAGTCGATCTGCGTTTCGCGCGTCGGCGGCATGCCGCTGATCATCGCGATGTAGTTGTCGAGACTGAAATGGCCGGTGCCGTGGTACTGCCTCAACAGCGCGCCGGCCTTGGCCAACGAATCTGCGAGGTATGGGGCGAGTGTTTCCTGACGAAACGTCGAATCGAAGCCCTCGTTCTCGAGAACGAGGACGAAAACGTGGCGGACGGGCGGCAACGACACTCGCTGCCCGCGCGCGACCGAACCCGAGATACAGAGAGCACCGCAGGCTAGAATGGATCGGGTCGCGCGGCTAACACGGAAACGCGTCATGGAAGAACGGCGGTCTCGAGGATGGTCTGGTCAAAAATCGAATGCAAATCGGCGAAGCAAATGAAACGATCTCACCGGCAACCGAACAAGACGTTGGCCGATCGATCGCGTTCATGATCTTTATACGGATATCCGTGGGTGGCGTTGAGGGCCACCACCGCGTCCAGCGCGCGAGTGAGATCTCGAACGAGATCGTCCGCCGATTCGATTCCCACGGAGAGTCGGACGAGCGAGTCCTTGATTCCGGCCGCCTCGCGTGCGCTCGCGTTCATCGATGCATGCGTCATCGTCGCCGGGTGCGCGATGAGACTCTCGATTCCTCCCAGAGACTCGGCGAGGGTGAAGTACTCGAGCTCCGACGTCAGCCGCTCGACGCCGTCGACGCCGCCCGCGACCTCGAAGCTCACCATTGCGCCGAAGCCCGACTGTTGACGCGCCGCGATTGCGTGTCCGGGGTGAGAGGGAAGCCCTGGATAGTTCACCCGCACAACGCCGGCGTGACTCCCGAGGGCCGCCACCACCGCTTCCGTGTTTTCCAGATGCTGACGCAGCCGCGCATGTAGCGTGCGGACGCCGCGAAGCGTGAGGTAACTGTCGAACGGCGCGCCCGTGATGCCGAGACAGTTCGCCCACCACGCCAGCTCGGCGCCAAGCGCGGCATCTGCCGCGACGACCGCGCCGCCGACGACGTCGCTGTGTCCATTCAGGTACTTGGTGGTGGAGTGCACGACGAGGTCGGCGCCAAGCGCGATCGGTTGCTGGAGTGCGGGGGAAAGAAACGTGTTGTCGACGACGACAGTGGAGCCCGCGAGGTGTCCCGCCGTGGCGACTCGCTTGATGTCGGTGATGCGAAGCAACGGATTGCTCGGCGTTTCGACCCACAAGATTCGCGGCCGAATCCGCGCAATCTCGAGATCGGCGTTCGGCGCGGTGAGATCGGCGAACACCAGCGTAAAGTGCGCCTTTTCCGCGAGCGCTCGCAGCAAGCGCTGTGTCCCGCCGTAACAGTCATGCGCTGCCACGATCACGTCGCCCGGCTTCAGGAGTTGGAGCACGAGCGTGACGGCCGACATTCCGGTGCTGGTCACGACCGCCGAGGCGCCGCCTTCGAGCTCGGCGAGCGCGTCGGCGAGTTGCGAGCGCGTTGGGTTGCCGCTGCGCGTATAGTCGAACCGCCGCGGCTTTGCAAATCCCTCGAACTCGAAGGTGGACGACAGGTGGATGGGCGGCACCACGGCACCGTGCTCGCGGTCGGTCGCAATCGCAGCCCGCACCGCGCGCGTCGTCCCGCTACAGCTTGTCAGATTACTCATGAAAGTATGCTCTTGGAAATGGCGTTGTGAAGGATGCGGCCGAGCGCGGCAGGCTCGGTGAGAAAGGCGTCGTGCCCGCGCGTCGAGGGGAGGTGAACGAGGCGGCGAACGCCGCCGAGCAGGAGCAGCAGCGTGGCGAGCTGTTCGCGGGGGACGATGCTGTCGCCTTCCGCGGCGACGATGAGGGTGGGCGTTTCGATCGCGCTCGGGTTCACGCGATGCAGATCGCCCGACAACGAGAGCGCGATGAATCGCTCGGCGGACCACTGCTCGGCGAAACGTTCGCCGTGGTATTTCAAGTACGACTCGACCGCGAACGTCGCGTCGGCGCCGTCGGAGACGACTGGACGCGGATCGAACCGCTCGGCAAACTCGCGCGCGCTGCGATATGTGGTCATCGCGATGCCGCGCGCGATCGCAAGTGCATCGGCGGTGCGCCCGGTGTCGAGTCCCAGTTGCACGACCTGTCGCTGCAGCGCGCGCAGCGCCGTACTCATTGGGTGCGGCTCGTGCGGGGCGCTGATCGCCACGAGGCGATCGACGCGCTCGGGGTAGGCTTCCGCGAACGCGAGACCGACCATGCCGCCATACGATGCACCGACGAATGCATGCACGCGGTCGACGCTGAGCGAATCGAGAACAGAGGCAACGGCGGCCGCCTGATCGTGCGTCGTCACCGTGCGCGCCGGGCGTCCGTCGCGCCGCCGGCCGCCGTCGAGAAATTCGACGCCCAGCACGCGATACTTCTTGGTATCGATCGCTCGCCCGGCGCCAGCGATATCGTTCCACCAACCCGGCGCGGAATTCGTGTCCGTCGTCGTGATGTGCGCTGTCGCCGAAATACCGCCGAGTGCGACGACGACCGGCGCGTTATGCGGGCCGACGATCTCGAATGACGGCGAGCGAGGCGGCGCGTCGACGGCGCTTCGCACGCGCATGTTTGGCGGCGGATGATCAATCGATTTGGTGAGCGACACGACTTCTCCTGAGCGACGTGAGCGAAAAAAGAAACCCCCCAATCCTCGCTGGGAGGATTGGGGGGTTGGCCGAACGCGGAAGCGCTCGATGACTACGCAGATATGCGTCGTCGCCAGCCCGTTCCTCCCAGGGGAGAACCGGCCATCATCGACATTCGCATCTGCATTCGGATCGAGCGCATGTGTCTGGTGTTAGGCGGCGTGCGTGGTAAACGTGACTTCAAGAAATAAAAAAACCCGTGCGACAAGGCCGCCGGGCATTTTCGCGTTTTAGCTCTTTGTTTTGCGTGGCGGCAATTGGCGGCAAATGACCACGGTCTTCGATTGTCTTAGTATCGTAGCGGCGTTGCCGAGCAGCGTCAAGAGGCGCAAGCAGCATTGCGGCGGTTCGCGTTTCAAACTCGGCAATTATTCGTGGCGAGGTTTCGTTCGTCCTACCCCGGCGGAAGAAACAAAGCGGCTCAAGACCGCGATGCATCCGCCGTTTGGCGTTGTCTACTCGGCGCGCATGGCGATGATCGGATCGACGCGCGCCGCTCGCCGCGCCGGGATGTAGCTCGCCAGTCCGGCGACTCCCAGCAGAACCACCGCGACCGCGCTGAACGTCAGCGGATCGAACGGTGGTACGTCAAAGAGCATCTTCGCGATCAAGCGCGTCAGCCAATACGCGCCGGCCAAACCGATGACCACGCCCGTTCCCGTGAGCACCATGCCTTGCGTCACGACGAGGTTGATGATCCCGCCGCGAGACGCGCCGAGGGCGATGCGAATGCCAAGCTCACGCGTGCGTTGGCTCACTGTGTATGAGATGACGCCATAAATGCCAAGGGCCGCGAGGATCAACGCGATTCCCGCGAAGGACGCGAGGAGTTGGGTATAGAAGCGTGGCTGGCCGACAGAATCCGAAACGGCGTCGGTCATCGTCTTCTCATCGAACACAGGCAGATTGCCGTCGACCTCCTTGATTGCGGCGCGTCCGGAGCCGATTACCAGCGCGGGCGACGCCGTCGATCGTATGAGAACACTCACGTCGCTGATCGGCGTCTGCGCGAACGGAAGGTAGATCGTTTCGGGCGCATCGGCGGCGGCCCCGCGAGCCTTGATGTCCGCGGCGACACCGACGATCTCGCCGCCCGCGCTCACCGTATCGGCCTTGTTCGCGGATCGTTGCCGTCCCCAGCCGAGCGTGATGTGCTTGCCGATGGGGTTTTCGTTCGGGAAAAAGTGTTTCGCAAAATGTTGGCTCACCACGACGACCGCCGGCGCGCCTGCGCGATCGGTCTCGAGCAACCCGCGACCGGATACGATCGGAATCTTCAACGTGGAAAAGAAGCCAGCTGTCACGACGCGAATGTCCGCGACGTTCGGCTTGCCCGCCACGGTCTTCGGCCGGTCGTCGCGATTGAACGTGATCCCCATTCCGTTCTCCGACAGCGGACGTCCGTACGCGAGCGCCGCGTCCTGTGCACCGGGCAAATGTCGCATCCGTTCGATGACGGCGTTCGCGAACGCGATCTGCTCATTGTCCCACGGATACTTCTTGTCGGGCAGCGACACGCTCATCGTCACGACGTGCTCCGCCTCGTACCCGGGATTCACTTCCATCAGCCGAACGAAGCTGCGCGTGAGCAGACCGGCGCCGATGAGCAACACGACGGCGAGCGCCATTTCAGCAACGACGAGAACCCCGCGCGTTCGTTGCGCGCCTCGTCGCCCGCTCGACCCGCGCGTGCTGTCTCTGAGCAGCTGGCCGAGACTCATGCCTGCCGATTGAATCGCCGGCACGAGACCGAAGAGCAAGCCGCTCGCCACCGCCACGACCGCCGTGAACGTGAGCACGGTTGGGTTGATCGAGACGTCGTACAGCCGCGGGACGCCGCGCGGCCCGAACGTGCGAACGGCGTCGACGACCCAACTTGCGACCGCCGTTCCGATGATCGCGCCGGTGAACGAAAGTAGCAGGCTTTCGGTGATGAGTTGGCGCACCAGCCGTCCCCGGCCCGCGCCGAGCGCGGTGCGAACCGCCATCTCGGTCTCGCGCGACGACGCGCGCACGAGCATCAGGTTCGCGACGTTCGCGCACGCGATGAGCAGCACGAAGCACACGCAGCCGAGCATTGTCAGCAGCGCCGGGCGAACGTCTCCGACGATTGCTTCGGTCAGCGGCAGCGCGGTGCCGCCGAACTCCGCGTTGGTCTCCGGAAATTGCGCCGACAGTTGCTTCGCGATTCCAGAGATCTCCGTCGCGGCACGTTGCGGCGTTGTGCCCGGCGCGAGTCGGCCGATTCCGCCAAGCGAATGCGCGCCGCGATTGGCTGGATCGAGATCGTCCGTCGTTGGGATCATCGGTAGCCAGACGTCGACGCCGTGCGGGTAGTTGATCGACGACGGCGCCACGCCAATGACGGTGTACGGCTTGTCGTTCAGGTCGATCGTGCGCCCGATGACGCGCTGATCCGCCGCGAATCTCGAACGCCACACGCCCTCACCCAGCACCACGGTGGGCGACGCGCCCTGTTGGTCTTCACCGGATGCGAACGTGCGGCCCACGATTGCCGGGACGCCGATGAGGTCGAAGAAATTCGCGTTGACCGTTGCGGCGCGAAGGCGAAGCGGTGCCGCGCCCGGCGCTGTGAAATTCTCGGTGGATTGGTCGATCGCCGACATGGCCGGCACGAGCCGGCTCCGCGAGCGATAGTCCATGAAGTCCATGTACGACATCGACGTCGGTTTTCCCTCGCGACCAACCGACGCGACGCGAACCAGGCCGTCGGGGGCACGGAAGGCGAGCGGTTTGAGCAATACGCCGTCGATGATTGAGAAAACGGCTGTCGTGGCTCCGATGGCCAATGCGAGAGTCGTGATCACGACGAGCGTGAAGCCGGGCGATCGGATCAACTTTCGCGCGGCGTATCGAATGTCTTGGAGGAGGAGGTCCATGGGTTGGCGCAGAGGAAATACCGTGCCCGCGTCAAACTGCTCGAAGCCGTTGCTCCTCAACTACTTCCGTGCGGCCGGGAGTTCGCGTCGGTGTTCGAAGGTGGGACCGTCGTCCCAAAACCGAACGGCTGGGCGATCTCATGACTTGCCCTACGGACGACTCGGCCGCGCGGGCTCGCTCTTCCAGAAGTCGATGCCGCCGGCACGGCCGAAGTTGATTGTCGCGGGATGCGCTCGATACCACTCCCGCGAACACGACGACGATGGCGAGCCGGGGTGCATGAACGCCGCTCGCCATCGTTTCGAAAACAGCTTAGAACGCGTACGACAAGGAAATGTTGAAATAGTAGGTGGACTTGTACGGGGCCGGCAGAATGTAGCCGTCGCCGGTCCCGCCGTCCGGGCCCTGCGCCAAGCCCTTGATGTTCGGGCCCGTGAACAGCGCATTGTAGTACGTGCTGTTGCCGAGGTTGTCGCCGCCGGCGTAAATGTTCAGCAAATAGTCGCGATTGATGGTTTGCTTATAGCCGATCTTTGCGCTGAGCAGGGAATACGACTTCACCCATGTCGAGTTATCGAAGGTCACCGGAACCTTGTCGACGTACTGATACGTTCCGTTGGCGTAGAGTCCCATGCCGGTCGACGCATCGATGCCCGCGCTCGCCATCGTTTTCGGCACTCGCGCGACGGCGTTGCCGGAGAAGCTCACCGTGCTCGCGTTGCTGTTATTGTCGCTCTTGAAATCGACATATTTGGCGTCCGTATACGTGTACGTCACCCACGGGCGGAGCAGCGTCAACACGTCACTCTTGTTCGAGCTGCTCACCGCGAGGTAGCTCAACGAAAGCTCGCCGCCCTTGTTCCGCTGTTTGCCCGCGTTGACCGTCGACGTCACCGACGAAACGGTTTGGGTGACGAGCTTGTCGGTGTTCTCGAGATCGAACAACGCCAGGTTCCCCGTGAGGCGGCCGTTCAACGCAGTGCCCCGCGTGCCCACCTCGTACTGAACGCCGCGCTCAGGCTTGAGCGTCGTATCGACCGCGCCGGTGTTCGAAATGATGTTGCTCAACAACGGCGGCGTATAGCCCGTGCTCACGCTGACGTACGCGGAGATGTTGTTGTCGAAGGTCTTCGAGATCGCGGCGCGGGGAGTGAAAACCGCATCGAACGACTTTTTGGCGAGTGCGGTCGTGTCGAAGAGCTGATTGCTCTTGAGCAGGTTGCGAATCGCAAACTGATTCTTGTTGACACTGCCGCCTACGGTGAGCGTCACCGCACTGGGAAACGTGAAGTTCCACTCCGTGAACGCATGCATGTCGATGGCGTAGTTCTCCTGCGCCGTCGGCCGCTCGACGTACGGCGGCGCGGGAATGATGAACACGCCGTTGCTCGTCAGGTTCGAACGCTGCGCCATTCCGCCGAGCGTTCCATTCACGCCGATGTCGGAGAGCTGGGCCGAGTACACGAACGCCGAGCGAGCGCCAAGATTGAATTGGTTGACGTCGGTGAATCCGTGCGCAAACGGCTGGCCGGAGGTCCGCGCGCTGCCGAAGACCGTCGTCTGATTGCTGAAGTGATCGTCGATGCGATAGTTGTCGGTCACGCCCGAGAAGAAACTCGTAATCTGAATGTGTGAATCGTTCGCGAGATAGTTTGCGTCGCTGACGGGCCGGCGAGCATAGAAGTCCGTCGAATCGATTTCGCCCGCGAGTTCCTCGAAGGAACGGTTGTACGAGAAGTAGGTACTGAGGTTCTGGTTCGTCCCCACGCTGAAGTCTCCGCTCCCGCGGAGATATTCCTTGCTCGATGCGCTGTGTTCCCGGAACGAGTCGTACCCCTGATGGCCATAGTTCAGCACGAAGTCCGACGCGTCGCCCTGATGCTCGAGGCTCGTGTTCGTTCGAAGAAGGCTGTATGTGCCGGCAGTGACCTGCTGGCTGACGCTCGTTCCTGGCAGCGACGGCCGCGCGGTGACGAGGTTGACCGTGCCGCCGATATAGCTGCCGAAGAGGCTCGATGCCGGACCCTTGATGATCTGCGCGCTGCCGAGCGTCGAGTAGTCGACGTCGTCGAGCACCGTTGTTCCAGTTGCATCGGTGATCGGGATGCCGTTCAGAAACACCTGATATCCCAAGCCATTCGAGTTTGGACTATTGCCGCTCGTGCTCGGGTAATATCCGCGCATCGTGATGCGCGCCCCACCGAACGGTGTGCGCGTCTGCATGAACACGCCGGGCACCGTGTTGATCGCGTCGACGAGGTTCAGCCCATTGAACCGGTCCAAGTCGCTCTTGGTGAGGACTTCCACACCCGGCGTTGGCCGATCCGCGACGACTTGCACGCCCGGAAGCGTCTGGAGCGGAGTGAGCTCGACGCGAAGACCCTGGCTTCCATTCGACACCGCGACCTGCTCATCGGCGTAGCCCGCGCGCGATACGGAAATCCGCGCGATCGCGCGGTCGGCGCGCAGCGTGAACGCGCCGTCCTGTGTGGTCGTCGTACGAATCTCGGTGCCAACGACGGTCACCGTCGCGCCGGTGACCGGCCGTCCGCTTGGCTTGTCGACAACGGTTCCGGCGACCGACGTTTGCGCGTGAATGATCGCCGGTACAGCGACGAAAAGGAGCGCGCGCCACACGAGGCGCGCGGAGTGTTGAACGGTACGACGCGCCATGAGAGCGCTCTCCTGAGATTGAACGATGAAGGGTACAAACATGAATTTTTCATGAGCACGGAACGTACGCGCGGAACGTACGCTACGGGGAAAATCGCGGCAAGTCCGGAGCATCCGGCCGGCTCACGTACGTCGAGGGTACAGTCCCTCCGGCGGGCGGTCGAGGCGGCGCTCGTGTTTGACGGAGCGGCTACAAATGCGTTCGAAGAGACACGAACACGGTGCGTGTTTGCCCGGGCGAAACCACTCCGCCCGCGACGAGCTCCGGATACGCGCGGTCGAACACGTTGCGAATGCCGACGTCGGCGTCCACATCGTGAAACGTCCAGCCGGCGCTCACGTGAGCCAGCCCGAAGCTGCCGACGACCACTCCCGGTTCGTCGAATGGAGAGTATGGGCCAACCCAATTGCCGCTGACGCGAATGCGCCACGGTCGACCGCGTGGCGAAAGATCGATCGCGCCGGCGCCGACGTACTTCGACGTATTGAAGACACGCAGCCCGTTCAGAACGACGGGCGTTCCGTCGTCCTCGACGGTCGACAGGCTGCGATACCGCGCGTCGTTGAACGTCCACTCTCCGGAGATCGACGCGACTCCGGGGTCGATCGGCACTCGCCAATCCAACTCCAGGCCTTGCCGCCGACTCGCGCCGCCGTTCGAGGACACGAGCGTGACCGGGTTAAACGTTTGCTCATTGCTCACGTCCATTCGAAAGAGCGCTGCCGACGCGCTCGCGCCGGCGTGGTCGACCTTGACGCCGCCTTCGTACGCCCATGCCGTGATCGGGGCCAGCGTCGGGTCATTGATGACGCCGTCGGTCGACCGAAAGCCGCGAGAGACGTTGCCGTATACGCCGAATGCCGAATTGAGCCGCAGCAGCGCACCGAGCTTCGGGGAGAGGACTCCGTGCGCCGCCGACGTTTCGACGTCGCCATCGGGCGTCGAGCGCGTGTCGAGCACATCGTACCGCGCGCCAAGATCCACGCGAAGCGCGTCGGTCAGGTTGAAATGCGACTGGACGAACGGCGCGCCAGACAGCTGCTGTCCCGTGACGGCCGTCGCCACCGAATCTCGCCGACGCGACGTCGTAAAATAATTCTCATAGTGTGATCGGTCCCACCGTGTTTCGCCGCCGACGGTGATTTCGCCGGAGGGCAACGGCCACGTCATGGCACTCGTTGCGCCGGCGCCGGCGCGTGAATCCTCCTCCTCGCTCTGACTGCCCGAGCCCTCAAACCGTCCGCCGGCCGGCGGAATGGTGAGAAAAAGCTGCCAGCGTCCCTGCGTGGCGTACGTCGTCGTCCGCCACAAGAGGTTTCCCGCCAACACGCTGAGGCTCACTCGTTCCTGCGCGCGACGCTTGTAGCCGCCGTCGGTCGGGTTCGAGACGATGTCGTACTGGTGCGCCGCGAACTCGGCTTCGCTCAGGAAGCCGGGCGAATTCCAATTCCCGCCGTACAACTCGGCGCCCGCGTCGATGGCCACGCCCGGGCGAAGGTCGTGCACGACCCGCGCATGACCTTGCACGACGTCGTTGCGGGAATTCGGGCGAAAGCCGTCCTCGCGCTCGTACCGTGCGCCGAGCACTCCGCCGCCCGCGCCTCCGTGATCGAAGCCGGTGAGTGCCATCACATCGGCGCGGCCGAACGACCCGCCGGACGCAGTGATCTCGCTCCCGCTCATTCGCTCGAGCGTTCTCACATTCACCACGCCCGCGAGCGCGAAGTTTCCGAACAGCGCGCTCGTGGGTCCGTGAAGGACATCGATGTCCTGGATTCCGCCGGGGAAGAGCACCGCCCAGTCGTTGTACCCCTCGGCATGGCCATTCACCGGCTCGTTGATCGGGACGCCGTCGACCCACAGAGCAATATCCGTCGCGTGGTCGGAGCTGAATCCTCGAAGCGACGCGTCGGATGCGAACCCTGGTCCCTGTCCTTGTTGATGCACTTCGAGCCCCGCCGTCTGTCGCAACAGTTCGTATGGACTGCTCGCGGGCGTGAGGCGAATGGTCGTCGCGTCGATGTGCGTTGCATTGAGCGGCTCGGAGCGCTCGGCCGGCGTGGCGACGATCGTCACGCGCTTGAGACGCGCGATGGAGTCCGCTCGGAGCGAGTCGCGTGCGGGTTGACCGACGACCTGGGCGTGAGCCGCGTCGGCGAGGAGCATGCAGAGGATGAACAACACGAACGGCCGCGACCGGTGCGTGATGAAACTCATATGGCCTCACGGTTGGACATTTCAGGATGTGATGGGCGCATCGTGCCGGTCGCGTTCGGGCGACGGCGATGCGCGGAAGCACGCCAACGCGCTCGCAGCGTGAGTGCGCGGCGCGTTCACAGAATCGAGTTCTGGTGGTAGCTCAGACGAGCGCTGGCGGGCCGTTCCCGAACGGAAGCGAGTACGCTCGGCGAAACGCTGGACGCGCGATCTCCGGGAAGCACACGGCGATGGCGTCGACGATGATTTCGCCAGCGGGGATGATCACTGGCGATGGAGCCACCGTCGGCGGCGCGCAGCAACACAGTCCAAGACACGTGCAGATGGCGTCGTGCCCGTGGTGTGGTTGCGAAGCCCCGCCGGCTGTATGGGCGTTTCCTAAAGCGTGCCCGGCGCCGGCTAGATGCGCGGTGTGTGCGGCATGTGTGGTGTGGTCGCCGTGCAGCGGACACGAATGCAGGCCCGCCGGCTCGGACAAAGCCGCGATAAACCACAAGCCCCAGACCGCGATGAGTGCGCGGTACCACACTGGACGTCGCACGATCTAAATACAGCGAGGCGGATGGGTATTCGCCAGGGCTCCGATGCGGTTCGCGCTACACGGCCTCATGCGCGGCAGGCGTGCGCCTTTCTCGTGAACGCGGTATGGTTGGGATCCGGCGTCGTGTTCTGGTGGCCCGTTGTCTGCTCTTTGCTGATTATACGCTACGTATGAGCTGTCGCGCCGCGTTCTCCCGGTTTCCGCGTTGGTCGATCAGTAGGTGGCTGGCGAGATGATGATCGTCGAGGCGCAGCCACTGATTTGTCCGGCGATCAGCGTCTGCGAGAAGAGTTGAGTCTGGTTGCGTCGGAATGGTTGGGGGGATTCACCTTCAAAGAAGGAGTCGGTCAAGTGTCGAAGCAACTCATGAGAACGTTTGTGGGCGTCGGTGTGGTGCTGACGTCACTGGCCGTCGCCGGATGCGGCGGAGATAAGACAAAGAATGACACCGCCGCCGCAAGTGCATCGCAGCCAGCGGCGACGGGAGCGGTTCCCGCTACAACTGCCGGCAACGCGGAACCGGCGCCCGGCGCGGCGCCAGAGGGAGCGACTCCCGCAATGCTCGCGCTTGGCGACAGCATCTTTCACGGGCAAGCCGCCGGCGGACTCTGCTTCACCTGCCACGGCCCGGACGCAAAGGGAACGGCGCTCGCGCCACCGCTGGTGAGTCATAAGTGGCTCACGGGCGACGGAACCTATGCGTTCATCCAGCAGCGCGTGACGCAAGGCATGCCCACGCCCACGCCTCCCTATCCGGCGCCCATGGTTCCGATGGGCGGTGCGCAGCTGACACCGGACCAAATCAAGGCGGTCGCCTCGTACGTGTTCTCGATCAGTCGCTAGTAGAGAATGCTGTCGTTTATTCTTTGATGTATGAATTATAGATGCGCCGTGCGGGCAGTTCTTTGTGCGTTATTCGTCGCAAAAGGGCCACGTGCGCACGGCGATTGCCTTATGAACTGCACGTCGGCAGCGACGGACTTGTATGAATCACGCCGGGAGAGATTTTAAATGAAGAAATACCTAATTGTGGCC
>JBDTAE010000093.1:0-7401 GCA_039924785.1 Gemmatimonadaceae bacterium | reverse complement strand
GGCGTGTCGGCGCTCGAGCAGGGCCATGGCAAGCCGACGATTGACCGCGTTGTCTTCCGCGAGCAACACGCGGAGCTGCACCATGGTATCAGCGGACGGATCCGACGGCGTCGAGATCTTCGCGATCTTCGCGATCTTAGAATCACTCGCGCTGTCGTCAGGTTGTGCGTGTGCCGTTCCGACCAGCAGTTGGCAAATCGCCTGTCGCAATTCAGCGGCGCGTACCGGTTTGGTGAGATACTGATCGATGCCGACTTCCTTGCAGCGACGCACGTCGTCATGGAACGTGGCGGAGCTCAGCATCATTATGGCGGGGTTCCCGGATCCAGCGTCCGCACGGACGCGTGAGACCACGCTGAAGCCGTCCATCTCGGGCATTTGCGCATCGACGATGAGCAACCGAAAACGCGATCGCCCGGCTTGCTCGTTCTTGAGCAGCGCGAGCGCGGCCGGACCGCTCCCGACGACGGTTGGATTCATTCCCCAGCGCATCAACATAGCTTGGAGTATCGTCCGATTCGTCGCGTTGTCGTCAATGACGAGCACCGGGACGCCGGTGAGATCCACGGATGCGAGATCGGACGCATGAGTCGGTAGCGTCGCGACATCGAACTCGAGACGCACATAGAACGTGGTGCCCGCACCCGGCTTGCTCGACACCCAGATGTGGCCGTCGAACAGACGCACGAGACGCGTTACGATCGCGAGGCCAAGACCCGTTCCGCCGAACTTGCGCGTCATCGACGAATCGGCCTGCGAGAACGCTTCGAAGATCGTTTCCTGTTTCGAGCGCGGAATGCCGACGCCCGTGTCGGTGATCGCGAACAATAGCGTCGCGGTTCCGGCGGTCGCGGATTCGACGGAGACGTCGATCACGACTTCGCCCTCTTCTGTAAACTTGATCGCGTTTCCGACGAGGTTCGTGACGATTTGACGAAGGCGCGACGCGTCGCCAATGATGCCCACCGGAACTTCTGGCGCGACCTTGAGCGCGAGCTCGACATTCTTGTTGTGAGCACGCAACGCGAGACTGCTGAGCGTTTCCTCCAGCACCTCGGTCAAGCGGAACGCGGTGTTATCGAGTTCCATCTTGCCTGCTTCGATCTTCGAGAAGTCGAGCACGTCGTTGATGACGCTGAGCAGCGCCTCCGCGGAGCTGTGCGCGACCTGCAGGTATTCCCGCTGGTCATCCGGCATCTGGAGATCGAGCGCCAACTCGAGCATGCCGAGGACGCCGTTCATCGGCGTGCGAATCTCGTGGCTCATGTTGGCGAGGAAGTCGCTCTTCGCCTGGCTTGCGGCTTCCGCGGCTTCGCGCGCGCGCTCCGCCGCCTCGCGAGCCGCGAGATGCGCCTCCGCGGACTGACAGGCTTCGGTGACGTCGATCCACCATCCGGCGATTTCCATCGGCTTGCCCGTCTCGTCGGGCACGACCTGCGTTTCAGTGTGCAACCAGCGATACAGCCCGTCAGCGCGGCGCAAACGACATACCTGCGCGTCGCAGCCGTTTTCAATGGCGTAGCGACGCCCGGCTTCGAGCACCGGTGCGTCATGCGGATGTATCAGGCTGAGATAGAAATCGGGGTTGTTAATGAACTCTGATGCTGGATATCCGGTGTGCTCCAGCACGTTGTCGCTCATGAAGGTGATGCGCTGCGGTTTGTCCAACGAAAGGTTGAACACCACCGCCGGTCCCGACGACAGGAAATGATTGAGCCGCGCAGCGAGAAGCCGCTGCTGTTGCTCGCGCTCGCGAAGCGTCTCGGCGTTGGACTCCTGGGTGGCAGACAACGCCGCGAGCCGCGTCGTCATTCGCTCGAAGCCTGCGTGCAGGTCCTTCAGCTCACTTATGGTTTGCGCACGAACCGGAACGGCGAACTGGCCCTCGAAAACGCTCTCCGTTGCGTCCGTGAGCTCAACGATCGGTCGTAGGACGCGCCGAGAGATCACGACGACCACACCAACGGCCATGACCACAACCGAAAGCAGGACGACGGCCAATGCGACTTCGATGCGGGCGATGTCGGCGTGCGCCCCAAAGGCACTGGCCGACGACAGCGCCGCACCGAGAAACGCGATGAGCAGCAAGGCCGGCGGAGCGGTGAGCAGAATGAGAAGCGTCTTCAATCGCATTTGAGTCGCGAGGCGAGGGGCATTCGGATCTACGGAACTACGGTCCGGCACAGGTGTTTGGAGCGGGCGTCGTCAGCGTACACCACCGCGCTCGGGGCTTGGCCGGGCGAGGTTCGCTGCCTTAAGCATCGGCTCGGACGCGCGGAATCCGCACGCGGATTTCCGCCGAAAACGGAAAATTTCGCCCGCCCGATCCCGGCGGCTAAGTCACGCGGGGATCGGTTGTTATGAGCGGGGAATCGCCCCGCTGTCAGCTATCGCCGGACGGCCGTAACGCCGAGCAGGCGGTCGCGGAGCAACCGCTTCAGCGCTTCGTCAGGCGCTTCACCGCGCGCGCGCGCGTCGAGAAGCTCGTTTCCATACAGAGACTTTCGGCCATTTCGCAGCCGCTGGAGGGCGCGCCGGATAGGGTGCGGCCTACCGAACGGAAATGCGTTGCGTCTGATGGTGGCGACCCGTCCTGTAGGGGTGGCTACAGCACGACCGAAGTTCGCGTTCGGCTGGCCTTTGTGGGGAGATGGCTAAGACGGTATTTGGCAGGAGAATCATCGCGGCGACGCTGCCCCGGGAAAGGACCATGGATAGACGTTAAACTCGAGCGCTCACGACGACAATCGTGTTCGAGTGCGGTTCGCACGGCCGGAGCTCGACGTCCGGCGTCGCCGGAATGGAAGCCGAAGCAGGCCTTCATGGGCGGTCGCGACCGATGGGGCGGAGGAAGAGGATGTTGCTATGACGGACCGATTGGCCCGCGGAAGAATTCTCGTCGTTGAAGATGATGAGCCTAATGCCAACATGCTCATGCGCTTGTTGGTCAATGAAGGGTATACGGTCGAGGTGGCGGTGGACGGACAGGAAGCGCTCGATGCAATCGCGCTCCGGCCGCCCGACCTGCTGCTCCTCGACGTCATGCTCCCGAAGGTGGACGGCTTCGAGGTGTGCCGCCAGATCAAGGGAAACCCGGCTACCCGGCTAACACCCGTCGTCTTCCTGACAGGACTCGACGCTACGCTCCACCGAATCGCTGGGATCCGCGCCGGCGCCGACGACTTTCTCTCGAAACCCTTCAACATCGAGGAACTTCGTGCGCGAGTCCGCTCGCTCACGCAGCTCAAGCAGTACACCGACGAACTGGAGTCCGCGGAGTCCGTCATCATGAGCCTCGCGCTCACGGTCGAAGCTCGCGATTCGTACACGAACGGCCACTGCCATCGTCTCGCCGCCTATGCGACCGCGCTCGGCGCAGAGCTGGCGATGTCGCCGGAGGACATGAGCTCACTCCGTCGCGGTGCCTACTTGCACGACGTCGGGAAGATCGGGATTCCCGATGCAGTGCTGCTCAAGCCCGCGACGCTGACCGACACCGAGTTCGAAGTCATGCAGCGGCACGCGATCATTGGCGACGCCCTCTGCGGCGATATGCGCTCGCTGGCTCCGGTGCGCGCGATCGTTCGGCATCACCATGAGCGTCTCGACGGAAGCGGGTACCCTGACGCGTTGGTCGGCGACCAGATTCCCGTCGTCGCGCAAATCGTGGGCATCGTCGATGCCTTCGACGCCATCACCACCACTCGCCCCTATCGCGAGGCTCGGAGTGCGCGCGAAGCGTGCGAGGAGCTCCGCGCGGACGCGTCGCGCGGAAAATTCGATCGCTCGCTTGTGAAGACCTTCTGCGATCTGTTGGAGCGCGGCACGATTCCGATGCCGGAGGTCGCGATTCAAGAACTCGTAACCGGACATACCGCGTAAGGGTGGCACCGCGATCCGGCGGATGCAGCCGAATCAATCGGATCGCGCAGGTCGTCGTGGGAGCGTCGGCGTCGAGGATGGTCTCCGCTACATCGACAGTTTGTTCGCCGCGTTCAACGCCGCGACTTTGTAGCACTCCGCCAACGTCGGATAGTTGAACACCGTCGACAGGAAATAATCCAGGCCGCCGCCGAGTGCGAGCACTGCCTGCCCGATGTGAATGAGCTCCGTCGCGCCCGTCCCGATGATGTGCACGCCCAGGAGTTTTCGATTCTCGCGGTGGAAGATCATCTTGAAGAAGCCGCTGTCGTCGCCGAGGATCTGGCCGCGCGCGATTTCGCGATACCGCGCGATGCCGACTTCGTACGGAATCTTCGCTTTCGTCAGCGCGTGTTCCGGCTCGCCAACCATCGACATCTCCGGTACGGCGTAGATGCCGATCGGGAAGTGGCCCGCCATCGGCGCCGCGGCAATGCCAAGGGCGTGGCAGGCGGCCACGCGTCCCTGTTCGCTCGACGTCGCCGCAAGACTCGGATATCCAATCACGTCACCGGCGGCGAAGATGTGCGGCACGGAGCTCCGGAAGCTCGCGTCGACGGAAATTCTACCGCGGTCATCGGCGACGACGCCGGCGTTCTCCAGTGCGAGCGCGCCGGTCGCCCCCGTGCGTCCGACCGAGAACAGCGCCATGTCGGCGACAATGCGTTTGCCCGACTCCAGATGCAGCACTGCACGCCGCGGAGGACCCTCGTTCACCTCGACGCGGTCCACGGCCTCCCCGAATCGAAAGTAGACATTCCTCTTTCGCATTTGATGAATGAGCTCGTCGACGATTTCAGCGTCGATGAACTCGAGCGGACGGTCGCGACGGTCCACCACGGTGACCTCGACGCCTAGCGCCGCGAACATCGATGCGTATTCGATGCCGATCACGCCGGCGCCGACCACGGCCAAGGAGCGCGGAAGGCGCTTGAGGCTGGCGATCTCGTCGCTGGTGATGACCGTTTCGCCATCAGGATGAATTCCGGCCGGCGGCACGGCGAGCGTGCCGCTCGCGATGAGAATGTTCGCGCTGGTCACTTCGCGCGAGGTCGAGCCCTGCGTCACGCGGAGCCGGTGAGGATCCACGAACGACGCGGCACCGCACAGGATGTCGATGCCGTTTCGAGTCAGCTGGTTCGAGATGACCGATCCTTCGCGCGACACAACTTCACCCACGCGCGCGAGCAATTGTTCCGACGTCGGCCGCGGCGGCGCGGCACCAACCGCACCATTCCGAGGCGCGGCCGCCAGGCTCAGTACGGCCTCACGAAAGGTCTTGCTTGGGATAGTTCCAATCGCCAGACAGGCACCGCCGACTCCCTCGCGCCGCTCGACGATCGCCACGCGGGCGCCGAGTTTGGCCGCCTGAACGGCGCCGCGCTGCCCGGCGGGTCCACTCCCAATGCAAATCAGATCGTAATCGTAAGAATCAGTCACAGGAATATCGATATAAGGAAGCCAAGCACCGGAGCCGCGACCAACGCGTCACAAAATCATCCCGAATTCCCCGCGGCGCTACACTGGTCTATCGTTGCTGTATGACGCAAAGCACTACTCGGCCCACTCTTACCGCAGAATTGATCGCGCTGGCGGCGCTCTCTGCCCTCACGCGCTTTTGGAAATTGTTCACGCCCAACGCGGTCGTGTTCGACGAACTGCATTTCGAGCATCACGCCGGCCATTACCTCGACGGCACGTACTACTTCGACGTTCATCCGCCGCTAGGGAAACTTCTTTATGCCGCGGAAGCACGACTGTTCGACGTTTCCGCCGCAACGCTGCTCACCGGCCAGCCCGCGACGGCCCTGAGGCTCTTGCCGGCGTTGCTCGGCGCCCTGCTGGTGCCGCTCATCTACATTCTCATACGACAGCTCGGCGCTTCGCGGAAGGTTGCGACACTCGGCGGCATCATCGCGCTCTGCGATAACGCGCTGCTCGTCGACTCGCGGTTCATTCTGCTTGAACCACTACTGATGGGGTTCGGGATGATCGCGATCGTGCTGTTTCTGGCGAGTCGCACGCGGAGCGGACCGACGAGGCTGTCCCTCCTGTCGCTCGCCGCTTTCTTTGCGGGCTGCGCAATCAGCGTCAAATGGACCGGCGCGTCCGCACTCGGCGCAATTGGCGTCCTTTGGCTAGCCGACGCGATCGCCCGGAGACCCGCTCGATCGAGCGTGGCGGCTGAAGGTGCGCTGCTGCTGGTGATTCCCGTCATCATCTATGTATCGGCATTCGCCGTCCATTTCGCACTATTGCCGAAAGTGGGGGTCGACGAGGGAATAATGCCCCTCCGATTTCGAAAGAGTCTGGTCGGCGATCCGCTGTACGATCCCAACGCCCATCTGTCGCTCGCAGTGAAACTCGCCGACATGCACCGCGCCATCGGTCGCGGAAATCGATCGCTCGAAGGCGTGGTGCACCCGGCCGCGTCGCCGTGGTATACGTGGCCGATCATGAAGCATCCCATCGGGCTGTGGCAGGACTCGCCGGCGCGGACCCAAAGCATCGTTCTGGTCGGCAATCCCGTCGTGTGGTGGGGTGCGGCGGTCGGCGTACTCATCGCCTTGATCGTTCTGGAGCGACGCCGTGCGTTGGCGCGACGATGGAAGTTCGCGCTGCTGTTCGTCGCCGGATGTTATTTGATCAACTTCTTGCCGTTCATCGCCATCACACGCGTGATGTACCTCTACCACTATCTGTTCGCGGAATTGTGGATGTCGGTCCTGGCTGTGGTGTCGATCGGCGCCGTTGCCGATTGGAACGACGATGACGCACACCCGTGGCGCTTCTCGTCACCAAAGTCCGCGGGTCTTTACTACGGCATCGTCGCGCTCGTGGTGACCGGCTTCGCGTACTTCGCGCCGCTGACGTACGGATGGACGCTAACGCCCGCGGCGTATGACGCGCGCTTCTGGGTTCTTCATCCGCAATTCTGAGACTGCCAACGCGAAGTCGAGCCCGCCTGTTTCGCCGGCACCGTTACGTTTCACCATGCTCTCGAACGACAACACAAATGCGCCGCCGACGGCCGAGGCGCGCGAAAAAGAGCGGGCGCTCGTTGCGTGGCTTCGGCAACATGGTTCGATCGCGATCGGCTACAGCGGCGGTGTGGACTCGGCGTATCTCGCCGCTGTCGCGCTGGATTCACTCGGCGCGGATAACGTGCTCGCCGTTACGGGGCGGAGCGCTTCGTATCCGGAAAGCCAATGGACCGCCGCACGCGACGTCGCCGCGCAGGTGGGACTTTCAGTGCTCGAGATCGATACCGACGAGTTGAACGATCCCAATTACGCGGCGAATCCGAACAACCGGTGCTACTTCTGCAAGTCGGAGCTTTGGTCGCGTGTGATTCCCGCGACGAGGGCGCAGGGCCTGGCGGTCGTCGCGGACGGAACCAACGCGGACGATCTGCACGGCCATCGTCCGGGCGCGCGCGCCGCGAAAGAGCAGGGAGTCGAATCGCCCCTCGCGCAATTC
>JBDTAE010000092.1:0-6188 GCA_039924785.1 Gemmatimonadaceae bacterium | reverse complement strand
ATCGTGCGGGCGCCCGTGAAGCCGACTTTCGCGAGGTCGGCCGCGAGAACGCCATTGAACGCCGCTTTCCCGGGATGGAGATGCTTGCTCATCGTCCCGTCGGCATTGAACTCCCACAACCCCGCGGCCTGAGTGCCCGCGCTACCGAGTGCGTCGAGCATCTCGCTGCCTGTAAGTCCGATGAGCGATCCGGCGGCGGCGGCGGCGCCGAAGGTGGCGGCGGTGCCCGTGGGATGCCAGAAGCGATAATGACTCGGATTCACCGCTTCGCCAACGCGCAGCGCGGCGTCGTAGCCGAGGATCACCGCGCGAAGAAAGTCGCGTCCAGTGGCGTGCTCGCGTTCCGCGACAGCGAGCGCCGCGGGAATGACCGGCGCGGCAGCGTGAACGGTCGAGCGTTTGTGAATGTCATCGAGCTCGAGGATGTGCGACGCGATTCCGTTCGCGAGCGCGGCGCCTGGCGCGGACGCGCGTCCGGCGGCGAACATCGTCGATTCCCACGACGATCCGAATCCCGCGACCACCTTTTGTCCCATGCGGGCGGGCGGCTCGAGCGCACCGGCCATCGCGGAGCCGAGCCAGTCGAGGATGGCGCGAGTTGCGTCGACGATGGCGGATTCGGGAAGTTCGTCGAACGACGTAATCGCCAGAGTTTCAGCGAGCGCGCGCGAGACTGGCTTCATCGTTTGTTCTGCGGCACGGCGCTGAACTTCGGCACTTCCGCGACCGCCGCTCCGTCCTTCCGCGGATCGCTCGCGCCGTAGTTCACACCCTTCGCGAAGTCGCGAAGCACCGCTTGCCCCGATCCCATTCGCGTCGACGAAAAATCGCCGCGCATGATGATGTCGTGCCCCATCGCCTTCAGTTCAGTCCGCACCGACTCGGGAATCCGCGCTTCGAGGTTCACGTCGCACCCCGGAAAGGTCTCCTTCGAAAAGCGCGGCGCGTCGAGCGCGCCTTGAATGTTCATGCCGAAATCGACGATGTTCGAAACGAACTGCGCATGCGCCTGCGACTGATTCCATCCGCCCATGATGCCGAACGCGATCCGCGTATCGCCGCGCTGCATGAACGCGGGAATAATTGTGTGCACCGGACGCTTTCTGCCGGCGAGCACGTTCGGCGACGTCTTGTCCAGCGTGAACAGCCCGCCGCGATTATGGAGCACGAAACCGGCGCCTCCGACGGCGATGCCGGATCCAAAACCCACCGTCGAGAAGTTGCTCTGAATGAGAGAAACCATATTGCCTTCTTTATCGACGACACTGAGGTACGTCGTGCCGTGATCGGTTCCCGGCGGCACGCCGGCGTCGACGCTACAATTGGCCTTCTTCCAATCGATCAGCTTCGCCCGCTCGGCGGCGAAGGCCTTCGAGTTCAGTCCGTCGACGGGAATCTTCGCGAAGCGCGGATCGGCATCGTAGTGGGCCATGTCGGCGTACGCGAGCTTCTTCGCCTCGATCATGAAGTGCAGCGCCTTGGCCGAGTTCTGCCCGAACGTCGACATCGGCGCCGTCTCCATGATGTTCAACATCTCGAGCGCCGCGATGCCTTGGCCGTTCGGCGGAAGCTCATAGACATTCCAGCCGCGATACGTCGTCGAGATCGGATCGACCCACTCGGCCTTGAAGTCGGCAAGGTCTGCGGCGACCATGGTCCCACCGTGGCTCTTCTCCGTCGCCAGAATCTGCCGGGCGATCTGACCCTTGTAGAACGCGTCGCGCCCGGATGCGGCTATCGCGCGATATGACTTCGCGAGATCTGGATTCTTGAATACCTCACCGACCGTCGGCGAGCGTCCGCCGGGGAGATAGGTCGCCGCGGTCGGACCGTCGGCTTTTAGAGTCTCCTCACTGTCCTTCCAATACACGCTCACGACTTCGCCCACCGGAAACCCCTGCTCGGCGTAGGTGATCGCGGGAGCCAGAACGTCGGCGAAGGTCTTGCTTCCGAAACGCCGCATGAGCATTGACCATCCGTCGACGGTGCCAGGTACCGTCGCCGAATTGATTCCTTTCTGCGGCATGGTCTTCATGCCTTTGCCGAGCAGATAGTCGGCGGTGAGCGCCGCCGGTGCCCAGCCTGACGCGTTCAGGCCATAGAGCTTGCCCGTCTTCGCTTCGTAGACGATGGCGAAGAGGTCGCCGCCGATACCGTTGTTCATCGGAGCGACGAGGCCCATCATCGCGTTCGTGGCGACGGCGGCGTCGATCGCATTACCGCCAGACGCGAGAATCGCGGCACCGGCTTGCGACGCAAGCACGTTCTCGCTCGCAACCACGCCCGATTGTGAGATGACCATCGATCGCGATTGAGAGCGATCTTGCGCGCTCGCGGCGTGTAGCGCGGCGGCGACGAGTATGAAGACGGTGAGGTTGCGCATGCGCACCTGATGGTTGAATGGCCACCGGCGCACCCGGTCCGGCCACCACAAGTTTGATACGGACAACAAACGGACGGAACGGACAACGAACCGTACCTGCGGGACGGCCCATTAGCGTACGGTGGGCGAGGGACGGTCGCAATCTACGAGAACGAAAAAGCGTCCGGGTCGAGTTGACCCGGACGCTTTTGCCAGCCGAAATCGCGGAATGTCCCGCGACCAGACTACTGATGAATGACGATCAACCAGGCACCGATCATAGGGCCCTGTGGACCGCGCCCCCGGCCGCCCGCGGGTGCAACGGCGCCGGCCGGCGGCGGACCGTACTCGGGCGTGAACAGGTACGCGACGTGCTTGACCGGATCGACGGCGATCGTCTTCGCGCGCTTCATGGTGGGAACGGTCGCGACTACGGTGTACTTGTCCGGCGAATCCATGTGCGCGACGGTGACGGTGCCGTTCTCGCCGGCCGGGATGTAGATGAGCTTCTGCGTCGGATCGTAGCCGAGTGCGTCGACTCCGCCGCCGTTCTTGATCTTCGCGACGACTTTGCCCGTCTTTGCGTCGACGACGACGGATTCATCGCCGCAGCCGGAGAAGATGCGATCAACGGAACGATCGTACGCGATACCAGTCGGACCATCCTCGCAGCCGAGCGGCCATGAAGCGACCGCCTTCCACGTGTTCGGATCGACCACCTGCATGGTGTGCTTGCCTTCGTTGTTCACGAAGATCTTGCCCTTGGCATCGGTCGCGGCGCCTTCAGGAGCGTTGTCCTCGAGCTCCGCGGTGCCGACGATGTCGCCGCTCTTTGCGTCGAGCGCCACGACCGTGCCCGGATGGCTGTGGTTCGTGAGAATGATGCGATTGGAGACGTCATCGTACATGATGCCGTCGAGTCCACCGACCTTGACCGGAATCTTCTTGATGAAGGCGACGGTCTTGAGGTCGAACATCGTGACGGTCGAGTCGCCGCCGTTCGTCGTGAAGCCGTGGTTATCCTTTGCCGCGAGGCCGATGCCGTGCATGCGCGGCGTGTTCGGAATGTCGCCGAGCACTTTGCCCGTGGCGCCGTCGACGACCATGACGTGGGTGCCGCGCGAAACGAACACGCGTCCGGTGCCCGGTTCAGCGGTGAGATAGTCGGTTCCGCCTTCGCCGCCGATGTTGAACTTCTCGACCTTGAACGTTTGCGAGTGAGCCGCGAGCGGCGCGGCAAGCAACGCGGCCGCGAGCAACGAAGAATACTTGGACATGCGGAGGGATCCTTGGGTGGTGGAAGCGGGTTTCGTGGCGCAGCAACCGTGAAGTGTATCGCGTGGAACCTGTCGCCAGCCTTACGAGACGCGCGGTGAACGCTTATGGACGCTCGCGGAGCGTCTAGAAATCCGTCGCTGGATTATAGGTCGCCGTCGCGAAGGTTGCCGCGACGCTCGGTGCATCGAAGCGGAATCCGTCCCAGTACCTGCCCGCTTCGTTCGGATCGAACGCATCGAAGTCAATTCCGAGAAACCCGCGGAATAGCAGGCGGAAATCGTCCGCCGGATAGCGCGGGTGACATGTACCGCGGTGTGTCGAGCGACATGCCGGTCTCAGTCATTCGCGTGCCGCCAGTTTTCGCAGCCGCTAACGCGATACCGAAATCGGCGACGAGGGCGTGTCCGCCCTGCAGCAGCACGTTCTCCGGCTTGATGTCACCATGGATGACGTTGTGCTCGTGCGTATAGTGCAGCGCGTCGGCAATCGCGCGCGCGATGCGAACCGCGTCATCGATCGGAGGCTGCTTCTCGCGATTCAGCCGGTCACGCAGCGATTCGCCTTCGACGAACGGCATCACTCCAGCAAAGTCGGTCAGCTCGCCGGAAATCATTTTCTCGAGATCATCGAGGGTAGGGAGCGCTTGGAGGAGACGGGCCGCTACGTGCTGTATCATGGCGCGCGGGACATCGTGTTCGAAGCGGCTTGATTCCTACGGGCCGGCGATCGGGTGTCATCACCGGTGGTTCTCCGTTCAAATCACCACATATCGAACCTTGGAAGTGACCGGCTCGTAGGAGGATCCGTGCAGTGGATTTCACGCACCACGATTGGTGTCTTACTACCGATGCTCGCCTGTGGGAGATCCTCGGCGACGCCGGCGGATCGCCCGATAACTCGTCGGTTGCGCTTTCTGAAATGCGATAGCGACGCCCAGTCATGGCGGCGCGCTCGCGGGATTTTCTGGATACTCGGCGTGGCAGTTTGCGGCGCCCCGCCTGAGCATATCAATCGTGCCCGTCGCGTTTGCGTTGCCAGTTGCGAATGTGCCCATCCATTGCGTCGACCCAATGTCGCTCACGGGACGCTGGAACCCGACGCTCAAATCGAGGCCCGGCCACTGCACAAGTGTACACCCGGCGGCGTGCCCATTCCGAGCCGTGTCGGGATTGACGACCGGTTATCGCGGTCGCGACGTGTTGACGGATTTCTCATTAAGCATTTCAACTGGCGCGGCGGTCGCATGACTTGGACGCAACGGCGCCGGCAAGAGCACACTGGCCAAGACTGTGGTGGCCTCGTGCAGCATCGCGCAGGAAATATTCGCGTCGGTGGTGTCGTGTTCGATTCGCTTCCCGTCGAACAACGTGCGCGACATGTTGGACTCGTCTTTCAGGATCCGAGTCGGCAGCTCTTTGGTCGCACAGTGATCGACGAAGCGGCGTTTGGTCCTCGCGCACTCGGCAAGAGCGCCAGCGAAGCGCCAGCGAAGCGCGCGCGGCGGCGGAGGAAGCGCTGACGATCGTTGGATTGGAATCGGCGGCGGACTGGCATCCCGGCGACCTCGCGCAGCAATCGCAGCGACGACTCGCAATCGCGGCAGCGATGGCGGGTCGGCCGGAACTACTGATTCTAGATGAACCGACGGCGGGCCAAGATGCGGCAGGGCGTCGAGCGAATGCACGCGCACTAGAGGCGCAGCGAACTCGCGGTGCGGCGGCGGTGATAACGCACGACCTCAACTTCGCTGCGATGGCGTGCGATGGGGAGCAAACAATCGGAGCGTAGTATTGCGCGAGACGAAGCGTGCCGTGGCGCAAGCCGGACCGTCGATGAGGCGGAGCCCACGGCGTGTTGAGGGACGCAGATTCTTTACAGACGCGCCACGGTGCCGTATATGTGAAAGATCGGCGTCAGGTTCCGGGATGGCTCACGCTTGATCCTCGGAGGAAAGCATGCTCGACTCCATCGTGGGGATGCTCGACCATGTTGGCTCGGCAGTGTTCTGGACGTGCGCGGTCCTGCTCGTTGTGACCGACGTTGCCGCCGCCGCGGTGGTGATTCAAAGGCAAAGCCGGGAGTTGGTGAACCGGTGGACCGGCCGTATTCTCGCGGCCAACGTGCTGCTGCTCAGCACCGGTCTCGGGGTGCCCGCGGCAACATACGTCGTGAAGACGGCCGTGCTGGCCGTGGCGCCGTCCGTGCAGAGCGCCGTCACTGAAAACGGCGTGACCATCACAGGGCCAGCGAAGTAGGCGTTCAGCTTGTGAGAGTTGGAGTTTCGATCGCAGCTTGATGATCGCGAAGCGATCAAACGTCTTCGGCTGCTCGACCGTTGTCTCGCGTGCCGTTCGCGGCAGCGAATACGCGCGTGCCGGTTTAGGCCTCGCCTCGCTACCGGTGACTGGCACCAGAAGTAACCTAGAGCGAACCGTCGCGTGATGCGGCGGGAGGTGAAGGAGTGGCGCGGCGATGCCGCTCGGGGAGGAAGTCCACGAGGAACACCGCTACCACCGCCACCGCCAGCGTGACAGCGAACATGTTGGCG
>JBDTAE010000091.1:0-12805 GCA_039924785.1 Gemmatimonadaceae bacterium | reverse complement strand
ATACCGTACCGGCCGACGAGGTTCTCGAACTGCGCTGCCGAAATGTTCGCGGCGCGAATCGGTCTTTGTCGCGGCGGCCGTTGCGGTAGCGATGGTGGCGGTAACGGCGGTGGTGGTGACGGCGCGCGACCGGTTGCCCTTTCTGCCGGACGCGCCGGCTCAAAGCGCGCACCGTGGTGCCACTCCGTCACGTCAGTCGGAGCGTCCTTCAGCTCAGCGCGAATCTTCGAGACTTCTGCTGAGAGGAGCGCAATCGCGCGCTCGATGGCCGCGAGGCGGGCGTCGAGCGGATTCGTCAACCGGCCGTGAGACGCGCATCGATCGCCGCCACGAGCGTCTCGAAGTTGTTCTCCTCGAGCGTTTGGGGCGTCAGCGCGTTCCAATCAGCGAGGATTCCCATCAGCTTGTCGATGTTGTTGAACACGTCGCGATAGTAGATGTCGTATTCCTTGAACGTGGCTTCACCGGAAAATGCGGCAAGCCCGATGTCCGCGATCATCGCCTCGATGCGTTCCTTCTCGTGCTTCCAGTGCTGGACGTACCCCAGCCGGTCGGGGAGCGAATAGAGTTTGGCGTCGCGAAGCACGATGGGGAAGATGCGATCCGTGAACCCCCCGTTGCGATAGATCTCGAGCAACTCGTACATGCAGTGTGGCGACTTCAGATATTTGTCGGAGATCACTGTAACGACGAGCTTCCCGCGCCCAATCCGCTGCATGAAATCACTGATCAGGCGACGATACCCAAGATCCTGCTTGTCGCGAATCACCTGGAACTTGCGTCGCTGCAGCTCGTCGTACAGCCGATCGACGACGGCGTCCCTGCTCTCGCCTTGTTCGGACGCGTCGCCCCAGGCGTACGAGATGAACGTTTCGGGCTTGGCCGGCGCCGCGGAACCAGACCCGCGCGAGCCGGGCACGATGCCACCCACCACGCCGCTCACGACGCGACCCGACGGTCGCACGCGTCCCTTCGGAAGACGTCCGCCTGAATCCGCGAGGAAGCCGACGAGCGGCGCGATGTCCACGAGTTCGCACGTCGTCGACAACACGTTCGTTGCGCCGGCGTCCACATGCCTCCGCAGCTCGTCGAAGTCGACGAACTGCGCGCCTCCGTTCGCTGACACCGCAAAGGTCGCGGGAAAGGATTCGTGCAATGCGTTGAACTCGAGCCGGATCTTGTTGAGCAATGGCACGGCGCTCTGGCCGCGCGCCTGCACGAGAATGCGGCCGTCGGCCGGAAACGCCTCGACCATCGCCTCCGAATCGGTGTGCGCGTCGTAGATGATGATTCCGTTCTTCCAGATCTCCGGCTCAGTGTCTGCGCCAAGCAGGCCCGCGCGGACGAGAAATCGATCGATGATCGCGCGGTGAAGAAAGGCATAAGTAATCTGCAAAGCGTTCGGCGTCGGCTCGTCCCAGCGCACCGCCACGCGCGGAGGTTTCTCGTCGGGCAACAGCTGGGGAACGTAGAAGCGTCCCGGACTGAACTCGAAACACAGCTCGCACGATTGCATGAACTCGAGTAGCAGTTGATGCTCGTCCTCCGAAAAGTTACGCCACACCTGGCGCTTGAGCATATCGAGCGGAAGGCCATTGCGACCGGCGGCCCGCAAATCACGATAGGCGGCACCGCGCCGGTCGAACAGCGCGTACACGGCGTCGATCGCCCAGCGCTGGTCGAGAATCAGCCGCTCGCCGAAATTGTTCGGCTGGTAGAACACCGCGCCGGATTGATGGAGAAATCCGATCAGGGAGATGTGCTCCTGGCCTCGCATCCCGACCGACGCGCAGAGCGCCTCGTACTCCTTGTAGTCGATGTATCGACGATCCATCGCCGCGAGCCGGTCGCGCACCTGGCACCACTGCGCGGGCAACTCGTAGCCAATCGAACCCAGCCCCGAGAGCGAGGCCTTGATGCTGTCGATGAGCGTGTCGAATCCATTCCCTTCCGGCTTCTTTGCGCTGACGTACAGGTAGTCGACGATTCCAGTCGGCGGTGGGTAGCCCTTCTCGAGCTCGACTCCATATGCGCGATCGCGATCGGCAATCGCGTCGACCTTGTTCTGCACGATCAGCACGGGCGATCCGGCGAGCGCCTTGATGTAGTCGATCCAGTACGGAAGACGAAAGTTCTCATACCGCTCGCCAAACTCGTCGACGCTGAACGGCTGGTTTTCGGTGAGCTTATCCCAAACGACGAGAAACAGCGCGCGCGTCCGCATGAACAGACGATGCGTCGCGTGATAGATGTCCTGTCCTCCGAAGTCCCAAATGTCGACTTGCAGTGGACGATCGCCGAGTTGTTGGTCGGCCCCGTGCTCGAGCGACCAGCGCCGAAGCTGAATACCGTGCGTCGACGGTTGGCTCTTGTCGAACGCATCATCGATCAACCGGCTCACGATCGACGTCTTCCCCACTCGTCCGTTCCCGACGAGGAGCAGCTTCACCTGATCGTGCTTCACGCTGCCGCGCGACAACGCCGTGTAATAATCGCGCAGAGATTTCAACGTCCGTTTGCCGGCTCCTTCAAACAGCTCGCGGTCGATGCCTTCGATCGGGTTCCCGCTCAACGACAACGTCTCGAGCGATCGCAGTGCATTGATCGTCTCGCGCGATACGGTTCGGATGGCGTTGTTCGAGAGGTCGACGCGCGCGATGTAGTTCAGCGATAGCAACGGCTCCATCGACGCGATCGCGTTGTTCGCGACGTTCAATCGGAACAGGTTGCGAAGGCGCTTCACGAAATCCAAATCGCTAATGCCCACGCCATCGAGCTCGAGATCCTCGAGACGTGAAAGGCCCGCGAGCGGACGAAGGTCGGCAATAGCGTTCTTCGAGGCCACGAGGCGGGTCAACGTCGTCGACTGCGCGAGCGGATCGAGCGACCGCAGTCGATTCTCCGAGACATCGAGCGTGGTGAGATTCGGCAGACCCGCGAGCGGCTGCAGCGTCGAGAGCGAATTGCGCCGCAGATTGAGTTCGCGAATGTTGCCAAGCTCGTGAATGAACGAAATATCGGTGAGCCCGTGCCCCTCGAGATTGAGCGACTCCAGCGTGTGCGAGCTCGAAAGAAAACCCGCGCCGCGAAGTCCCGAGCTCGGATTCGCCGACCACTCGAGGTGTGTGAGCTTCGGCATCGCCCATCGCGACGGCAGCTTGTCGACCGGATTTCCCGAGAGATCGAGCGACGTTAGATTCGGCACGTTCTGCAACCCGGAGATGTCGGTCGTCTTTCCGTCGCGAATGCTGAAGCGCGTGAGATTCGCGAAGTTGGCAATGCCGGAGAGGTCCTCGAGCCGCGTCGCGTCGAGATTGAGCGACCCCAGCGCCGTCATCCCGGCAAGCGGCGCCAACGAATCGGCGGAGTATTTTGTGTGAAGCGTGCGCAGCCCTGACAGTCGCGAGAGCACCGCGAGCGGAAGCTCGGCGTCGTTCAACATCAGTGCGTTCAGGTTTGGCGCGGTGTCGAGCGCAGAGAATGCATCCGTCGCGGGAGAGCCGCTGATCGACAGCGTCTCGAGCGTGAGCGGCAGCTTCAGCTCATTCGTGAAGATGTCCTTGGTGACCGCCATGTGACGAAGCCGCCCGCAGCCCGCGAACGCGCTGACGTTCACGAGGTTGCCGCGGCCGAAGAATCCAATCGCGCGGAGGGCTTTCAGATCGAGGAGCGGCGTAACGTCGAGCGAGGCTGGGTGATTCGCCAGCACGAGGGACTCGAGCGCTTCCGCGTCGGCCAACACAGCGAGAATGTCCGCCCCGTTTTCCGCGAGACTCACCGAGAGCTGTCGCAGACTCGGCATTCCGGCAATCACGCGCGCGACGGGCAACGTCACGGCAGCGCCATCGATCGTCAGGAACCTCAGGCCGGACATTACCGACAATTGCTCCCGAATGCGCTCGAGCGGCGCGTCGGCGGCGAGCTTTAGATAAATGGAAACGACGTTGCCAACGGCATCGACCTCGAACGCAGAATCGTCCCGGTCGTACCCCGCGATGTCGAACTGTTCGTCGAACGCGAAGTTATCGAACCGTTCGATCAGTCCGCGAACGATTTCGAAAAAACCCGGCTGGGCTTTGCGAATTCGAATATCGAGCGCGGCGGCAATGCTGCTGACAACGTCCACCTGACTCATGCGTTCGTTCCGGCGAAATTGGGGGTGACCGGTTTGACACAAGATACGGCGCTGGCGGCGCGTCCTCACCCCCTCATCGCGCATCAATAATGCGAAAGGCGGACTCAGCACTGCGAGCCCGCCTCGGCGACGACGTGACTGGGAACCAGCGATTCGAATCGTCGATTAGTCCGCCCGCAGCGCGACCGAGGGATCGGCGCGGCTGGCCACCAGTGCCGGCAGCCACGAGGCCACCACACTCGTTGCGGCAAGGGCGACCACAACACCCACGAGCGTGAGCGGGTCGTCTGGCGAGACGTCGAATAACAGTTTAGACATTGCTCGAGTCGCGATCAAAGCCACCGCAACGCCAATCGCAAGCCCCGCAGCGGCTAGCGTCACACCCTGGCGGATCACAAGCCAGCGCACCTGCGATGCGCGCGCGCCAAGCGCGATGCGTATTCCCATTTCGCGCGTGCGGTTGCGCGATACGTGCGCGAGCACACCATACACGCCGACTACTGATAGCGCGACGCCGATCGCCGCGAACATCACCAGTAGCACCGTGAGGAACTTCGCCTTCGCCATGGACCGCGAACGAAGATCGTCCATCGTCTGCGCGGAGTACAGCGCGAGCGACGGATCCAGATCGCGCACGATGCCACGAATCGTCGGCGTCGACGCAGCCGCATTGCCGGTCGTGCGCACGAGGAAATACGCGCCATTCTGCGGATTCTGCCGGAACGAATCGAACGCCTCCATCCACGTCGCCCTCCCCTCCCCGTCCGAATGGACGGTTCGATCGCGGTCATTGCTGGTGAGTCGTCGGGAGGAACGGCGAACCAAGCATCGATTCAACGGGGCGCAGTGACGGACATTATAGAAGCGTACCGCCCGGCGAACCACGCCAGGTAAGAATGCCGTAAGAAGACTCTTCCGGTCGTCGAAGCGATTCGCGCCCAACGCGTGTGCCGGACACCGTGCAATACCAACTCATCGTGTCCGACTGGAATCATACGCGCGAGCTGGGCGTCAGACCGTGAGCTCGGCTCCGCGGAACGCTACTTGAGTTTCGACTTCTGTGATGGCGACGGAATCGGCGGTGGCAAATGCTCATCGAATCGCCACGGCGCTGGACCGTCGCGCGTCATTGGAATATTCTCCAGCCGCGCGCGGACGATGGCAATCGGCATCGGTCCGCCCTTCAGCACCGCGTCGTGGAATTCGCGTTCCGTCATTTTCTTGGAGTCGACAAGCTCCTGGTGCAGCGACCGAAGCTGGAGTCCTCCGAGCATATAGCCCGCCTGGTACAACGGCGAGTAGCTGCCGTTGAACGATCGCCGCACCTCGCCTTCCGCATTCGCGCGCTCGAAACCGACGGTATCGACAAGGAACTGAATCGCCTGCTCCGGCGTCATCTTGCCGAGGTGGAAGCTCAGTGAGAAGATGATTCGCGCGCTGCGATGCATGCGCCAGAACAACGCACCCACGCGATTCTCGGGGCTATCCTGGAAGCCGTGATCCCACAGGAACATTTCCCAGTAGAGCGACTGTCCTTCATTCCAGAATGGCGTCGAAAACAACCGGCGATGGGAGTTGTATCGCGCCGACATGAATCCTTGCAAATGATGTCCGGGATTCAATTCGTGAAATACCGTGGCGTGCGAGAAGTACGGATTATTCCCGCGCATGCTCATCAACTTCTCGTCCTCCGTCATCTCGTCGGTCGGATACGAGACCTGAATCAGATCGCCGCCGAGGAAGAACGGCGAGGTGCGCTGCCGTTCGGGACTCATCATTTCGACGCGCCAGTCCTCGCGAGCGAGCGCCGGAATCGTCACCCAGTCGTGTTTGTCGAAGAATGCTTCGGCCTGCGCGGCAAGATCGCGGATGAGGTCCGGTTGCGCGCCAGGTTCGACATACGTGTTCTTCACCTTTTCCATCGCCGCTTTCCAGTTGTCGCCAAAGCCCATGTCTTGCGACGCCTTCTTCATCTCGCGCAGGCTGAACGCATACTCTTTCTCGGCGATCGCGATCAGTTCTTCGGGCGTGTATGGAATCATCTCGAACGCGAGATCGGCTTTGAGGCCTTCCGCGCCGATCGGCACGCCGATGATCGGGCCGTTCGGGTCTTCGACTGTCGCGCCACCCCGCCCACCACCACCACCACCACCACCGGCACCACCGCCGGCACCAGCGCCCCGTCCTGCGGCGGCGACCGTCGTGCCCGCATCGGGAATTCCAACGACGCGTGTGCGAATCGTCCGCGAATAACGATTTAGAGATTCATCAAGTTTGTGGTATGGTTCCTTGACCCACCATGAGAACATCGGATCGTAGCCGTCGTAGTACCGAAACCACGTGCCCGCCGTCGCGCGAAGCTGATCGACCTCCTGGGCCGCACGGTTTCCGACGGTTCGATTGACTTTGGGCGCGGCAACACGCGGACGCGCGGAGTCGGCGGTCGTGTTATTCGCGCCGGCACCGCGCCCGCCAGCAGGGGTTTCAAACAGCAGTCGCAAGCTGTCGACCTCGTGCGAGAGTGACGCCACCGTCCGCGCTAGCATGGCCGGCTCGATCGACACCAAGTCGCGTCGCGCGTCCTGAAGTGCGAGAATCCGGTCCGCGAACGGAAGTAGAGGAGCCGTCTCGGCGCGCAACTTGTCGGCGCGGTCGAGGAGATCGACCTGATGCCGTAGATAGTTGTCGAGGAGCACGTAGTCGGCACGCCCTTCCTGCCCGAGCTTGTCGAAGTTGATGTCGCGCAAGCGCTTGCGCCAACCCGTATAGAATTCTCTCATGCGCCTGCGCTGCGCCGGAGAGCCGGCTGCGTCGTACCGGCGAGTGATCGAGGTTTGATCGGCCGTGAACTCTTCGACGACCGGCGCGAGCTCGCTTCGCGCCTCCCCGACGCGAGGACCGAGCACCGGAATGGTCGTCATTGGATCGTTCGGCCGAACCACTGACGCCGGGTTTGCCGCGGGAAGCGGCGATGGCATCTGCGCGCCATTCGTGCGTGGCAGCGCGACGGCGACTAACGTGGTTAATACCGCGGTCGTGAGCGCAGAGCGATTTGGGAAAGCGTGCATTGGGGAGTCTCGGGGAAGGGTCGCGAAGGTTGCGCGAATTCTATCACGCGGACTATGCGACCGATAGAACGCCGCGCCCGAAAACCCCGGCGCGGGCGACGGCCGTGCATCACGCGGCTTCGTTCATCGATGCGTTGAAGAACTCGGACGTGTTTCTTCCCGAGTCTTTCACGCAATATTCGCCACGCCAATGCACGTTCGTTCGAATCGACGACCAGCGGCGCGATTGAGTCGCACCGTCCGACGTTTCGCGTTCTCTAATCGAGCGTTACACCAATTCGGCGGCGGTCACGGGCCGCAGCGCCACATCGACGGTCAGCCAGACGCACTTGGAAATCGGGTACAGCCCAACCATGTACGCGATCATCATCACTGGCACGCCGAACGTGAGGAAATCCCACGGCACCTTCGGCCACGACGCGAGCAGGATGATCAGCATCGACGCCGCGAACGAAAACGTGCCGAGCATGAAGTTCACGAACATTGCGCCCTGAAAATAGTTCTCGTCGCTTCGCTCGTACCGGAAGTTGCACGACGGGCAGCGGGGCCGCACCGCAAACCGCTTCGCCAGGACGCGCCCCTTTCCGCAGTTGGGGCAACTCAAACGCAGGAGTCGAAGAAACAACATTCCGGCGCGACGCGCGCTCGGCATCTCCATGGGAGAATCCGTGGTGCGGCTTCGAATGGCGGCGGGAGCGAGCGACGAATTTGGCACTGGCACGCTTGGGGAGGAAAACGACCGACCGTAGGCGGGCGCCTACATATCTATTCTATTCTCGGCCCCCGAAAGTTAAGCGCGCGCACGAAGAAACGGCCGTCCGCGTCCTTCTGCATGAATGTTTGGGCAGCTTTTCGAGAAGACGCGAAGTTATGTGAGGTAGAGGCTGTTTCGGGCGAGAGACTTGCATAGAGACGTAGTTGGTGAATCCTCCGTCCCCTTTTCAGGCAATTGACGACCCACAGCACATCGAGACCATAGAGTCTCCGACGCACGCCACCGCGTACGACGCGTCGGCTGCCGCTCTGTGGGGTGAACTGTTTGGTCCCGACCAGCTCGCTGCACACGCGCGGGACCTCGCGGCACGCCATCAGCGTCTCCCAGCTCCCCGGAACGACCTAGCGACACCAAAGCGTTCGACGTGGGATTCGATCCTGTCGTCGCGGCGCCTGCCGCTGCTTCGGCGCCTAAACGAGACCGAGACGACGATTGGCGCGGTGCGCGACCGACTGCTGGTCGCGGTCAAGAAAGGCGCCGACGTGAGCCCGGCGGGCGCATGGCTGCTGGACAACTACTTCGTTGTCCTCGAGCACGCGCGCGAGATTCGCGCCACAATGTCCCGAGCCTTCTATCGACGATTGCCGAAGCTCGGCGGCGGACCGCACGCTGGCCTGCCACGCGCCTACGACATCGCGATCGAGCTCGTCGCCCACACCGACGGCCGCCTCGACTCCGAGACCATCACGCGGATGCTGTCGGAGTATCAACGCGTCGCGCCGCTGACCTTGGCTGAATTGTGGGCGATGCCCGCGATGTTGCGGATGAGTCTTCTCGAAAACATCCGCCGAATGGCACTTCGCGCCGATCGCGACATGACGGACGCCGCCGCCGCGGATCGCTGGGTCACTCGACTTCGTGCGCAACACGGCACCGAGCTCGCCGCCACGCTCAGTGCGTTCGTCCGCCAGCCGCCCGATCTGACGCCGGCGTTTCTCGCGCGCTTTCTCCAACAGTTGCGCGCCAACCAGGCGGACTTCACTCCGCTACTTTGGCTTGAGCAATGGATCGCCGACGAAGGCATGAGTCCGGACGACGCGATGCGTCGATCCACGCAGCGGTTGTCGCTGACGCAACTCATCATGGCGAACAGTATTACCAGTTTGCGAATGGTGGCCGGCTTCGACTGGGCGCCGTTCGTGGAGTCGATGAGCGTCACCGACGCCGTGCTGCGCCAGGATCCAGCCGGCGTTTACGGCTCAATGACATTCGAGACGCGCGACCAGTATCGTCACGTCGTGGAAGAGGTGGCGGCGCACGCCGGTCGCTCGGAGCCGGAGGTCG
This sequence comes from Gemmatimonadaceae bacterium, assembly GCA_039924785.1. Taxonomy (GTDB): domain Bacteria; phylum Gemmatimonadota; class Gemmatimonadetes; order Gemmatimonadales; family Gemmatimonadaceae; genus JAQBQB01. The sequence goes on along the minus strand of JBDTAE010000091.1, from coordinate 3,543 downwards.
CCGAGGCGGTTGTCGCCCTTGCGCAGCACGTCGATACGAGCGGCGACGCCGATCGACGCCGGAGCCACGTCGGCTACTATCTGATCGCCGCGGGGCGTCCGGAGCTCGAGCACGCAGTTTCGTACCTGCCCTCGCCCGGGGAGCGCGGTATACTCTGGGTATACCGCAAGCCGGGCCTCGCGTACTTCGGAACGCTGATCGTCCTCTCCGTCATCGCGCTCGCGCTGCTCCTGGGACCTCTTCCCGGCAACGCGGGAATCGGGGTCTGGCTCCTCGCGTTTGCGTTGATCGCCATTCCGGCGACGGAGACGGCGTTAGCGTTCTTGAATCACCTCGTCACGCTGTCCGTCCCGCCGCACCGGATGGCTCGGCTCGACTATCGGGCCGGCGTTCCGCCCGCCGATCGCGCGCTCGTCGTCGTGCCGCTGCTGGTGCCCTCCTGCCACGCCGTCGTTGCGGATCTCGAACGACTCGAAACGCAATACCTCGCGAACCGTGACCGCGAGATTCGGTTCGCGCTCCTCGGCGACTTTCTTGACGCCGATCGTGAGTCGATGCCGGACGACGAGGCCATCATGTCGGCGGCGGTCGAGACAGTTCGGACGTTGAACGCGAAATACGCGAAACAGGGCGAGCGCGGGCCGTTCTATTATTTCCATCGCCCGCGGCGCTGGAACGGCGGGGAGCGAACGTGGATGGGCTGGGAGCGCAAGCGCGGAAAGCTCGCCGACCTGAACGCGTTCCTGCGCGGGGGCCACCGCGACGCATTCTCGATGATCGAAGGAGACCTCGCGTGGGTGCGTCATGTGCATTTCGTCATCACGCTCGACGCGGACACGACCCTTCCCGCCGGCGCGGCGGCGCGGCTCATCGGCGCGATGGCGCATCCGCTCAACCGGCCGGTCGTCGATCCGGAAACGAATCGCGTCGTGCGCGGCTACGGGATCATGCAGCCGCGGGTGAGCGTCTCGCTCGAAAGCGCAAACCGTTCGCGCTTTGCGGCGATCTTCTCGGGGCATCCCGGCGTCGATCCGTATACCACCGCGGTCTCTGACGTCTACCAGGATCTCTTTGGCGAAGGGACATTCACCGGAAAAGGCATCTATGACGTGGAGGTGTTCGAGCGCGCAACGGCCGGCCGCTTTCCTGAGAACACACTGCTCAGTCACGACCTGATCGAAGGGGCGTTCGCGCGCGCCGGCCTCGTCACCGACGTCGAAGTCTTCGACGACTATCCAACGCAGTATCTCGCGGCGGCTCGTCGTCAACATCGTTGGATGCGCGGTGATTGGCAGTTGCTGCGTTGGCTCACTTCGAGCGTCCCTGGGATCACGGCCGACGGCACGCGTGAAACGGCGAATCCGCTTTCAACGCTGTCGAGGTGGAAGATCGCTGACAATCTGCGACGCAGCATGCTTCCGATCGCGACATTCCTGTGGCTCATCGCAGCGTGGACCGTCCTGCCGGGCAATCCGGTCGAGTGGACGCTCGCCGTCCTCGCCACGATGCTCTTCCCGCTTGCGTTCGGACTGCTCCTCGACGCCATCAATCCGCCGCGGCGTGAAGCACCGCGATCGTGGCAGCCATTCTATTCGGCGCTCTGGCAGGATTCAGAAAACGCAGCCAAACAATTCGGACTGCGCTTGGTCTTTCTGCCGCATCAGGCGCAAATCTCGGCCGACGCCATTCTTCGCACGCTGTGGCGTCTGTTCGTCTCGAAACGCCATCTCCTCGAGTGGCTCACGGCATCGCAAGCCGAGCATGCGTCGTCGCGCACGTCGAGGGAATTGTGGCGGCATCTTGGACCGGCGGCCATTGTCGGCGGTTTGATCGCGCTCAAGATTGGATTCGGGAACGCGCCGCTGTTGTTGACGATTCCTTTTGCCGCCGTCTGGATCGCGTCGCCAGAAATTGCGCGGCTGCTTGCGCAGGCTCGTCAGGCCAGTCTGCCGCTGCTCTCGCAAGCCGATCGAAACACCGCGCTACGCTACGCGAGGATCCACTGGAGCTATTTCGAACGGTACGTCGGCGACAGCACAGGCTGGCTCGCACCCGACAACGTGCAGGAAACGCCGCGGGAGACGGTCGCGCTCCGCACATCGCCGACGAATATCGGCCTTCAACTTCTCTCGACGGTCACCGCGCACGAGCTTGGCTTCATCACACGAACGGAGATGCTCGACCGTCTCGAGCGCGCGTTCGCGACGCTGGAGCGCATGACGCGGTATCGCGGTCATTGGTACAACTGGTATGGACTTCCGAATCTCGCGGTGCTCGACCCGCCGTACATCTCCACGGTCGACTCGGGGAATTTTGCCGGACATCTGATCGCGCTCGCCCAGGGCCTGCGGGCAATCGCGGACGCCACGGAATCGCACAGTCCGCGCGGGGTGTCCGACGCGCGTCAGCTGCACGGCCTCGCGGACCGGGCGCGCGCGTTCGCGATGTCGATGGATTTTTCGTTAGTCTATGATTCGCAGCGAAAGTTGTTTTCGATCGGGTACGACGAACGTGCCGCGCGCCTCGACCCGTCGTCGTACGACTTGCTCGCGTCCGAATCGCGTCTGACGAGCTTCTTCGCAATCGCCAAAGGCGATGTACCGGTGGAACACTGGTTCCATCTGGGTCGCACGCTCACCATCGAGAAGGGCGCGACGGCATTGGTGTCGTGGAGCGGCAGCATGTTCGAGTACCTCATGCCGGTGCTCGTGATGCCGTCGCGCACGTCGTCGCTGCTCGATCAAACGCATCGCGCCGCGACGCGGCGCCAGGAAATCTACGGCAAGGCGCGCGGCGTGCCGTGGGGCATATCAGAATCCGCGTACAATCTTCGCGATCGTCACGGCACCTACCAATATCGCGCGTTCGGCGTGCCCGACCTCGCGCTGATGCGCGGGCTGGTGAGCGATCTCGTCGTCGCGCCCTACGCCACGATGCTCGCACTCCTCGTCGACCCGGTCGCGAGCTTTGCCAACCTGAAAGCGCTCGAAGCCGCGGGGGCCCTCGGCCCGCATGGCTTCTACGACGCCATCGACTTTACGCGACATACCCCCACTGAGCCGATGGCGATCGTGCGCACGTGCATGGCGCATCACATCGGAATGAGTCTCATCGCGCTGCACGACACCCTCGACGTCGAGGGAACCGAGAGTGTCTGGCAGCGACGGTTCATGTCCGAGCCAATCGCCCAAGCCGCCGCCCTGTTGCTCGACGAACGCGTACCGCGACATTTTCTCGCGGCCCCCGCGCAGTCGGATAAAGTCGAAACAGAACCCGAACCTGTTCGCGTCGCTGCCGCGGAACCCGTCGTCCGAGAGTACAGTACCGCGATGACCGCCGAACCTCGCATCGCGCTGCTGGGGACGACGCCGTACTCCGTGTTGGTGACAAACGCCGGCGCGGGATACAGTCGCGCAGGGGGAATGGCCGTCAACCGCTGGCGCGCCGATGCCACGCGCGACGACACCGGCCAATGGATCTACCTGAGCGACGTGACCACTGGTCACGCCTGGTCTGCCACACATCAGCCCACCGCGGTTCTTG
>JBDTAE010000090.1:0-4544 GCA_039924785.1 Gemmatimonadaceae bacterium | reverse complement strand
CGAGGTGGCCGACTTCAAGTCGCATCGGAACGGCCACTGGTACTTCGCGCTTCGCGACAGCCAGGCGCAGATCAAGTGCGTGGTGTGGAGCAGGGATCGCCGCGGCATTCCCGCGTCTCCGGACGACGGCATGCAAGTGGCCGCGTTTGGACGACTGAGCGTGTATCCCGCTCGGGGGGAAATGCAGTTTTCCGTGCTCAAGCTCGAAGCCGAGGGAGACGGTCTCCGTCGGAAGGCGTTAGAGATTACTCGTGCCCGGCTCGCCGCCGATGGATTGCTCGCGCCGGAGCGAAAGCGGCCGCTCCCTCGGTATCCGCGCGTCATCGCGATGGTGACGAGTCCCGACGGCGCCGCGCTTCACGACGTGATCGCGGTATTCCGAAGACGGTCGGCGAACGTTCGCCTCGTCGTGGTGCCGGCAACCGTGCAGGGCGATGCGGCCCCGTCGGAGCTCTGCGCCGCGCTCGAACGCCTTCGCCGCTGGGGGCGCGCGGACCTCATCATCATCGGTCGCGGCGGCGGGGCACGCGAGGATCTGTCGGCGTTCAACGACGAGCGCGTCGCGAGAGCGCTTGCCGCCTGCGAAGTGCCGACGATCTCCGCCGTCGGTCACGAGGTCGACATCACGATCTGCGATTTGGTCGCGGATCATCGAGCGCCCACGCCTTCGGCGGCAGCTGAAGCGGCAACGCGGTCGGCGAATGAGCTCCGCGCAGAGTTGAGAAAACTTTCAATGCGGATGTCGAACGCGGCGCGCGGTGTGGTTCGCGAAAAGGCCGATTACGTGCGGCATCTCGAGCGCGACGTCGCCGACGCGGGCGTCGCGCAGATCGAGCGCCGGCGGGCAACGATCCAATCCGTCGCCGGCCGCTTGCACGCGCTCAGCCCGCTCGCCACGCTTGCGCGCGGATACGCCGTGGCGCAGGATGCATCGGGGGCGACGCTAACGTCCGTCTCGAATTTCACTTCCGGAATGGCATTCGATCTGATCCTGCGCGACGGCGTGGTTCCGTCCACCGCGGCCGACGCGCGAGACGCCTCGTGACGTTCGAGAAGCATCTCGCGCGCCTCGAAAAGATCGCGGCGGAGCTCGAGGGCGACATTGAGCTCGCGCGGGCGTTGGCATTGTTCGAGGAGGGCATCGAGCATTTGCGCGCGGCGTCGGAAGAGCTCGCGCAAGCCGAAGCGCGCGTCGGCCGGTTGGTCGAGCGCGCGGACGGGACGTTCAATGTGATCGAGCAGCGGGAACAGCCGTGACGGAAACCATCGCGGTCGATTGGGCGGCAGATCGCGCGGCGATCGATGGGGCGATGACGACGCTCTGCGAAGGGCTCGACGTCTTCGTCGGGGGCGACGTCGGCGCCGCGATTCGATACAGTCTCCTCGGCGGTGGAAAGCGTCTGCGTGGCTTGTTGCTCCTCGCGGCGTACCGAACGGCTGGCGGCGATGCGGACGCCAGCGCGCTCGCCGCGGCGGTCGAGGTGGTGCACGCCTACTCGCTCGTGCACGACGACCTGCCGTGCATGGACAACGATGACATGCGGCGCGGTCGTCCGACGGTGCACCGCGTGTATGGCGTTCGGGTCGCAACGGCGGCCGGTGTGGCGATGGTTCCTCTCGCTGCGCGCGCTGCCTACGCGGCCAGCATTGGGCTAGGCCTGAACGACGTGGCGGCGGGCGAGGTTGTCGCTGGCCTGATGCGCGCGTCCGGCGCGGGCGGCATGATCGGCGGCCAACTACTGGACCTCGAAGGAGAGGGTCGACAGCTCACCCTGGCCGAACTGGAGCGCATTCATCGATCGAAGACCGGTGCGCTCATCTGCGAATCTGTTGTGCTGGGCGGTCGCGCGGCGAAAGCGAGCGAGGAACGGATTGCCGCCCTCTCTGCATTCGGGCAGGCAATTGGGCTCGCATTTCAGATTGCGGACGACATCTTGGATGTTACAGCGACGACGGATCGCTTGGGCAAAACCGCGGGCCGTGATCTCGATCTGCGCAAAAGCACGTATCCCGCATTGCTTGGCGTCGCCGGCGCGGCCGAGCGTGCGAATGATTTGGTCTCCGATGGTTGTAGCGCATTGCGGGCGGCGGGACTACTCTCGACGCAACTCGATGTGCTCGCGCGCTTCGTGGTTGAGAGGGAATCGTAACATCATTGGCCATCGCTCATTAGCGAGCGATTTCAAGCAACCGGCAGCTCTTTCGACTAGCTTTCCAAACGCATGACTATTCTCGATCGAGTCCAGTCTCCAGTCGATGTTCGCGCAATGACTCGCGACGAGCTCAAGCAGCTCGCCGACGATATCCGTGCCCGACTGATTGACGTCTGCTCGCGAACGGGTGGCCACATCGGCGCCGGACTGGGAGTCGTCGAGTTGTCAATTGCGTTGCATTACGCGTTCGATACGCCGCGCGATCAACTCGTGTGGGACGTCGGTCACCAGGGCTATCCGCACAAGCTGCTGACGGGTCGCAACGACGCGATGGAGACGCTGCGGCAAGAAGACGGCATTTCTGGTTTTCTCAAGCGTAGTGAGAGCGAGTACGACGCATTCGGCGCGGGCCATGCGGCGACGTCGATCTCCGCGGCGCTCGGTATTGCCGCGGGTCGCGACGTCATGAGCGAGAATTTCAAAGTTGTTGCAATCCTGGGCGACGGCGCGTTGACCTCCGGACTCGCGTACGAGGGTCTCAACAACGCGGGCCACTCCGATCGCGACGTCGTCGTCGTGCTCAACGACAACGAGATGTCGATCGCGCCGAACGTAGGCGCCATGTCGAAGTATCTCAATTCCGTCCAACGCAACTCGCTGTACAATCGCGTTCGGTCGGCGATCGGCGAGTTCATCGACAACGCGCCTGGTCCGCTGTCGTCGATGAGCACCCTGATTCGAAAGTGGGAGGAGAGCGTTAAAACTTTCCTCACGCCGGGCGTGTTGTTCGAGGAGCTTGGCTTCCGTTATTTCGGTCCGATCAACGGCCACGATATCGACGGCTTGATCGAGACGTTCACGGCGGTACGCGCAATGAAGGGGCCGCGCCTGGTGCACGTCATCACGGAGAAGGGAAAGGGCTTTCCCGCCGGCGCCACCAGCGGCGAGAAATGGCACGCACTTCCTCCGGGACATGATCCGGCCACGGGCGCCCAGCGCAAACCGTCGACCGCAAACGCCGCTTACACGAAAGTGTTCGGCATCGGCCTCTCGGAGTTGGGCGGCGAATATCCCGACCTCGTCGCGATCACCGCGGCGATGCCGAGCGGAACGGGCACCGACGCGTTCGCGAAAGCGCATCCCAATCGCTTCTTCGACGTGGGCATCGCCGAGGGACACGCGGTGACGTTTGCCGCTGGTATGGCCACGCGCGGCGTGCGCCCGGTCGTCGCCATCTACTCGACGTTCCTCCAGCGCGGCTACGACAACATCGTGCACGACGTCGCCATCCAGAATCTTCCCGTAATCTTCTGCATGGATCGCGCGGGGCTGGTTGGCGAGGACGGCGAAACGCACATGGGTCTCTATGACATCGCGTACATGCTCGCCGTACCGGGCATGACGGTCACCGCGCCAAGCACTGGAACGGAAATGCTCGGGCTGTTGCGCGCGGCCGTGGAACATCGCGACGGACCGTTCTCAATTCGCTATCCGCGCGACGCGTCGCCCGACAAGCCGGGCCCGATGTCGACGATCGAAGCGGTGCCGTACGCGACGTGGGAAGTGCCGCGCCACGGAAAGGACGTCGCGATCTTCGCCGTCGGAACCATGGTGAAGACGGCGACCGATGCGGCCGCCGCGCTGGCGAAGGACGGATTGAACGTCACGGTCGTGAACTGTCGCTACCTCAAGCCGTACGATGAAGTGACGTTGTCGGCGATTCTGAGCGATCATTCGCATATTCTCATCGTCGAGGAAGGCACGGTCGTCAACGGCTTCGGGGCGTTCATGTCGGCGGTCATCGCGCGGCACGATCCCGCCGTTCGAGTCGCAGTGCACGGGGTGCCCGATCGCATCATTCACTCGGCCTCACGCGCGCGTCAGTTGTCGGTTTGCGGGCTCGACGCGACCGGCATTGCCGAACGGGTGCGGGCGTTGCTCGAAACCGAGGCAATGACGGGGTGATTCGACTCGGCGTCATCGGGCATTTCGGCTATCCAGATCTCCCTGCGGTGCTGCGGTCGATCAGAGAGCTGGCCCCCGCGCTGGGACTCGAGCTGCATCTCGAGCGCGAACTTCAGGAAGTGGGTGGCGGGCTGCTGCTCGAGGAACCGCACAAGCTCGACGCGCTGTTGACCCTTGGCGGCGACGGCACGCTGCTTCGAGGCGCGCGCATCATTTCGCCGCACCCGGTGCCGATCATCGGAGTGAACCTCGGCCGGCTCGGCTTTCTCACCTGCAGCAACGTCGACCAGCTTCAGAATTCTCTCATGCGGTTCGCCCGCGGCGACTATGCCGCCGAGGCGCGAATGGCGCTGGAAGCGCGTGTGTTCGATTCGCGCGGAGTTCAGCGCCAGCAGTGGATCGCGCTCAACGACGTCGTGCTGCACA
>JBDTAE010000089.1:0-20937 GCA_039924785.1 Gemmatimonadaceae bacterium | reverse complement strand
GGCATCGAGCGGAAACGGCTGGGCTGGCATCGCACGGTCCGGTAGAGGAATCACAGCCATTAGAACGCCGCCCGGGCGTCAGTTCCCGCTGCGGCGCGAGGAACTATTCAACTCGATGCTCCCTATTGTCGGAGCGAGGCATCAACGAGCGCCTCGCTGCTCAAACGGCGGAGAAGAACCCCATGTATATGCATCCAAAACGGTCCGGCGAACGTATTACCAGTATGCATATTATACGGAGAGCGTGCGAGGCAGCCGCGGTGTTGGTAACATTGGCCGGCGCCCTAGGAGCACAGACGACGCAATCGACCCAAGCGGGAGGTCACTCAATGTCTACGTTCAAGAAGCCAAACGACGCGGAGCTCAAGAAGGAGCTGTCGCCGATCCAATATCAGGTCACGCAACACGAGGGCACCGAGCGCCCGTTCCAGAACGAATACTGGGACAATCACGAGCCCGGCATTTACGTGGACGTCGTATCGGGGGAGCCGCTATTCAGCTCATCCGACAAGTTCGAGTCAGGCACCGGGTGGCCGAGCTTCACGCGTCCGCTCGAGCCGAAGAACGTCACGACCAAGACCGATAAGAATTTGTTCATGACGCGGACGGAAGTCCGTTCGGCTCATGCGGATTCGCACCTGGGTCACTTGTTCGACGACGGTCCGAAGCCGACCGGCATGCGCTACTGTATGAATTCGGCGTCGATGCGATTCATTCCAGCGTCGAAGCTCGTGGCGGAAGGGTACGGGCAGTACGCGCACCTGTTCGAGGGCGCACAGAAGTAAGCATCGAACGGCGGCTAGCCGCGGAGAATTTGATCCGCGGCTCGCCAGCGATTCCAGTGCTGAAAATGGCCTGCCCGCAAGCGTGATCGCGCGAGTGCACGAACGACATCTCGTCGAAGCGCTCGGTATCGGGGACCAACCCCGACGACAGCGTTTCGCAGGCGGAACGCTTAGACGGCCGGCGTCGGTAATGCGCCGCTGATGAGAAAAGCCTCACGCAGAAACGAGAAGAATTCTCGACCGAAGTATTCGCGTTTCGCGAACTCGGCGCGCTCTCGCGTGGCGCTACAGTGCCACGTCTCCAGAGCACGAGGCTTCGCCGAGCCGAACACTGTCGGCGCGAATATTCCTACGTTCACTCCGTCGGGTTCGCGCGCCGACGGATAGCGAAACATCTCGACGCCGCTGTCTCGCATGGCTGTGCCGAGCGATTGTGTTGCGTCGTATCGATTGGCCGACGCGATTGCGGTGCGGTGCGCATCGAAGGGCGGCGAAAGGAGATCGATGCTGTTGGCGGACCGAGCGCGAACCGTGAACGCGGTGAGCTGCGTCGTTGTCAAGCCGAGATCCGCTCGCGTGCCTTCAAAGAAGACGAAACGATAGTAGGCCACTTCGGCGAACATCGTTCGTCGTGACTCGGAGCCGTACCAGAGGCCGCGCTCATGCCGCCCGCCGAAGCGCGAACCGTGCAGCAGCGGCGGATAGCGAAACGGCGTCGAGAGCAAGTAGTGAACGCGATCGCCGATCGGATCGGGCGGTTTCGCTCCGTCGATCAGCTCTTCGAGCAGAATTTGTTCTTCGGCGGAGTCGACGAGTTTGCGCGTCGACAGCTGGTGCTGCGCTTCGACGGCGCGCCACGGCTGAAGTCGCAGCGCGCGAAACTCAGAGTCGCCCGCGCATCGCGTCCAAATACTGGACGACATCGACGAGACCCTCCACGGTACGAATCCGTTCGGCAGGCACACCGGCGACGTGATCGTTCTCGGCGTGCAGCCACAGCCGCGCCTTGGCGTCGTCGCCGCCCACGAGCGCATCGAGACTTCGGTACAGTCGCAGGAAGAGCAGTGCGAGCTCGCCTTCCTTGGTCTCCGGGTCGAGGCCACGGCCGTGCTGGAGCCGCGACACTGACGCTTCGCTCGAGCCGATGACCGTGGCAAGGTGACGGCTGCGGAGTCCGAGTCGCGCCGACGCTGACAGAACAGCCTTCGCGAGAACGCGGGCTTGTTCGGCTTTGGATCGGTCGGCTTGTTGGATGGGAGCAGTCATCAAATGAAACAATATGACTTAAATATTCCAAGTGCAAGGCGAACAAAAGCCGATATAACGCATTCTCGCTAGCCGTTCGCGGCCTTTTCCAATGCGGCGATATCGATCTTCTTCATCTGAAGCATGGCTTGCGTCGCGCGACCTGCGCGGGCCGGGTCCGGATCTCTGAGCAGCGCCATGAGCTGCTTCGGAACGACTTGCCACGACACACCATACTTGTCCTTGAGCCAGCCGCACAGGGATGGTTGTCCGCCCTCGCTCGTGAGTCGGTCCCAGTAGCGGTCGGATTCTTCCTGGCCGTCGCAGTCGATAACGAACGAGATGGCCTCGGTGAATTGGAAGTGCGGGCCGCCGTTGAGGGCGATGAACTCCTTGCCGTCGAGCTCGAAGTTCGCGGTCATGACGGAGCCATTCGGCCCCGGGCCGGCGTCGCCATAGCGGGCGACTGACTTGACCCGTGAATTCGGGAACGTGGCAATGTAGAAGTTCATCGCCTCTTCGGCCTGAGTGTTGAACCAGAGAAACGGTGTGAGGCTCGGCATTGGAACAATCTCCGCGGGTAAGTGATGAGTATTGTTTAAAGCGTTCCGGGGGCGAGTGCGGTGCCGAGTCGTCCGAGCTGGCTCTCCCAGCCTTTGACCGCCATTTCGGTCCAATGCGCGTCGTGCATGCGGTCGATCGTGACGACGAGTCGCACGCCATTCGCCGTCGCGTGAAAGTCGACCGTCGTGGCGATGTCATACGGCTCGACGCCCGGGATGAAATCGGCGAGCTGTGTAAACGCGAGCCGGCGCGGCGGATCGACGATCGTGTAGCGGCCTCGCGTTTCGTTCGTCATGGGCATTCCGGCCTTTCGCATGAACTCGACTTGACCGGGATCGCGTGCGGTCATTGCGTAGACGAGCGTGCCGCCCGGTCGGACGTCGAGTGCACGGACTTCAGTTGAAAAGCCGTCGGGACCCCACCAGGCTTCGAGACCCTCTTTCGTCGTCCACATTTCCCACACGTCGTCGATCGCCGCACCGTCGTACGTACGTTCGATCGTCACGCGCTCTCGAGTTGCGTCAGTCGTCATGGCTTCCCCGGTGTTTTTCGTTCACGGTTCTTGCGCCGCTTTTCCAACTCGGCGCCGAGTTTGTCGAGTCTGTTCTCCCACAGAATGCGGTATCGCGACACCCATGCGTCGAATTCGCGAAAGGGCTCCGCGCGAAGCGAGTAGAGTCGTCGTTGTCCGTCGGGCCTGACGTCGACGAATCCGGCATCGTGGAGAATGCGGAGGTGTCGAGAGACGCCGGACTGATGGATGTCGACCCGTTCGACGATGTCTCCGACGGCGCGTTCACCGGTTCGGAGGGTTTCGATGATGCGGCGTCGCACGGGGTCGGCGATGATCTCGAAAGTGTCTACTTGCATGGAGCAATATATACGCGTCAACGTATATATCGGCAAGAGCTCTTCTCTCGCGGTACGTACAGAACCGTCTGAAAATGGACTGGGGCGAGCCAACGGGACAGCAAACCAACACGAGCCAATCACGCAACCGGTGAGGTGGTCGAGACTAATGAGCTACCCGCTAGCCCTTCTGCTAGCCCGCTGATGGCCAAAACAAATCCCAGACGTTACCAACCGTGTCGTTGCGCCGCCCGCGCGGCCACGACGGTCGGAACGCCGCCCAGCGCGACGTACGCCGCCGATTGAACCAACCAGCTGGCGTGAAGCGACAACGCGAGCAACACCGCGACGCCCTGTATCGTCGAGATCATGGCGAAGCGCAACGCAGGTTGCTCACCCGCGCTCGGAAGCAGCCGTCGCACATAGGCGATGCCAAACCCCCACGCGACGACGGCCGCGGCCGTGCTCCCCGACGCGACGACCCACAGCTCGGTGTGCGCGAGCAGAAGTCCGCCGCACAGGAGTACGACGAGCGCGAGACCCACCAACTCGAGCGCAAGTTGTTTGCGCACCAACCCGTATGACTGGAGCGTTCCCACGAGCACCACGTGAATGCCAACCCAGAACGGAGACCCGACAACCAGCGCGCGAACAATCGGGATTGCAGGCATGTACACCGGCAATGTGCGGCCGACTAAGAACTCAAATAGCGGAACACCAGCCATTGCGGCGCCAAATCCGGCGGCGATCAAATCGTAGAATCCCCCGAGCAAAACGGCGCGAGCTTCCCCGTCGGCGGGCAATCTCGCCGCATGAGACAGCGCGACGCGCGACAACGCCTGAGTCGCCGCATTCGCGGTCACCATTACACTCGAGGCAAAGCCGTACAACGCGAAGCTCGTGATCGGAACCGCGACGCTCACAAGAATCCGGTCGCCGAACTGTGAGAGCGACGCCGCGGTGATCGCACCAAGGACCGGAATTCCCGTGCGCATGAGCACGCGGAAGTCGAGCGCCTCGGGAGGAGCAGTTGTCTCGTCGAATGCAGCGCGGGTGATTCGCAGGGCGCCTACAGCCGCGGCGACGCCGAAAGAGATGACGTACGCCGCCAGTACCGCCGTGAGCGAGTGCAACGGGAGGAACACGATCGCCGCAACGAAGAGACCGGGCGACAATGCCGCGACTCGGCCGGCACCGCGAAAATCGCCGGCAGCTTGCAGTGCGTAGCCGATCAAGGTCGCGGTATTCATCGCGAGCGCCGCCAGCGCCATCCCGACGAGATACACGCGCGATAGCGGATCCGAGACGACCACCGAGGCCGCGACTGCCAAGACCAGAAGCGCTACACCGATTCCAATCAGCCAGCGCGTGACGACCGCGGCCTCGTGTCGAATCCCGCCCATCGGGCGACCGGCCCAGCGTAGGAACGCTCCGTCGGCAAGACCGAAGTGCAATACCCCGATATATCCGGCCCACAGAAGGAAAATGCGATATTCGCCATACGTCGCGATGTCGAGCTTTCTCGGAATCGCGAAGACCTGAACTGCGCCGAACACCGTCGCAAGAAAAATCGCAAATCCAAAACGCGCGATGTCCCCGCCCATCGTCACGGGTGCCTTCTTCGTCGTCACGGCGTGACTCCGACCCACGCGACCATTGCCGACGCCGCGGAGGAGACGGCAGTCGCGTCGGTGACGTCGCCCAGCGCTGTCGTGACTGACGCTCCAACGCGGCGCACGACCGCGACGGCCAAACGGCTCGTCGCGATCCCGGCGCCGAATGTTATTTCCAGTCTTCTAAATTCACGGGCGCGGTGGCGCGCGATCGAATCGAGCGCCGGTTCGGCGTCAGCGGAGATCATCTATCCGGTGTTCATCAATGTGCGCGCCTACGGCGCGTGCGGCATGTTCGTCGCACCAAATCTATTCGGGAGCTTCGTGCGCGCGTTTGCCGGTGTGTCCGGTCTTGAAGGACTTCATCGCGACGGCGTCTTCACCGCGCCTTGTCGAATTGGTCGGGCTGGCGAGCACCTAATCACCAAGCCCGGCACGGTCATGGCACACAGCCAATCGATCCGTGTGCGGCTCGCAGCGCGATGCGTGACTCGGTGAAACGGGAAAGTGCCACAAGGATCAACCGATTGGATCGCTGGGACACCTCACAAATTCAACAAATGAGCATCTCACGGGGCCTTTCGCACTTTTCCTGGTCGCAATTGAGCAGAAAGGTTGACCCTCCCAGTGGCGGGGGCGTAATTCTGTGCGTGATGAACCCCGCCCTCGCTTTCGCACTCCAGTTCGGCCGGTTGCTGACCCAGCGAGTCCGCGAACCCAACAACGTTGAAGCGCATCGCGCGAGCCTCGCCGAACTGGCAGCGGCCAACGCCGAGCCCGTCACGCTCGTCTGGGACAACTGGCAGTTGAGGGCGGGACGCGACGTTCTCGCCGCCACGGAGCCAGGGATGCTTGACCTCCTGTCGCGCATGGCGGCCCACGGTGTTCGAGAACTGTCATTCAGCGCGAAAACGGATCGCGCGCACCTGCTGGGCGTCGTTTGGATTCTGACCCAGGATCCGAAAATCGGCGACGGCGGTGCGAACGCGACGTCGCGCCTTCGTATGCTCGGGACGACGAGCGTCGGGCTCGTCCCCGTGACCGGCATTCCAACGGTCTCGCTGACGCCATCGAGCCAGCCGGCGGTGACCGAAGCGTCCAGGGCGCCGAGCATCTCGGTGGAATCCGGGCCCGCGACGCCCCTCGCCCTCGAAGCGGTCAACCACGACACGTCGGACATGCTGCTGGCGCGACTGGCGGGCGCCACGACGCCAGAGCAGATCACGCGCGTGCTCGGAGGGCTCGCGACGTTCACGGACACGCCGGAAACGTGCATCGAAGACATCGTCAGAATCCTTCTCGCGTTGATCGAACACGAGGAGCGCTCGACGGATTCCGACGTGAAGCGTGAGATGCGCCACGGCATGAAACGCGTCGCTCGGCCAACGACGTTTCGCGCGCTCGCCGCAATTCTGTCGACCGGTCCAGCCGATCGCGATCGGTACATTCGAATTTTCGAATACTTCGGAGATGACGCCGCCGACGAGGTGATCGAGCAGCTCGCCCACGCCGAGTCCGCCACGGAGCGGCGCGTTCTGTTCGACGCACTCGTCGAGCTCAAACGCGGCGTGCCGACGCTGATCTATCTCCTCGGCGACGGCCGCTGGTACGTCGTGCGCAACGCCGCCGAGTTGCTCGGCGAGATGCGCGCGGCAGAAGCGGAGCAGGGGTTGGCGTGGCTGCTCACGCACACGGATCCTCGCGTACGGCAGTCGGCGACGTCGGCGTTGGCGAAGCTGGAGACCCCGGGCGCTCGCGCCGCTCTGCGCAACGCTATCCGCGACGAGTCCCGCGACGTGCGCATGAACGCGACGCTGGCGCTCGCCGGGATCAAGGAGCGTGGGTCGGTCGCGGTGATCGTTCGCGCGTTGGCTGACGAGTACGATCCCGACGTTCAGAAAACGCTCATGGCCGCGTTGGTCCGAATCGGCACACCGGAGGCGGTGCAACGTCTCGTGGAAGTCGCCGAGCCGGCAAGCGGACTATTCAAGAAGAAGTCGACACCGTTGCGCGTCGCGGCGCTCGAAGCGCTTGCTGAGTCGCAGGCGCCTGACGCGATCGCGGCGGTACAGGCGCTGACGCGCGATCGGGAACGCGAGGTACGCGACGCCGCGACGCGAGCGCTGCGTCCGCGAAAGAGCACGCCGACCGCGACGCCTGAAACGGCGCGGGTCGGCTGGTAGCCGTCGCGTCCGGATACACGACGTGAGCAAACCACATGCGCTCGTTGCAGTCACAAGGACGACCATGTGAATTCGCGGCGATAACTGACTTTTGAGCAGACGTTGAATATGCTTGACTGCCTCGGTGCGATCGGGTGCGACGTGGCGAACGTCCGATTCCATGGACTGTGTCTCTGATCGAGATAATCACAATGCGCGGTCGCTTGCCGATTCGTGGCACCACCGCCCCAGGTCGCCAGTTCGTGGCAAACGCCTCTGCCGCGGTAACGCCCTGCCTACATTGACTCAGGTAAAATCACCCTTCTTCAGCCGATATGACCGAAACGCCATCGAACGGGAACTTGAGCGAACTCTTACAACAGACCGCGACGATCGCGGCTCGCTACCTCGCGACCCTCGATGAACGTCCCGTCGCCAGAGCCATCGACAACGCGAGCCTCCTCGCGTCGCTCGGCGGATCACTGCCGGAAACCGGCGAGGATCCGACGGCCGTAATCCGAACGCTCGCCGAGCGGTGCGACGCCGGCTTGGTCGCGACTCCCGGCCCTCGATTCTTCGGCTTCGTCATCGGCGGAGCCGTGCCGGCCGCACTTGCCGCTGACTGGCTCGCGTCGGCATGGGACCAGAACGCATTCTCGTTCGTGCTCTCGCCTGCAGCGGCGGTTGTTGAAGAAGTCTCACGCCAGTGGATCGCCGACTTGCTGGGCCTTTCATCGGACGTGAGCCTCGGCATGGTCACCGGCGCGACGATGGCGAACTTCACGTGCATCGCCGCTGGCCGCCACGCCCAGCTACTAAAGGCCGGCTGGAATGTCGAAGAAGACGGCTTGTTCGGCGCTCCGCCGCTGAATGTCGTCGTCAGCGACGAATCACACGTCACGGTCTTCGCGTCGTTACAGATGCTCGGCCTCGGGCGAAACCGCGTCACGCGAATTCCAACCGACGCGCAGGGGCGGATGCGCGCCGACGCGCTGCGCGGCACGCTCGCGGGGTTGCGCGGGCCGCTGGTCGTATGCGCGCAGGCTGGAAACGTGAACACCGGAGCGTTCGACCCGATCATGGACATCGCGCCGATCGTTCACGCCGCGGGGGGGTGGTTGCACGTCGACGGAGCGTTTGGCGCGTGGGCGGCGGCATCGCCGAAACTGAAGCATCTCACGGCCGGCCTCGAGCTCGCCGATTCGGTCGGCGTCGACGCGCACAAATGGTTGAACGTGCCGTACGACTGCGGCTTCGCGATCACTCGCGACGCTGCAGCGCACCGCGCCGCGATGACGCTCGAGGCTCCATACTACGTGCCGAGCCCGAATGAGGCGCGCGCGAATCACAACTTCGTTCCGGAGTCGTCTCGGCGTGCGCGCGGTTTCGCGGTATACGCGGCGTTACGATCGCTTGGCCGTGTGGGAATATCCGATTTGATCGAACGCTGCTGTACGCTGGCACAGCGCATGGCGTCGCGCCTTGGCAGGAGTCCGCGGATCCGCATTCTCAACGACGTCGTACTGAACCAGGTGCTCGTGAGTTTCGAGGCGCCGAACGGCGGCGACGCCGATGCGTTCACCGCGGCGGTCATCAAACGCGTGCAGGACGACGGAACCTGCTGGCTCGGCGGAACGACGTGGCGCGGCATGCACGTCATGCGAATATCTGTCTCGAGCTGGGCGACGACGGTCGACGACATCGACAGATCGGCCGACGCGATTCTGCGCGCTGCTGAGTAGACCGGCGACCCGACACCGGCCGAGGGGCTGACCGTGTTCGACGACGCCGATGGTATGGTCCGTGCATTCTCGGCGGCGAACGGCGACCTGCCGTTCACCAATCCTTCGAGAGCACAATGAGCAAACTGTTGCGCGGCGTCGCCGCCGGATACGGCGCGAAGAAGATGGGCGGCGGCTGTTTCAGCACCGTGTTGATCTTCATCATTCTCTGGTACGTACTCGGACACTTCGGGGTCTTCAAATAGCGATTGGCTCGCCGGGTATCGCTCCTGGCTTCAATTCGCGCGACGGCGGCTGCCCAACGCGACAATGACGTCGCATCGAGCCGTCACGAGGCGAATCGTAGTACGCGCGCCGCCGCGACTAACGGCGTTGAAACTCCGGCGACGCGAACGCGATCATCATCGCGGCGCGCAACCGGTCCGGCGAGGCGAGCGTCGTATCGATCGCGAGCATCGCATCGCGCGTGCGAGGATCGGCGATCCCGCCAAGCAGACCTTTGAGAACGCCGTCGATCTGCCGTTGGAGCGCAGCCACGGACAGGGTATTCCATTCCGGCCACTGGTTGACGTTCATTGCCGCAACGCGGCCGTCCGTGACATCGCCGGCGAAGCGCAACCGCTGATAGATCGTACCGGCGTTCATCCATTCCGCACTGATTTCCGGCCAGCCATTCGGCGCCGCGAAGCCAAACGTGGGCTGACCCAACCGCGCGATCCATTGCACGGTTCGCGTGGTCGTATCGACGGGCGCTCCAAGCGACCGCCGCATGCTGACCACCAGCTCGAACGGAGATTTTACTTTCGCGCGAAAGGCCTTGCGCGAGTAGAACTCACGGCTCGTGACGATCGTCTTGACGGTTTGCGCAATATCGCCATCGGTCTTCATGAACGTCGCGGCGGCGCGTTCGACGAGCGACGGCGGCGGGTCATCGCTCACCAGACGACGCGACAGCTCGTACGCAATGTGCCGCGCGGTGGACGGATGCCGGGCGAGGATGTCGAGCACTTCCTCGCCATCCTCCACGCCGCGCCCGGCGCGTAGCGTGTGGCCCAGAAAAGTCTTCACCTCCGTGTCGTGCTGGTCGGCCCGAAACGTGAACGCGATTGGGTTGGCGTTCATCGCGATCGTCCAGCCGGTGAACGCGCGAGCGACCTCGATCACGTCGTGCTGCGTGTAGCCGCCATCGACGCCCAACGTGTGCAGTTCGAGCAGCTCGCGCGCGTAGTTCTCGTTCAGCTGCCCGGATTTGCTGACATAATTGTCGAGGTAGTAGAGCATCGCCGGACTGTGCGCGACGGCGCCGAGTAGATCGCGAAACTTTCCGAGGGCGTGGCCACGAATCGCGTCGCGATCCATGAGGATAAGTGCCTCGCGCGATGGCATCTTCTGGGCATACACCGAGAAATGATTCTCCCAGAAGTCCGAAACGACTTCGAGCAGCTGGCGATCGCTGGTTTCCGCGCGGATCACCTTGCCCGTGTAGAACGCGTCGAAGTTGCGCGACGCCGCGAAGCCGGCCGCAAACGACTTCATCGCCGCGCGCGCCACGGTGTCTTTCATGAGCTCCGCCATCGGCGTCCGTGCGTACGTGAGCAGGGGCACCTTCGAGGCGAAGGACGCGAGCTGCGACGTCGGGGTCGTCCATTCCGGCAGCGGCGCCAATGCGGCGACCGCGGCGCTGTCGGAGATCGACGCGGGATGGAGTTGCTGATCGATCCAGCGGTCGACGCCCATTCTCGCAACGCGATCCACGTCACCGGGCCGCGGGCCGAACGTCAATCGCGACAGCACGTGCGAGACGCGTTCCTCATTCGACAACGGCGTCGGTGCGTTGCCCGGGCGCGACATCAGGGAGGTGCAACTGAACGTTCCAGCAAGCAGCGCGACGGTTGCCGTTCCGCGAACGCGACGCACCATGGTTCCCTCCCTGACGAGAAGTCTCATTGAGAACCTATGACATTTACCCGTGATTGTCGAATGTCACGACCTGCTGCACCGCATCGAGCCTCGGCCGCTCTGCCTTGTCGCCCAGCGGAGCAATGGCGGTTCCCACGGCGAAGAACTCGATGGCGTTGGCGCCCCAGCCCCAGTTCGACTCCTCGACGCGCGCGCCCACGACGCCGATTCCACCCCGCTCGACGGCTTCGGCCTGCATACGCTCCAAGGCCAGTTCCCGCGCGGCGTACGTCGCGTCGGTGTAGACCTTCATTTCCTGGTTCCGGCCCGTCTGTTTGAGCGCCTGGAGGAAACTCAAATGAGCGATATGGTATACGCATGCGCCCATCGAAAGGCTGACGGGGCGATATCCGGCTCGCACCAGCTTCCACATGTCCTGACCGCTCAAGTCCGAGGTAAAAGGGCGGTTGTCCTTCGTGCGGAAATTGCCCTGGCGGTCGCGATGGCGAATCGCCGTGCCGATCGCCTGAAATTCGAGCACGCCGTCGTCCATCGCGTACTGCTTGAACACGAGCCGCACGCCGACGACGCCATCGGCGCCGAGGAGGTCCGCCTCCTCCTCCATGCGCGTCATCGCGAGCTCGCGCGCCTCGAACATCGCTTTCGTCAATATCGTCAACTCCTGGCTCACGCTCCACTTCTGCCACTGAAAGCCAACGTGATAGATCGATGAACCCATCACGAGACCAAGGGCCTCGAATCCCGCCTGTTCCACGAGCAGGAATTCGTCGACGGACAGATCACTGGTGAAGAACGCGGGTTGGTCGCCGGTCCCCCGCATGGCTCGCAAACGTTCAGCGGCCCCGGCGGGCAGATTCGCGGTAGAGCCAGGCTCGTAGTCCGACATGTTGCTCCTTGTCGTTATGATGGTTTGCGAAATGAAAAAAGCGAATCGGGGTGCTACGGGTTCGGAGTGTTCAACCACGCTTGGAGCGCCGCGCGCCCGCGTTCAGTCCGGCGCAACTCCACGTCGAGGGCGAGCCCGAGCTCGGCGAGAAAAGCGTCGATCTCCATGGGAACGGTGCGAAGAACCACGCCGCGCACCTCTTGCTGCCGCGACGCTTCGAACGAATCGCTCGAGCCTCGGTTCAGGACGTACACGTGTCCATCGAGCGGCATGCGGATTGACGTGACGTGGCGCCGAATCAGCGCGCGTTCGATCTGTATGCCGGGCACGGTCTCCGACAACATCGCGACGAGCTCGTCGAGGAGATCGTTCTGATCGGCCTTGGCGCGCTGCGCGAGAATCGCGGCGACACTCGTGTTCTCGAACGATGACGTTGGGTCGCTCATGAATCACGCTTCGGGAAGGGGCGAGCAGCCGGGATCAGGAGTAATAGCGTTTTATGACGATCTCGCCAAGTCAGGGCGTTGCCCGCCGGGGCGATTCGGGAACGTCCAAATCTGCAGCGTCGCCCGGGAATTGTCGCCCAGTTCGTCCGGATGTGACGCGGATGCCAGTGTGAACCCGAGCCGTCGCGCGACGGCGACGCTTGGCGCGTTTCGGGCGTCGCACCGAATCTCGATGTGCGAGAACCGCGGAACCGCGGCCGCGGCACCGAGCACCGCGCGCGCCGCCTCATTCACCAAACCTCGTCCCGTGAAATCCGATCGCAACCAGTAGCCAATCTCTGCGCGATCAGAAATAGCAAATGGAACGCGCCCAGAGGCCGAGCGAGGAAACAAGCCAAATTCGCCGAGAGGAACGGGCTGGTCGAGCAAGAACATACCGAAGCGCCACTCGCGATCCGCGGCGAAGTCTTGTCCGCATCCCGCCAAGCGCTCCTCGAGAATGCCAATCGGCGCCGGCTCGGAAACCCGCTTCGGAATCCACGGCTCGAGGTGATCACGATTCGCTTCCAAAACAGGCAAGACCGCCATGGCGTCGTCCGCGCGCCAGGGTCTGAGCAGCATTCGGCCCGTGCACAGTTCAGTCGGAATTGACATGCGTCGCTGTGACAGAGACCGCGGACCTTCGACCGCGCACCCTCTGACTGCTCGGGCGCTGGCTATTCCGCAGTCGTCGGGTCGATGGTCGCGACGATCTCTGAAACGTGATCCGCCGGAAACCCGCCGAGTCTGGCGTGCTCGCGAACCATCGCCTCGTTGGGCGCGCGGTAGATGCAATGAATCTGGTCGGCCGTGACGTAGCTGTGGACCCACGGAATCTGCGGACCCATTTCATTCAGCACACCGCACGACTTCTGCGAAATGGCTTTCAGGTCGGCCGACGAGAGCTTTCCGGCGCCTGGAAGATTTCGTTCAATGAGGTACTGAGGCATACCAGTCTCCGAGAAAAAGAATGAGCCACCGCACCCATGCCCGCAAAGATCCAGAGACTTGCCGGCCGCGCAAGACGTCGCGCCAAGAAAGCCGACACGCGTCCGCTGTGCTCGCCTGCAAAGACGCAACGTCACCGCCGGCAATTCTGCGGTATTGACGCGCGCCAGCTCGTTCAGAATCTGCGGGGTGGAATCGAGGTCGCGGCGGCGACGATCGCTCCGAGAATCGACTCGGGCCCGCGCCGTCCGAGCTCGCCACGCTCCAGCCGATCGAGTAACTGCTCGAGCGATAGCTGCGCACGCGTGACCACTCGACCCTGATACGCGCGAGCGGAGCTGAACCCGATGACCGGCAAGAGCACGACAGGTGCAGCCGCTACCACGGCCGTCACCCCCATGATGAATAGCGCACCCGTGGCCGCCGCGCCGAACGCCGTCGACCACCCCGCGAACTGAGCGCCCGCGGTGTTTCGACTTGTATGAAAATCCGCATCGAGCCCGACGTGCACGCGGGAATCGTCGACAGCCATCACCGTCGCCGACACTTCGAACGCCAGCGACAATGCGTAGTCGCGACCGCCCACCCTGAGCGCGCGCTTGATGCCGACGAGAAAATCGCGTCGTGGTTCCCATACGATACGATCCGCGTGATGGCGCTTCACGATCAACAACTCCTGTCGTTGCATCCAACCGTCGATCGACGCGAGCACTTCGGCCGGCTTGCCGTCAACCGTTCGCGCGGCTCGCACGCGACTCGGACCGAACAATCCGGCCACCAACCCCGGCTCATCCTGGGGAACGATCGACGACGTTCGCTCCTCGGCCAATGCCTGCCGCAGGTTCTGCGGAGACAGCCCGACTTCCTTCCCGAGCTCGACGAGCTGTTCCTCGGTGAACTCTTCGCCGTCGCTGGAATCACCCGCACCCTGTAACTCCGCCGCGCGCGCGAGGACCCGCTCCAGGGCGGACCGGTCGAGTCGCGGCGACGGCGGCCGCGGAACGGGCGATGAGGAATCTGCCATTTTGCGTCTAAATACCGCCGAGCAGGATGTCGATCTGCTTGCTGATCGCGGCGAGAATGTTGTCGGGAAGCGGAAACGCTGTTTCAAAGAGATTCTGAAGATCACCCTTTGGAGCGGTCATGCCCATCGTTCGTTCATAGTACCGCATGTAATCCGGCACCAACTCCGGAGCGATTCGTTGAACCAATAAGGCGCCGCCGCGAACCGCTCCATTGCCAACGTATCCAGCCAACGCGCCGGTGCGCTTGTCCGCCGGCGAGCTGTTATCGTTGATCACCTCATCGACGATCTTCGCCATCGCTTCATGAATGAACGCGAAGATGGCGTCGGTCGCCAGCTCGGGCTTCTCGGGATATTCGACGGCAACGATGTTGTTCTGTTTCCCATCATTGACCGTTCGTCCCTCGCCGCCGAGGGGCAACGACAGCACGAGCTGGCCGCCTTCCTGCTGGGTGTTGTTTAGGAAACGCGAAAGCTTCGGATAGTACTTCGACGCCCACTGTTCCTGCACGGCCTGGAATGCTGCCGTCCGCCGCGCCTGCTCTGCGTTCCAGTAGGCATGATAGAACTTTGCGCTCTCGTCCTGCAGACTCGCGACGTAGAGACGCAGCCAATTGCGGTCCGCCGGCGACGGAAAATTCGCCGCCAGGATCGCGAGCTCCTGATACATCTGCTGGTCGCGCGCCGCCCGCGGATCGCCGTTCGAGCGAATGAACAGGTCCGTCGCATTCACGATTTCCTGCATCGACGGAAAGTACATCGCCACGAATTGCGCGTTCGCCAACGCCGGGTTCGTCGCAAATCGCGCCGAGAGGTCGTGTGCATTGGCGTCGAGCAGCGTGAACGCGTTCTTTTGCTTCTTGAGCGAGTTGATCTGCACCTTGTAGCCGCGCTGAAAGAACGGAACGCGACCGGTGTCGCTCGTGAGCAACGCAAATCCGTGCAACCACAGATCAACGTGCTCGAGGGTCGTCACGCGCCAGGTTGCCGGCGGTGGCGCCGCCGCGCGCGCGGACGTGCCCCCGATAGCGATGAACGCTACGGCGAGGGCGACGC
Organism: Gemmatimonadaceae bacterium; assembly: GCA_039924785.1. Lineage (GTDB taxonomy): Bacteria > Gemmatimonadota > Gemmatimonadetes > Gemmatimonadales > Gemmatimonadaceae > JAQBQB01. The sequence goes on along the minus strand of JBDTAE010000089.1, from coordinate 5,658 downwards.
TGCGTCGAACACGTGCGACAGGTGACATCGTCAGCGATGTGCGGAGGCCGGTCGTCCGCACACAGGACAGAACTTCCATCCGAGCTCCAACTCTGATCCGCATGCCAAGCAACTGATCGTCGTGAGGTTCTGCCCGCAGTGCGGGCAGAACGTGATTTCTCGACCAGCGGGCAGGGGTTGATCGCACGATGAGCAGCGATCGCCGGGCCGCGGCGTCGTCGTCTTCGGGGGCGTCGCCACGCTCGGCGCGCTCGTTGGCGCGCTCGACGGTGTGACGGTCGGCGAATTGACCGGAGATGAAGGTCGTGGCACTTGAGTCATTGGCGTCGTTGGGGCCGAAGCGGCGGAGGAGATCGGTGCGGGCGCCGAAACGCGCGGAGCCGCGACGGACGTCCGCATCGGAATGGACATATCGACCTTCGACATCGCCGCCGGCGATAGCGACACGCTCGCGTTGGCAAACTGCTTGAACGCGCCCGGGTCGGGATTCGGCGACGCCAGTTCGCCTCTCAGTGTGTCGCGAACCAGGTCGTCGACGACGACGTAGTCGCGCGCGCCGGACAACAGCTCCGTGAGGACGATTTCATAGTCCTCATTGCTGTCGAGTCGCAACTCTCGCCGATTGTGACGATACGGCAGAATCGTCTGGTACAGCTCGGCCACTTCGAACGGTTGAGTCTCGTACTGCGGAAACTGCGTACGGATCGTCCGCACGAGGAGCTGGTACATCCGGTCGAGAGAATCCATTCCAGTCGTGAGCGCTTGGATGATTAAGGTTTACTCGCGTCCTGCACCTGCCGTTCGCGCTTTTCCTGCGCTTCTTTGATCTTCGAGGTGCCGAACCTATCGAGCGTCCGCGCAACGATCGATTCCTTGCCCGCGGCGCCTTCGTCGAACCCCCAGCTATACCCCGCCGCCAAGGCAATGATCACCGCCACGATCGTTCGTCGCATATTCCTGCCTGTCCGCAGTGCGGACGTGAGAGATCACCCACCGGCCATCTTTATAAGCATCGTCACGTAATGAGGGCCGGCCTTTTCACGATCGGGTACGGCCTCAGCGGCTTGAATGCCGCGCCGTCCGGAAACTTCTGCGGCGCCACCGAGATCTTCTTCTTTTCGCGTTCCGTCAACATCCATTCATCGAACCGCGACGACGCGATGCCGTTCGAGCTCGTCTGTTCCTTCGCCGCGGTGGTCGCCAGATAATTGGCGTACTCGTTCTGCGGATGGCCGTCGTGTCCGCGTACCCAATTCCACTGCACCTGGTGACCGCGCACCGCCTCGACCGCATCCATCCACAGCTCGACGTTGAGCAGCTCACCCTCTTTCTTCTTCCAGCCGCGCGACATCCAACCAAACACCCACTCGCTCATCCCCTTCACGAGATACTGTGAATCGCTCGTAAAGGTCACACGAAAGCGGCTCCCTTTGCGCGAAATGCCGTTGAACGCCTCGATCACGCTCCGCAAAGCCATACGATTGTTCGTCGTTCCGGGTTCCGAGACCCAGTAATCCCACCGCGTAAGATTGCCCGAATCGGGATGCACGAATTCGATCACACCGGCCGCGGCGCCGGGATTGCTCCCCTCGCGACCGTTGCCCAGGCACGATTCGTCCGCATAGATGGCCAGCATGGGCAACGCCGTTGGCTCGCCCGGTTCGTCGTCACTCGCGCTCACGCCATTCCTCCACACCACGAGACCGCGAGACGCGTCAACGTGCGCGCCGCCCGTTCAATTTCGTCGATCGGAACAAACTCCTCGGCCGCGTGCGCAACCGCGATGTCGCCCGGGCCAAAACAAATCGCGGGAATTCCGGCGGCGTTGAGCAGCGCCGCATCAGTCCACGCGGACATCCCAGCAATCGCCACGCGTTCACCTGAAGCCTCGAGCGCGCGCGCCAACGCGCGCGTGATCGGCGCATCGTCCGCGACGTCGCTCGGCAGTTGTGAAAAGCTGATGCTCACGTCCGCTCGAAAGTTGGAGTGCGTGGCGGCGATCTTGGCGCACGCGACCTCCAGTTCGCGACGAACGTCGTCCGCGCTCTCGCCGGGAATCGTACGACGCTCGAGCCGAATCGTGCATCGCTCCGGGTACGTCGACATGCCGGTGCCGCCGTCGATGAGCGAGGCGTGCACCGACGGTCGGCCGAGCAGCGAGTGGCGCTTCTCCGGCAAATCCTCGCGGTCGATGCGATCCAGCTCGGCGAGAAACAATCCGGCGTGACGAATGGCATCGACGCCGAGGTCCCAGCGACTTCCATGCGCGGCGTGCCCGTGCGTCGTGACCTCCGCCCAGACGAACCCAAGATGCGCGGGCATGATCGATAGGCGCGTCGGCTCGGTGACGATTGCGGCATCGGCGTGCACTCCGCCGTCCACGAGTGCGCGTGTTCCAATACTCTCATATTCTTCGTCCGCCACAGCGGCAACGACGATCTCTCCGGCGATCCCGTCGCGCGACATCTCGTCGCACGCAAGCACGGCCGCCGCGCACATTGCGGCCACGCCCGATTTCATGTCGGCAGATCCGCGCCCGTACATCCGTCCGGCGCGCTCTTCGGCGCCGAACGGCGCGTGAATCATGCCGTCGACGCCGACGACATCGAGATGTCCGTTGAACATCAGACTGCGCCCACCGGTCGCTCCCGAGCGGGCAACGACATTCGGTCGGCCCGGCGCGGCCTCGACGATCTCGACGCGCATTCCCCACGCCGTCAGAATTTCGGCGAGTGTGCGCGCAACCACCGCTTCACCGGGTCCGCCACGCACCAGCGACGGATTGCGAGAGTCGATTTGCACGAGCTCGCGCGTGAGGGCAACCGCGTCGCCGCGAGCTACGCGCATCGCTCCACGCCACATGGCGCGACACGAAACGGAAGTATCTCGCCGAGTGACGACACCGCCTCACGGACCGGATCGACACCGTTGTGCGGCGCAATCACCAACACGCACCCACCGCCCGACGCGCCGAGCGCTTTGGCGCCGAGCGCCCCGGCGCCGTTCGCGTGATAGATGATCGAGTCGATGAGCGGCGTCGGTATCGCGGGATGCAGCGACCGCTGGTGCTTCCATTGCTTGCGCGTCAACTCGGCGAGGGCATCGAGATCGCCCGCCGCCATCGCGTCTGCCATCGACTCCGCGGTTCCCCGCATGAGCTCGAGACAGCGCATGACATTCTTCTCGCGCCGCGAGTACGCGCGAAGCACCGCTTCGATCGTGTCGCCCGAAATGCGGCTTTGTCCGGTGTACACGATGAAACAGCGCCGCTCGATGGTTTCAGTGAACTCTGATGACAGCGGAATGTGCCGAACGTCCACGCCATTGGCGGAAAAGCGAAGCCCGAGTGCGCCACCGTGTGCCGCCGCGTAATGATCCTGTCGGCCGCCGGGGATTCCGACGTCGGCGATCTCGATGTCGCGACTCAGCTCAGCGAGGTCGTCCGGCCCCATCGAATCGCCCTGCGCGGCGGCAAGCGCGGCCACAGCCGCGACGCCGATCGCAGACGAGCCGCCGAGACCGGCACTGATTGGAAAATCGCTTCGCGCGCTGATCCGGGCGCCGGCGACTCCGAATCGGCGCGCCGCTGCGTTGACGATTGCGCGATCCGCCGCGGATGTGCGCTCGAACTCCAATGTGTCGCGCGAGAGCGTGACCGTCGCGTACCGGGTAATCGCGAGGTTGCAAACGAAGCCGCCCATTTCATCGGAATAGGGCGGTACGTCCGTCCAACCCCCTCCAAAGTCGATGCGGGTCGGTGCGCGGGTAACGATGGTGTCATTCGAGGCGGCCACGACGCTAAACGTATTCCGCAATTCGTGGAGCGCCAATCGCGCGGACACTCGGCGAACACCTGACGTCGCCACAGGGCATGACTGTTGCGCTCGGATGCGCCAATGGCGGATGTCACACGGTACCTGAACGACTGCAAGCTGATTCTCGTATCCAATCGAGAGCCCTACGAGCACACGAATGGCGTCGACGGCGTCGAAGTGAGGCAGCCCGCCGGCGGACTCGTAAGCGCGCTCGATCCGACGATGCGCCTGACGCACGGAACCTGGGTGGCCTGGGGCTCGGGCGACGCGGATCGACAGTCCGCCGACGAAACCGGACGCGTGCTCGTGCCGCCCGGCGAAAACGGGTACACCCTGCGGCGAGTGTGGCTCAACGACGCCGACGTCGACGGCTACTACCACGGGTTCGCGAATCAAGCGTTGTGGCCGCTGTGCCACATGCTCATTCAGTACTTCGAGTTTCGCACCGAACACTGGAATCGGTATCGCGCGGTGAATCTTCGTTTTGCGCAGGCCGCCGCCGACGAAGCGGAGCGCGTTGCGGGCAACGCGATGGTGTGGATCCAGGATTACCATTTTGCCCTGACCGCGGAATTTCTCCGCGCAATACGCCCGTCGCTGTTCGTGCATCAGTTTTGGCACATCCCATTTCCGCCTGCGGACATTTTGCGGTTGTTGCCGCTCGACGTCACCGAGGCGCTGCTCCGCGGGCTGCTCGGGAACGATCTCCTCGAATTTCAGATCGAACGGTATGCATCAAATTTTCTTGGTTGCGTGGATTCGTTCCTTAACGACGCTCGGGTCGACCACGTCAAAGGGACAGTCGCACGCTGCGGCCGAGTCACGCACGTCGCCTCATTTCCAATCAGTATCGACGTCGAGCGATTCGAGAATCTGGCAGCGTCAGACGAGGCCGTCTCTCGCGTCAATACCCTTCGCGAGCGGTACGCGAGCGGATCACGCCAGCTTGGAGTCTGTGTGGACCGACTTGACTATACGAAAGGCATTCCCGAACGCATACGAGCGCTCGACGCGCTCTGGACGCAATCGCCGGAGTTGCGAGATCGTTTTACGTTCATCTTCGTCTGCACGCCGTCGCGCACAGATCTTCTGCCGTATCTCGCGCTCGAGACCGAGGTCACGGCGGCCATTGTCGCGACGAACGAAAAGTTCGGCACGCCTGATTGGACGCCGATCGTGATGATCAACGAGAACGTCGATTCTGATTTCCTTGCGAGCGTCTATCGCGCCGCGGATGTGTGCGTGGTGTCGTCGCTGCAGGACGGGATGAATCTCGTCGCGAAGGAATTCGTCGCGTGCCAGCTCGATGAGCGCGGCGTACTGGTCCTCAGCCGATTCACCGGATCGGCGGAAGAAATCGATGGCGCGCTGCTGATCAATCCGTTCAACGTCGACGGATTCGTCGCGGCGATCCGCGCTGCGTTGAGCATGCCTACGGATGAGCGCCGGCGACGAATGCATCGCATGCGCCGCGCGCTCCAGCAATCGACAATTTTCGATTGGCTCGAGTCGATTCTTGCACGCGCCACCGCGATCATGCACACTCCAGAGCCTCCCGGTTCACGACCAGTGCAAGCCTGATCGATATGCTCACTCCGGCGCTTCCAGTGTCACCGTCTCTCGCACGGCGGCTCGACGGACAACCGCTGTTGCTACTGCTAGACATCGATGGAACACTCGCGCCGATTGCGTCGCGCCCCGACGAGGCGCGTCTTCCGGCGGCGACGCAGCGCGTGCTCGCCGAACTGGCGATGCTTCCGGGCACATATGTGGTTGCGACGTCGGGTCGCTCAGCGCGCGATGCCCGACGTCTGGTTGGCGTGGACAACGTCTGGATCGTGGG
>JBDTAE010000088.1:0-6355 GCA_039924785.1 Gemmatimonadaceae bacterium | reverse complement strand
GAACGCCGGAACGGGCGCACGTTCTCCGCCCGCCGCGAACGTGAAGGCAATCTCGCGCGCAGCGGCGTTTCGAGCGAACGCCGTGTCGAGTGTGCCAGTCGCTGCCGGTAGTCCGAGTACCTGTGTTGCCAGCGCGTCAAAATCCTTGCCGACCCCTCCCGCCAGCCCGCGCAACGGCGCAATCCACGGTTCTTTAATAGCGTTGATCGCGGTCTCGACGAGCGGCTTGCGATTGGCCACCGTCGGATCGTCCATGTTGCCGAGCGTGTGCGCGACAATCGCGATCGCCGCGTCGAGCTCGGTCGCAACTGTCGCGAGATCGATCGCGGCCTGCGCGGCTGACGCGAGCGTAAACGGAGACGCGCCTACGTCGGCGGCGGCCTTCGCGACCGCGTTCTTCGCGGCCGTGACATGCGGTTGAATTGCGACGACGGCCGGCTGCACCGCGGGCTTCGAGGCGACAACGTCGTCGTGAAATTGTTTGAGAAGCAGGGCGATGTCGTTCGTGGCCGCCCCGCGTTCGAGCGCAGCAGCGAGGGACGCGGTGTCCGCCAACGTCGACGCGACGAGGTCCGATGCGCGGGCGCTGCAGAACGAGAGCAGATCGGCGAGCAATGATGCAACAACTTCAGCCACTGGACCTCCAGCGTGAGCCTGGCCATCGCATCGCGGCGTCGCGCGCGGAAAGCGTCACCCTAAGTGCACCGAAACGGTGCGGACGTCAAGAATGCGCCTGTGCTCTTACGCAGTCGGGCTCGCTTGTTGGTCTACACGCTCACCCAGCCAGACGACCGTTCCAGGGACGCGTCGGCCCAACCGGTTGTCACAGCGCGTCCCGCACGATCGTATCCGTGTGGTTGAACGATGAGAACGCGCTCCGAAAAGCTGCCAGCTGTACCGATCCCATACGCCGTGTTTCATCGAATGCTCAAGCGTGGCGCGCCGCCATCGAATTGGGATGCGTTGATGAGTGCGAGGCGCGGGTCAGAGAGCACCCATGAGCGCGACGCGAAAGCACGGAGCATCGGCTCACGCCGCCGAGTTAGCCATCTCCGCAGCGCGCCGTCGCCACTGCTCCAGCTCTGCGCTGTCGCCCAACGCCGCGGCTGCAAGACAGCCGGCGTGTGCGCTCGCCGTGTCATGCGCCACGCTCCACGACCGCGCCGCATACGCAAGACCCGTGTCCCAATCGCCGCGCTCGAACGATGCCTTGGCCATCCGGACCAACATGGCTGCGGCCCGCAGCGCCGCCAGCAGCTGCGACAGGTCGGAGCCGCAACGCTGGCACGTGACCGGGCCTATCTCAGCCGCCGCATTCACGGCGTGGACGTCAGACTGTCCTTCGTACTTCTTGCCGCAGGCCGGACACGACAGCGTCACGTCAGTCCTCCAAATAGAACACGAGATCCGACAGCGCATCGTTGTGGCCGGCCAGGGCGTTCAGGTCACTGGCGGCGATTGCGGCAGCGGTCGCATGAATGAGATCGCGGATCTCACGCGCGTCATCGTCGTTGATGTTCTTCGAAAGCAGCGCCTCGCCGCGTTTGCGGAGATCCTTCGCCGTGGCAAGCAGACGATCGGGCGGCTCGTCGTCGTTGCTCTCGTCGCCGCTGTCCAGGTCGTCGTCGGACGCTGAGCCGGGAAGCTGTTGCAGAAGCGACGCGATGTTGCGACGCGCTTCGTCGATATTCACCGCGTGCGCCGCGCGCGTGTCCAGGGTCACCGTTTTCGCGAGCCCGCTCTTCTTTTCCGTAGCCGTCACTTGCAGCAGGCCGTTGAGGTCGAGCGCAAAGTGCACGACGATGGGACTGCCCGCCGGCACGCGGCTCAACCCTTCGATCGTGAATTCGCCAATGAGCGTGTTCTGCTCCGGGTATGGGTGCTCGCCTTGGTGCACTTCGACGTCGACCGCGTCCTGATTGTCATACAACGTGAAGAACATCTCGGACTTGCTCGCCGGTAGCGGAGTGTTCCGCGAAATGATCGGCACCGACACGAGTCGCTCCATGCCGTTCTGCATCGTGAGTGAGCTGGTACTGAACGTATGCGGCGTGATGTCGACGAGAATCGAATGTCGCGTTTGACCCGCGAGCACGGCGCCCTGGATGGCGGCGCCCATGGCCACAATGAGATCGGGGTCGATCTCCCACCTCGGCTCGATCTCGAGCCGCTCCCATAGCATGTCGTGCACAAGCGGCGTTCGCGTCGAGCCCCCCACGAGCATGACGCGCTGGAGCGCTCGCGGGACCCTCGCCGCGTCGCGGAGCGCGTGGTGCACGGAGCTGAGTGTCCGCTCCAGGAGCGGCGCGATCATCGCTTCGTAGTCGCGGCGCGTGATTTCCATCTCGAGGTGATGCTGCCCGTCCAGATACTCTTCGCGAACCTCGACGAATGGCTCGTCGGACAGACGGACCTTGGCGCGCTCGAGCACCACGCGCAGTCGGCGCATGACGCGCGCATCGTCAGACAGATCGACGCCGTGGCGCGCCAAGAACTCGCGCACCGCGTAATCGGCCAGCAGTTGGTCGAAGTCATCGCCGCCCAAGTGCGTGTCGCCATGGCTCGCGCGAACCTCCACGACGCCCTCCTGCACGGACACCACGGACACGTCGAACGTCCCGCCGCCCAGATCGTAGACCAGCATCGTTTCGTCCGGGGTCTCTCCGGCGCCGTACGCGAGCGCCGCCGCGGTGGGCTCGTTGATGATGCGCATCACTTCCAAGCCGGCCAGCTCGCCAGCGACCTGGGTGGCCTTGCGCTGCCGTTCGGTGAAGAACGCGGGAACGGTGATCACCGCCTTGCGAATCGACCGGCCCAGTTGCCGCTCGCCTTCCACCACGAGCTCGCGCAGGATGAACGAGGAAATCTCTTCGGGCGAGAACTGACGGTCGCCCAGCGACACGCGCGCATCCTCCCCCATACAGCGTTTGATCGAGAGAATGGTGGCGTCCGGCGCGGCGATGGCCTGGTTCCGCGCCGCCTGTCCCACGACGAGCGCTCCGGCCGCGTCGACACCCACGCACGATGGCATGATCGGGTGGCCGTGCACGTCGATGATCCGGATCTCGCCATCGACGTCCGCGGCGAGCACGGAGTTCGTGGTGCCGAGGTCGATGCCGACAATGAGATCACTCATAGTCAAATACTCATGAGGAAACCTTCACCTGGGCGACGCGAAGGAGCTCGCCGCGGAGCACGTACCCCGGCGCGATCTCCTCGATGACGGTGCTCGGCGGCCACTGCGGGTCCGGCGCCGTGGCGACCGCCGTCATCGTCCGCGGATCGAACGATTGGTGAAGGGTCGCGACGCGCGCCAGTCCCGCGGACGCGACGAGCGCATCCGCGTGACTCATCAGAATGTCGAACGCCTGCCGTTGCGTGTTCCACGCGGCACGCAGATCCCTGTCGCCGCCGAACCACGCGCGCCGGCGCGCGGACGGCGCGTCCCCGACCATCGCGAACGCGCCGGCCATTCTCCGCAGGCGGTCGATCAACTCCACGAACGCCAAAGACCACGCGCGGGGCACCATGTCGTGGGCTGCGACCGGCTGCCGCGCAAGCTGCTCGCGGAGTTGACGGAGTTGGGCGTCGAACCCCGTAAGAGTTTCCGACCACTGGCTGAACGCCTCGGCCGTACGGCGGTTGGACTTGCGAGCCTCGGTAGTCGCGGCCGCCAACTGCTCGTGGAACGAATAGAGGTCCGGGACCTCCACGTCGTCGTCATCGTTGGCGAGCTCGGGGATCTCGTCGAGCGTGGCGAGCCACCGTTCGACGTCGGCGCGCAGCTCGCGCTTCCAGTCGTCGATGACGTTGTCACCATCTTCCGGCGGCGTCACGTCTCGGCACATTCGCGGAGCAACTCTTTCATCATGTCGAATGGCAGCGGCTGGGGTTGATGACGGAATCCCACGTGCCGGGCGAACACATCGAGTGGAGAGTCGCCGGGCGTCGTCTTGTCGAACAGCACGTGGCGGTGTCGGCTTTCGGCATTCTTGATCTTCTCATACGCGGTGTTGACGCATTGGAATCGCTCGGGATCGAGGTCGGGCGGCGAGCGCTTTACCGCCTCGAGATAGGCGCGTCGAATGGCCGCGTCGTCCGCGTCGATCGCGACGCCGAGCACGAAGTATGGATTCATGGATCAGAAGAGGTCGGATTGGTCGGGGTCGGCGTCGGGGTCGGCGGCGCGCTGACGAAGTTGGCGCGCACCAGGCGCGAGCGCAGGTGACTTCGCAGGTGACTTCGCAGGTGACTTCGCATTCGGAGTTTGCGCCGCACGCGGTTTCTGTCGAGCGGCCGCCATCGGCAAACGGCCGGCGCGAGAGAGCGCGATGAGCTCGTCGAATATCATAGCCGGCATGTCCTTGGGACGAAGCTTCCGGATCGCCCCCAATTCCGAGTCGGGCACGGCCGACAATATCTCTACGAGCGCGGCGAGATGTGCCATCTGCGGGTCCGGTTTTGGCACGTCGCCGGGGCGCGCGTTGAAGTCCACGAAGTCCTCGTCGTCGACGAAGTCCTCGAAATCTCCGCCGTCGCCGGCTCCATACATCTCCTCGCCGATTCGTGGCCCCATGCCGTTCATGCCCTCGCGCGCCAGCCGCTCAGCCGCGACATCACCCCGGCGCCGCGCCTCGATGAGAATTTCCTCATAGTCCCGCGGAGAGAGGAACGGGAAGCTTTGGAGCAGGTCATCATAGAGTCGGAATAGTGGATCCGCTCGGTCGGCCTTTCGAACGCCCATGACGAACGCCCGCGCGGATTCATGGAAGTCCGGCCACCGGCGCAGCCGCTCGACGAGTCGCGCGACATCGTCGCGCACAAACGGGCGCCGAATCGCCTGCTTCATGTAGCGCTTGAGCCACGCTGCGTCCGCATACAAGACGCGCGAGCCATCGGCCTGGGCCCAATATTCCATGACGGACACGAGCTCGTTCGCCTCGCGCACGTTGGGATCGTTCTTGGCGGCGCGGTCCAATTCCGATTTCAGCTTCGTTGACATTGGGCTGGTCAAGCCATAGAACGACCACGCCAACCGAACGAAGAACGCGAATCTCGGCGGCGATGGCGCGGCCGCGCGGGCGGCGTTCAGCGCGACGGCGCCTTCGGCCTCGTCGCCGTGCATCATCTCGAGTACGCCTCGACGCGCGGCGAGAGTCCACCGTCCGCGGACGAGATTGTCGGGCGCGTCGACGCCGAGCGAATCGGCCCGGTCCAACTCCGCCCGCGCCTTCACGAGGTTGTATTTGGTGTAGTGTTGTCGAGCGAGCGCGAGACGCGCTGTGGCGACACGATCCGGCAGGTCGGGATCGAGTCGGTCGAGAGAATGCGCGCGCTCGAAATAGTCGGCGGCCTTGCCGAAGGCTTTCCGATCGAAACAGCCTACTCCCGCGGCGACCAGCACCCTTTTGTCGTCCGGAAAGCGCGTGGCCATGACGTCGAGCAACCGGTTTCGGTCACGGGCGCGACCGAGCGTGGCGTAGAGCGACGCGAGTGCGACATGTGCCGTCGCATTGGATGGATCGAGCTCGATCGCGTTCGTGAGAGCGCTGATCGCGCCATCCGCGTCAACCGGACGGGCTTTCGCCGGCGACAGCGGGCTTCCGAGCGAGATTCCGAGCGGGCGCGCAAGGACATCCCCTAACCATGTCCACCCAATCGAGGCCAGAGCAGGATTCGCGGCGTGCGGGCGTTGGTACTCGCCGAGGAACGCGGTCCACAACATTCGAAGCTCTTCGACGTCCACCTCGTCGAAGATGCTCATTGATAGCAGCAGCGCGAGCGTGCGACGGATGCGCTGTCGCTCGGCGAGTCGCCTGGCGCGCCCGCCCAGCTCGAGCTCAGCCAGGTATTCTTCGTATTTCGCGCGATCGCGTTCGCCCATAGCGAAGATCGCGTTAAAGTAAAAGTCAGAGAGCGCGGCGGTGAGCTCGACGCCGTCCGAAGGAAAGTTGGGACGCGCGTCGCGCATGGCGCGATAGGATTGTTGATGCTTGCCTGCGCGCCACAGGGCGTCGGTGCGTGCGAGCACGCGTCCCAAGCCCTTTGCGTGCCCGGTGATCATGACCGTCGCGTCGAGCACAGGCTCCGAAGGAACCGTCGTGCGTGCAACGCCGAGTGCGAGCAGCCATGCGGCGCGTGCGCGGCCCGGGACTGAGTCGGCGGGCAATTCGCCGAAGATACGTCTCGCCTTATCTGCGTCGCCGAGTTGAAAGGCAGCGACCGCGCGCACGAAGAGACGCCAGTGCGCGAACGGCGATTCACGCTTGAGTGGGCGCACGAGATCGAGCGCGCGGTCCTGGTTTCCTTGGCACACCGCTTCGATCGCATCATGCACGGCGGCGAGGTCCGCTGC
>JBDTAE010000087.1:0-4553 GCA_039924785.1 Gemmatimonadaceae bacterium | reverse complement strand
CGTTCGACGACAAGGAGCGCGGCGCGGCGATCGGCACGTGGTCGGGATTCAGCGCGATCACCACGGCGATCGGCCCGGTGCTCGGCGGATGGCTCGTGGAGAGCGTGAGCTGGCGGGCGGTATTCTTCATCAACGTTCCGCTCGCGTTGCTCGTGCTCGTCGTTTCCGCGAAGCACATCGACGAGAGCCGCGATCCGTCGCGGTCCGGGCGCGTCGATTGGACGGGCGCCATACTGGGCATTCTCGGCTTGAGCGGACTGGTATTAGGACTTCTTGAATGGCCGCCACTCGGCACGACCCATCCGCTCGTCGTTGCGGCGTTGATCGTCGGAGTGGTCAGTTTGGCGCTGATGCTGTTCGTGGAAAGCCGCGCGAAGAGTCCAATGTTGAGCCTCGCGCTATTCAAATCGCGAACGTTCTCGCTCGCGAACGGACTCACGCTCGTGCTGTACGCCGCGCTGTCTGTGATGATGTTTCTGTTGCCGCTCAATCTAATTCAGGTGCAAGGCTATTCGGCGACGGCGGCCGGCGCGTCGATTCTTCCGTTTCCGATCATCATGTTCGTGCTGTCGCGGTGGTCGGGCGGTCTCGTTGCGCGAGTTGGGAGCAGGCTTCCGCTCACGATCGGCCCGGCGGTCGCGGCCGGCGGGCTCTTGCTCTTGGCGCGACCGGGAGTTGGCGCGTCTTTCTGGACATCGTTCTTTCCCGCAGTGGTGGTCCTTGGCATCGGCATGGCGATCACCGTCGCGCCGCTTACGACGACCGTGATGAGCTCCGCGGATCAATCGCATTCCGGCGCGGCGTCCGGGATCAACAACGCCGTGTCCCGCATTGGCGGCCTCCTCGCGATCGCGGTGGTTGGTGTGATGCTGTCGAGTGTCTTCGGTTCGCGGATGGGCGACCGATTGAAGGCGATTCCGCTTTCCGCTGAAGCGAGGGCGAATGTCGCGCGCGAGTTGCCGAAAATGGCCGGCATGAAACTCGACAGCCTGCCGGGTATGACTGCCGCTGAGCGTCCGGCGGTCAAGGCGGCCGTTGATGATTCTTTTATCGCCGCGTTTCGTCTGGCAATGATCGTGGCGGCTGCGTTGGCGCTGCTCGCGGCCATCACAGGATTCGCCATCATTGACGGAAGCAAGAGCGCACCGCGACGAAAGCAGAAATCCTAATTCCGCCGAAGCGAGGACGTATTAGAACGCGCCGAGGAGACCGATTCGAATCGAACGACGTTCCACGGGATGGAAATGGAAATCGTCGACGCCCGCCGCGGGCTCACCGGCCAGGCGAGAGGTGTAGTAGTACGTGATGTCGGGCGCCTTGGTGTCGAGCATGTTGAAGACGTCGGCGCGGAGGCTGAACCGCTTCGTGAGTTGATACGTCGCTTGCGAGTTCCACAACGTCGTCGGTGGCGATTGGATGCTGTCAGACTCAGTCAGCGATCGCGGCCCGAAGTAGCGATAGAAGATGCTCGCCATCCACGGGCCGATGTTGCGAACGGTGACGCCGGCAGCTGTCGTTGCCTGAAGCGCCTCGGGAATGAACTTGCCGACGGGATCGTTGTCGGTGTAGCGCGCACGCGTTGTGGCCAAATCGAGATCGAGCAGCACCCACCGGTTCGGCGTGTATTGACTCGCCCACTCCACGCCGACGCGCTCTGAGGGGCGACCCGCTTCCGTTGTGCCTTCGTCGCCCGAGAAGACGAGCTCGGAGCCGAGATGCAGCGACCACAGCGAGAGAGATGTTTGCAGATTTGAAATGCGATCGCTGCGCACGCCGACTTCGGCGCCAACACCGCGCACCAGCGGCGTGACCGGCGACACGGATTCTCCGGTCGATGGATCGACGCGCTCCGTGGCGCCGCGCACATCGTTGCTGTGAAATCCTTCCCCGACGTTCGCAAAGAACTCGGTCTCCGACCACGGCCCTGCCACGAGCGTCAGCTTTGGAAGGCCGAGCATGGTCGAGCCATTTCCGGAATTGGCAATTGTATTGCTCGCGACCGAGAAGTCATACCGCTCGACGCGCAGTCCGGCGATCGAGCGCAACCACGGAGCCAACTGCGTCTGATTTTCGAAAAACAGGGCCGCGCGGTTTTCATCGACGCGATCCTCGATCGTCGTCCCGATTCGCGCTCGGTCTGCGGTGTGGTAGAGCCCCGACGGAGACACGCGATCGAACCGTGTATCCCAGCCAATAGTGTTCGTCGAGAACAGGCCAAACTTCGATGACGGCGCCGTCCAGCTTCCATTCCAACCGAACACGTTGCGATCGTCGCGCTGCTCGATTTGATCGCCGTGAACGGGGTCGTTCAGGAAGAACGTGAAGTTCGAGAACAGGTCGAGCGAGTAATTGATGGCGTAGGCCGTCGATTTGAGCGTTCCTCCCCCGAGAGACTTCTGCAAATCGCCGGAAAGACTGTACCGGTGCGACAGTCCGCCATCGGTCGTATCGATGGTTCCGAATCGCGACAGCGTGCCTGCGTCATACGCCCGCTCGGGAATCTGGTCGGTGCCGTTCCATTTTCCGTCGTAGCCCATCGCCATGAGCGACCAACTACCGCCGTCGATCGGCTGCGAGTATCGCACCACCGCGATGCCTTTCCGATAGTTGTCCGGATGGACCCACGGACCGTCGATGCGATCGGCTTCGATCCCATAGACCAATCGACCGTCTCTCACATTCCCGGCGCCGACCGACAGCGCGCGCGCATATCCGTTGCTTCCACCGGAAAACTCCGGTCGCGTGGCTCGCACGCCATCGGCGTAGAGAATGTTGGCGGAGCCGGACGTCGCGAAGTCGGACTGCGCGGCATAGTACGGCCCCTTGTAGTAGTCGATTCCGCTGACCAATTCCGGAATCATGAAATTCAAATCGGTGTAGCCCTGGCCGTGCGCATGCGTCGGCATGTTCACCGGCATTCCGCCGAGGGATGTGGCGAAGTCGGTACCGTGGTCGAGATTGAAGCCGCGTAGGAAATACTGATTCGCCTTTCCCCCACCGCTGTGCTGCGTGATGATCATTCCCGGGATGTATTCCATCACTTCGCCGGGACGGAGCAATGGCCGATCGTCGATCATCTGCGGACCGACGTGGCCGGCACTCGCGGCGTTGGAGGTACCAACACCGTTGTCATAGTGAGCGGCCGTGACCCGCATCGTGTCGAGGCGCCCCGCGCGCGTGGAATCGGCCGTCTTCGGCGTCTGTGCCGTAAGGACCTGAACGACCATCGCACTCGCAAGTACGGCCGGCGCGGCGAGGCGCACGATCACGTTGCTGACACGCGGCTTCTCGCGATCGTCCGGCGTCTGGCGCACGTCATAGCCTTGGCTCATGGTGATGGTACGGCGACACGGTGCATTTCGGATCTATTTGACTGTGGCCACGCCGATTGAGCTACCTTCTCCGACTGCCGTGCCCAAGCCGCGACCGGGCCAGTGCTCGTCTCCGCCAGCGCCGGATACCACTTACCCGCAGTGGTGTCGGGGGCGACGACCGGTGCGAACCCCACTCACCCCGACGCATCGATTCGCATCGACATGATGCCCAAATGGCAAGACGACGCGAGTGCCCGCGCATCTGTTAAGCGTGCGAAGGCATCGTCGCCGGCAGCACCGCGTCATCCGCGACGACAAACACGCGATCGCCAGGTTTGACGTCGATGTCGGCGAGACCGGTGAACTCGCCGAACGCCGGCAGCACCGCGACCCTCTCGCCGAACCAGAAGCACGGCAACCGCAGACTCTGTCGCCCGCCCCCGCGTAGCCGCGCACCGGGATGAATGTGACCAGACAGCGTATAGCCATCTCCTGATTCGATCGGCTGATGAGAGAATACGAACGGTGCGTCAACGAGTGGGCCGTTCTCGCAGCGAATGTCGAGCTCCGCAGGCGGATCGCCGGCGCGCTTGTCGTGATTACCCCGCACGAGCACCATCTCGATTCCTGCATGTCGCACACGCCATTCGTGCCACGCGCGAAGCGTCTCCGGTGACCGTCCCTCTCGCGCGTGCAGGAAGTCGCCGAGGAAGACGACTCGCGACGCGTTCGAACGGACAAGCGCTGCGTCGAGCCGGCGAAGCGTTTCTTCCGTGGTACCGCGCGGAACAGGGACGCCCGCCGCACGAAACGCCGCCGCTTTTCCGAAATGCGGATCCGCGACGAGCAACGTTCTCGTCCGCGGCCAATGCACGCAGCGCTCGTGCATCAGCACGACCGCCTCGGTCGCAACCACGATTTCGACGTCAGTCATCCGGCCGCGCGTTCCAACGAAAGCTGCATTCGTCGAATGCGATCGCTTAACGATTCCGACGACACACGCTCGCGCGTCCTGTCGACGAGCAATGGGAATGCCAACGGCGTTGGGCGCTTCGGCGTCGTGATCACGATCGTCGACGATGCGATTCGCTGCAACGTCTTCGCAAGGCGAGTGCTCTCGAGCTGTCGTTCCAACACTTCACGTGAGGCTTGGGCCAGTAACAAGTTCGCGGGATCGTATCGCCGCAGCACGTCGAAGAACAATCCACTCGACATCTGAAGTTGCCGCGCCGTTTTGCC
>JBDTAE010000086.1:0-3545 GCA_039924785.1 Gemmatimonadaceae bacterium | reverse complement strand
GCATTGGGTCGTCGAACGCAGGCAACCGGATTGTCTTTCGGAACGCCGCCGCACGCGACACGAGCTTCGGTGCGGAGGGCTATCGTCTCGAAGTAAAACCGGGCGTGATAACGATCACCTCGGCCGCCCCCGCTGGCGCCTTCTACGCGACGCAGACGCTGCGACAAATGCTTCCGGCCGACGTCTTCCGAACCGCCGAGATGGCGAATGAAGCGTGGACCGTGCCGGCGGTGTCGATCACCGATCGTCCGCGGTTTCAGTGGCGCGGAATGCATCTCGACGTGTCCCGCCACTTCATGCCGAAGGAGTTCGTGAAGAAGTACATCGATCTCCTGGCGCTGTACAAGATGAACACGTTCCACTGGCATCTGACCGACGATCAGGGCTGGCGCATCGAGATCAAGAAGTATCCGCGGCTCACACAGGTTGGCGCGTGGCGGAAGGAGACCGTCGTCGGTCACGTGAAGGCGGAGAAGGACTCGTTACAGAACGTGTATGACAACAAGCCGCACGGTGGGTTCTACACGCAGGACGATGTGCGCGAGATCGTCGCCTATGCACGCGACCGGTTCGTGACGATCGTGCCGGAAATCGAGATGCCGGGACATTCACAGGCGGCGATCGCGGCGTATCCGTCGCTCGGCAATTTTGGCGACACGGTGAACGTGTGGAATCGCTGGGGCGTCACTCCGCACATTCTCAATCCGAGCGACACCACCATCGCGTTCATGCAGGATGTGCTCACTGAAGTCATGGCGTTATTTCCGGGTCCGTTCATTCACGTCGGCGGCGACGAGGCGATCAAGCCGGAGTGGAAGACCAGTCCGAGAGCACAGGCGAAGATTGCAACGCTCGGGCTTCCGGAGGCACCGCCCGGCACGGGTCCATCCGACACGACGTACTGGAAGGAGAACGAGCTTCAGAGCTGGTTCATCAAACAGATGGACACGTTCCTCACGGCGCATCACCGCCGGTTGATCGGGTGGGACGAGATTCTCGAGGGTGGTCTCGCGCCGAATGCCGTCGTGATGTCGTGGCGCGGAACGGCCGGCGGCATCGCGGCGGCGCAAGCGGGTCACGACGTGGTGATGACGCCGGGCAGCCACACGTATTTCGATCATTACCAATCGTCGAATCACGACACTGAGCCGTTGGCCATTGGTGGATTCCTGCCGATCGACACGGTGTACTCGTATGAGCCAGTGCCCGCGGCGCTCGATGCGACGGCGGCGGCACACGTGCTCGGCGCGCAGGGGCAAATCTGGACGGAATACATCGAAGGGCCGAAGAACGTGGAGTACATGGCGTTCCCGCGCGCGGCGGCGTTGGCGGAAGCGTTGTGGACGCCTGCCGCGCAGAAGGATTTCGCAGACTTCAGCGCGCGTTTGACGGCGCAGTTGCCGCGGTTGCAGGTGCTCGATGTGAATTATCGAAACCCCACGCCGTCGGTGGCAACGCCGGTTCCACATGCGTCTGCGACACCTGCCGCAGCGACACCGGTTCATCAGTCAGCGCCGGTGTCGATCGACGTTGAGGTGTCCGACACGACCGACGGACCGTGGCCAACCGGCACCTTTTCAATTCTCGCATTCGATCCCGTCACCGGCGAGCTCGGCGGCGCCGTGCAGTCACGCGTGTTCTCGGTCGGCAATGGCGTGTTGTGGGGCGAGGCCGGCGTTGGTGTCGTCGCCACGCAGGCGGTGGTGGACGTGAGCTATGGTCCGCAGGCACTCGAGTTGTTGCGGCAGGGCAAAACCGCTGAAGAGGTCGTGAAGGCTGTCTGGGCACGAGACCCGGATACGCGCGCAGACTGGAAGAAGACGGGGCGTCAGTTCGCGGTGATCGACGCTAAGGGAAATGTTTACGCGTACACCGGGCCCACGGCTCCTGACTCAGCGAGCGACAGACAGTGTACGGCACCGGGGACGCATTGCACTGCGCAGGGGAATACGCTCGCGAGCCGCACCGTTGTCGACAGCATGGTGGCGCGGTTCGAGCGAACGCCCGGGCATCTCGCCTATCGGTTGCTCGCGGCGCTCGAGGGCGGGCAGGCGGCGGGCGGTGACAAGCGTGGGCAGGAGTCCGCGGCGATGTTGATCGTCAAGAAGAACGGCGGCGTGTGGGTGAACAACGACGTGGTGCTGCGCCTTCAGGTCGACGACAGTCCGGAGCCGATTAAAGAACTTAGAAGGCTCGTGGAAAAGGCGGCGGCGGTGCGGCAGATTCCGAAAGCGCCGTAATTGGCAGGCTGGATTGACGCGTTGCAACCGTCGGGTCCGTCCTCGGAGCTCACGCCATGCGCGCTCGACGATCGCTGTGCGAAGCGCGAGTCGGGAGGAGGCGCGACCAACCGCCACGTGGGATGACCTTTCCGGAGTGTCGTTAGAGTATGGGTAGGCAGACGGTTGTCAGGACATCAGAGCGGCACGAGGGTTGGGGATACTCGGCGGCTCAGATCGGGATTGGGACTGGCACGGCGACGACATCCAAACCGTCGATTTCGCCGAAGTCGGACGGATTGCACGTGTACAGTGGTAGGTCATTGGCAATGGCCGTGGCGGCAATCATGGCGTCGTATGAGCGCGCGGCGGTCTTCCGACCGGATCTTCGCAGCGAAGCGGCGACTCGCCCGAAGGCTCGAGCGGCATCCGCGTCGAACGGGAGTGGTTCGAAATCCGCTTCCGCCTGTTGGAGGTGCGCTTGTCGTGCGGCGCGTTCTTCGTCGGTCGATGCAACGAGTGGCCCAACCGTGAGCTCAGCGAGCGTAATTGCCGTGATCAGCGGCTCTTCGGGCAGAAGCGTGGCGTCCTCGATACGAGGAAGCAGAATGACGGTGCTCGTATCGAGAATTCCGCGTTTGTGCCGGGCCTTCGCGATCACAGCGACGCATCCAGCGTGCGATCCAAGTCCTTTCTCAGTACCGCGGCATCCACGGTTGGTAGTTGACGCCATCGGTTGAGGAGCATCGCCGCAGGGATGGCTCGGCCCGGCAGAGGACGTAGCTCTGCGACCGGGCGGCCGTCCATGGTGACTGTCAGCGACTCGCCGTCAGCGACCCGCTGAAGAACGCGGCCGCCATTGTTCCTGAGGTCTCGGACGCTAACATTCGGCATTGCTCATTGTATCACGCGTGATACACCAGCGCAAGTGCGATCGTGAGGACCAGTAGCGAAGCGGCTTGGCGGTGACATGAGTCGCGAAGCGTTCAACATCGCGGCGCCTTCGATACAGCAGGGAAGCAGACCAAACGGGTCCGAAAAATTCACCGGATCCCTGCCCGCAAACCCATACAGATTCATCCCCCGTGCTGTGTGGTGAGTCGCATGTGGCTGCCGGTTTCGCGCGTCACTGCGTACCCGTAGCGGCGTAACACGCGGGCAAGATCGCGGCCCGACAGATCGCGCGGGAACCGGACCACTAGGCCGCGATGACTTCGTCGTGGACCAGATGGAGCCGCTAGATGGACGCGTTGCAACGGCGCAGTGATGGTATTTTTTGACGACCCCGACAAGCGAGCTACTCTGGCCCGCCTCGGCGCATTCTTC
>JBDTAE010000085.1:0-15697 GCA_039924785.1 Gemmatimonadaceae bacterium | reverse complement strand
CAAGCCGAGGGCCGACTGGAAACGTCGCGCGCGGCGCCGGAATTCCGAAGTGGTAGTCCAACGGAATAGTGAATCCTTGCAACACGGAGGGGTGCGTCAAGCTCGGGTGCGTCACTGTAAGCACGCCAGAGATCTGTGATAGCGTTTGGCCAGCCGCATCGAGCTCGAAGATTCCAGCGCCGTTCGTCGATGCGTCGGTCTGAAGCGCGGTAATGCCGGCGAGGTTAGTCCCAGTGAAATGAACGTCGGCTCCGACGAGTGGTACTCCATTGTGAAGCAGCGTTACGAGATAACGGATCGCGGGCACGTCGTTCCACATCCCGAGTGCGGTCGCTTCCCCTGTTCGACTCGTGGGCGTCACCGACGCCGCATCGGCCGTATATGACTGCGCGCCCGGCGACGTAACGGTGATCGTCGCTTGAACGGGATTGAGATTCAACGTGTTGACCGTGATCTCCCATCCACCATCGGAGCCGGTGCCGGCGGAAGCGGTCGCGCTAAACCCACCGGAACCGGTGAGGTGCGCATCGATCCGCGCGCCGGCGACCCCCTTTCCAGTTATGTGATCGACGATCGCGCCCGTCACGGTCGCGTGCGGTGACGACGTCGAGCACGACACTGTGCCCGCACACGGATCGCACCCCGCGAGCGCGAGCGCGAGCGGAACGGCTACCGCCAACCCGAGCCGTGCGCGACGCGACGCGCGAATGTGCGCGAGCCTGCCCCACATCACCCAGAGCACCTGCATGACAAAAGGAAGTAGCAATGAGTTCACGAATAATGAATGCACGACGACCGCGATCGTCGCCGCGGCGGTCGCGGTCGCATGCGCGCGATCTTCCGCGGGCACATCACTGTCTCGCCAAGCCCGGCGCGCGCCGAGTACGACCCGCGTCAACATCAACACGTACAAGGATACTCCAACGAGGCCCGTCATTGCCGCAACGAACAACAGCCCGCCATCGAGCGACACGTCCGCGCCGCCGACCGACCGCCATCCGTGCGACTCCTGTGCCTGCTTGATCGCGTTGAACCCAACGCCGAACCCAGGATACTCCGCAATCAGACGGACGGCTCTTGTCCACGGCACGAGTCGTTGTGCCGCCGAGTTGTCGTACCGAAGCTTGTTGAACCCCGACGCGAACGACGTCAGGAGCGAAAGGAATGGCAACACGAGGACCGCACCTCCGACCAGCACACGAAACAACCGCTGGCGAATCCCCCGCGCGATCACCAGCACGAGTACACCGACCACGAGCGCGAGCAACGCGGACCGCGACACGGTGAGCAAGATGCCGGCGGTGAGAATCACCATCGCGGCGATGTTCTCATGCAGACCTTCGGCCACTCGTGACAAACGGAACAGCAACGCGATGACGATGAGGATTCCAGCGAAGTTCGGATCGAGCACCGTCGACACGAGGCGGCGGCCTTGGATGTCCCACGTAGGCAAATCGCCGCTGTCGTGAATGATCTGCGCGAAACCCGGGAGAAACGCGGACTGAATCAGGCCGAATGCGGCGAAGACGAGTAAAGCGATTTCGATGTCGCGCCACGCGGCCCGAGACTCGTCGTCCGTCAAACACCACACGACGAACGGATACCAGCCGAAGTAGGCGACCCACCGAATCAGGAACGCGACGATTCCGGCGCCTTCGGGCACGCCAACGCTATAACGAAAGAACGCGAGCGCCGTCGAAACCGCAGCGGCAGCGACAAACGCGCCGGCCGCAGCCATCACGTCATCGACGACGATTCGCATTCGGCGCGACGCCATTGCCATCGCAAGCACGAGCCACACGAGCACGACAACCACGTCCGCCACCACGAGCGGCGCACTGCGGCCGCCGAGCGCGCCACTCGGAATACGGCCTAGGTTGGAGAGGCCGAGTCCGATAGCGCCGATCGTCGCGACCGTGCGCGCCGATACGCGCATGACCTACACGCCGCGGTAGGTGGTCACGACCGCCGGCGTCGACGCGGCGCCAAGCAGCGCGATGATAAACCCGGCGGCAATTCCGGCCGCGATGCACACGACGATCGTCGTCAGCGGTCGAGGAAAGGTCACCCGCCGCGGCGCCACGGCCGCGTCGATCACCCGCACATCACCGCCCTCGGCGAGCGCGGCCAGTCGTGCCGTCAACACCTGCGCACCCATGCCCGCATTCATGGCGGCAAGTCTGGTGACTTCGGCCTGCTCCTTTGCGACTGCGGCAGCGGCTTTCGGCAAACGTGAGAGTTGGGCGCGCAATCCGTCGAGGTCGTGTTCGATGGATGTCTGTTGCCGTACCATCGACTGCCGGTACGCGGTGGCGATTGGAAGCAGCTGTGCGGCGAGCGAGTCGCGCGCATGCGCGAGGGCGATGGCCTGCGGTGACGTCTCCGGCCGCGTCGCGAGCAACGTGGTTCTGTCCGTCTCGACTTTCGCGATCTCTGCTATGAGATCGTTCAACGCCGGACTGCGGAGCAGGTCGGGAAACCCGGCGAGATTGCGCGGGTCGACATGTTTGGTTTGCACCGCACCGATGAGCGAATCGAGGGCGCCTTCGCCGGCGCGAAGCTCAGACATCTTTGCCTCGAGCATTCCGGTCTCGTCAGCGAGGGCCTTCGCCGCGATGTCGGGACTGGCGCCGGAGCCGTTCGCTTGCGCAGCGGCCGCGACGACATCGGCGGAGCGGCGGAGATCGCTGCGCACCGAGTCGGCTTTCGCCGACAGGAATTCGAGACGGCGCTGGTTGAGGCCGCGGTCGACGGTTTTTCGGCGGAGCATGTAAATGTCCGCGAGCAAATTCGGCACTTCTGCGGCGGTGATCGAATCGCGACCGCGATAGGTTATCTCGACCGCGTTCCCGCCGGTCTTACGAACGACGATTCTACTCGCGAGCTCGTCGATGGCGTCCTCGCGATCGAAGAGCTTTACGTCGGCTTTCTGCTTTGCCCAGACCTTTCCCTGCGGAATCGAGTTCGCGCCCGCCGCGAGCGACACTTTTTCCGGTTTGAAACGCTCAGTGAAACGAAGCGAATCGACGATTGTCGACGGCGGAATGCGGTCGGGCGATCTCGGAACGACTTCGAGTCGAAGTGAATCGACGACCGTGCCAAGGACCGCGCGACTCTGTAGGAGTGCGAGCTCTGTCGCGAGTTCCTCTTCGTCTGCGCCGCCGAGGTTGCCGGGCAGCAGCTCGGACAACGCGCCCATTCGGTCCTTTACCATCGACATCGGATCGTTGGTCGACGTGCGAATGAGCATCATGGCGGTCGCGTCGAAGCGCGGCGGAACGAATATGATGATGCCGGCCGCGGCAATGGCTCCTATCACACCGCCGACCAGCACCGCGAGGGCGCGACGTCTCACCCGCGTTGCGACGTCGTTCAGGTCGATGACGATCGGCGCGGGTTCGGTCATCGCGTCGCGGTATAGAGCACGGAGAACAACACGCCGAGTCCCGAGATGACCGACAAGAGGTTTCGTTTGAGCCAGGGCTCGCGGTCGATCAAGAGCACATCGCCGGAATGAATCACGGCCGCGGCGTCACCGCGGCGTTCCCATTCATGAAACTCGATTCGTACGGAATCTCGAATGACCGTGAGCGACCCGAGCGCGCCGATTTCGGTGATTCCACCGGCGAGCGCGACGGCCTCTCGCAACGTCGAATGTGTTTCCATGTAATACGTCGCCGGCTTCCTCACTTCGCCGAGCACGGTCACTCGGCGCAGCGCAGTGACCTCGATCGCCGGAGTTCTAACAATGCGCGAGTATGCTCGGCGCACGGAGTCGCCAATGATCGACGGTTGCATGTTTCCGACGACGAACGGGCCGAGTCGCGGCAGAATGGCCGTGCCCGTTTCGTCGATGCGCACCGTATCGGCCAGGATGGTATCGAGCCACACTTTCACGAGCAGGCGATCGCCGGATCGCAGTGGCGCGGTCGCGGGGTCTGAAGATTGCGGGTGCGCGGTGCCGTGGATCGCCGTCATGATGGCGACGAGGAACACCGCGCCTCTCACGAGACGATGCATAGTTTGGTGATGGTATCGCAGCCATCTCGTAGCGGCAAGGTTGTGACGCTCGCTGGAGTCAGGGTACATTAGCGAACGTCGGATCTCCGACAATCAATCCACCACTGGATGCCCGACCGAGAGATACCGAAGAGAGTCGTCGTCAGTGGTTCGCGAGCACCGTCAAAGGTGCGCGCAACACCTCCGACGCCGAATGCGATGCCGGACGCGACGCGAAGCGCGGCTGGCGTCGGCATTCCCGACGGAAAACCAGTGGTGATCGTCGGTGCCGTGGCGGACATTCCACGCGCACTGGCGCACGCGACCGTCGTCGCCGGACAGTTCTTTGTCGTTGCAGCCATCGCTGTCGAAGTGTCTGACGAAGGCGCCGGCGCATGGATCGACGACATCGAACGACTCGACGCGCTGTTGCGGTCCGACATGGTGACCACGGTGCTGATCGCCGGCCCCGTTGGCTCCGGCGTGATGCAGCAGCTTACCGATCTCGCGGTGCTCCACGGGTGCGAGCTACTCGCCGTAATGCCGACAGAGGTGCTTGCGGAGCACGAGCCCGTCGTCGTCGGTAGTGGCGACGCGTCGCTGATCGAGCTTGCCGGCCATCGGCGGCACGCGTGGGCACCCATTGTGAAACGCGCCATCGACGTGACGGTCGCAGCGGTTGGACTGATTCTCACGGCTCCGATCATTGCGTTGGCGGCAATCGCCGTTCGACTCGAATCGGCGGGCTCACCTGTGTTTCGACATGAGCGAGTAGGATATCGCGGAAAGCGCTTTCTCTGTCTCAAGCTCCGCACCATGCGGGTGGACGCGGAGGAATGTCTGCGCTCCGACTCCGCGATGTACGAGGAATACAGAAAACACCATTTCAAGATTCCTGAGGACCGCGATCCGCGCGTCACCGGGCTGGGTCGCTGGTTGCGGCGCACGAGCCTCGACGAGCTTCCGCAGCTCTGGAATGTGCTGGTGGGCGAGATGTCGCTGGTCGGGCCGCGTCCGGTGGTTCTGGAAGAGCTGGAGATGTACGGTCGCGAGAAAAGTGTCGTGCTCTCCGTTCGGCCCGGCATTACGGGCGCATGGGCGGTCGCCGGCCGCCAGAGCCTCGGCTATCCCGAGCGGTGCTCCATCGAATTGCGATACGTTCGGACCTGGCACCTGTCCGGCGACCTGAAGATTCTCGCGCGAACGCTTTGGGTGGTGGGACGCGCGGCGGTGTCAGCCTAGGCGACCGGGCATCACCGTCACGGCCAGCCGGCCCGCAGCGAAACGCGGACGTAGTTGTTGCCGACGTCGGTGCCGGGAAAACGGTTCAAGTCCCACACGCGGCCGATCGCCCCTGAAACATCGAACCGTCCGACGAAGCGCGTCGCGTTGACCCCGACGTCCCACTGCGTGCGGAGCTGATTCGCGGGCAATCCCACCCCAAGATCGCCGGGCATCTGTCGCTCGAACACCGACAGGCCGACCCGTCCAGCCGCGGTCCAGCGATCCAGAGCAGCGTCGATTCCACCCGACTGATCGATCAGCGGGGTGCCGAGGAGTTGGCCGTCTTCGGTATGGCCCTGCGTAAGAAATGTGTGATCATAGAACGTCGACTGTCCCCGACCGATTTGCTGAATCGCACTCACACGGGCGCTCGCCGCTTCGGCGCGGATCGTCCAAAACCCTTCCGCCAGCGACGTCGGGCCGATGACGTCGAAGAATCCGATCAACCAGGCGCTGTTGTGCTCCGGTTCGGCGAGTGCGTCGCGCACGCTGGAATTGCGGTCGTTCTTGCCGAATTCGCCAAACACCTCGAAGCCGCTCGACGGGACTCGCACCGAGGCAAAGATCGACAGCAACTGATTATCAGGGTCTTGGACCGTTTGCGTATTATTGAAAAACGAGCCGAACGGCGCGAGGATCTCCGTCGTGCCAAAACGTCCTGTCCAGTCACGGTGGTAGAAACGCGCGGCACCGATCTCGATCGACGGCGTCGGCATCAACACCGCGATGGCCCCTGCGCCGAACCGAACGTTGCTGGTCGATGGTGGCGCCCACGCCGATTCGGTCAGCCGGCCGTAAATCAGCTGTGCGCTGAAGCCGCCGACCGGGGTGTGAACGACATGTGTCGTCCCGAAGAAGGCGTGAGGAAAACCGCTGGCGTTGGCGTCGAACAGAATCGCGTTTCGAACGCCCGGGCCCCAGAAGATGTCCTCCGTCGAAAGCCCGACCGCTATTCCGTGGACGTCGAGGCGAATGAACGACTGGCCAGGGTTAACGAACCGGACGGTGCCGTCGCCTAACCGTTGCGGCTCGTCGATGGTGAACGGACGCATGTCGTCGGCGAATTTTGACGCCGTGGACGGCGTCGGCTCAAGCGCAAACGCGCGATTTTCCGCGTAGTCAAACAGCGGTTCGACGCGCATGTTCAACGGACCGGCGTGAAAGGTGAAGCCGCCGGTGACCCACGCGTTCGCGCCTCGTCCCTGCCATACAGGGCCATCGTTCATTCCCCAAGCAAAGCCGGAGTTGTACGACGACGAAACCGAAGGCCGAAGGAGCACGAACGACCTCGAGGTGTCGGCCGACTGGGCCAGCCGCGACGCCCACGGATGATCGCGTGCCGAGCTTGCCCATGCCCGTGTCACTGAGGGGGCGAACGGTCGAATCGACCATGGCTCGCCGCCGATCACGCCGCGCAGCGCGAGTGCGCGGGCGTACAGTTCCCACTCGCTGCCGACCCAGGTTTCGGTCCAGTCGGTGCCCTGTCCTCGCGCGGACCCAGCCACGCAACACAGGCTTGTCGCGACGAGTGCGATGCACGTCGCGGCTGATCGAAATCGCATTGCGGGCAAGTGATTGTGAGCGGGTCGGATTTGCAAGTCTCTGCCTGCGGATGGGTCCGCCGGCCTATATCTTTTTCGCGGACGCCACCGCAGCAGTTCCGTCGCGTTTGCCCGGGCGTTTCGGGCACTCGCGATTTACGTTCCGTTGCGAAGATATCGAGGACACCTCGCGGGTCGCACAAAGTTTAGCGCGGCGGGTCCTGAACGCGGTCCGGCGGCGAACGTGTCGGGCAGCCGGAACGGGAACGATGCGAGCAGCAGTCGCCGCTGGCGGCCCCGTAGGTTCTCGTTTTTGAAAGAGAGATCGAGCATGAGTATCCACCACGATTCGAGCAGCGGGCGCGCTCGGTGAGTCCGCCCGAGGTTGGCGCGACTGCTTCGCCGGTGTCTACTCCGCGGCACGAGTCGCTGCTCACGGTCGTCTCCGATCTGTTCCAGGGCCGCGAGCGCTGGTATCTCGCGGGTGCATGCACGATTACGCTGATCGCCGCGGTGTTCGAGACGCTTGGCGTCGCGTCGATTCTTCCGTTCATGGCGCTCGTGCTCGATCCGACGGCCATTCAGCGATACCACTTCGTGTCGACGCTTACGAGTTCGTTCGGAGTTACCTCGGAGCGCGGAACGCTGCTGTTGATCGGCGGGGCCACGATCGGCACCGTCGCGCTCGGAAATGCCGCATCGGCGCTCAATCTCTTCGTGCAACAGCGGTTTTCGGCGCATACGCAAACACGCATCTCGTCGACATTGCTTCGCGGGTATCTTCGCCAACCCTACGCATTTCACGTCGAGCGCGACGCGCCGTCACTACTCAAGGTGCTCACGCAGGACGTGGGCGCCGTCATGGGGAGCGTCATCATTCCGTTCATGCTCGGCTTGAGCAGAGCGTTGACGGCTGCCGGCGTGCTTGGAATCCTGTTCATTCACGACGCAAAGGCGTCTATGATCATCGCCGCGGTCTTCGCCGCGCTCTACCTGCCGATGTACCGCGCGGTACGAACGCGTCAGCGCCGACTCGGTGTGGAATACAACACCGCGGTACTCGAACGGCAGCGCCTGGCACAGGAAACGCTCGGTGGCGTGAAGGAGCTTCAAACCCTCGGCCGCGAACGGTACGCCGCCGATCGCTTTGAGCGGTGGGCGAACATTGCGGCAAGGGCGCACGCGTCGAACACCGCGACGTCGCAGATTCCGCGCAACGTGCTCGAGACGATCGCGTTTGGCGGCATATTGCTCGTGACGATGACGCTCGTTGCAAGCGGAACCCGAGGCGCCAAGGAGTTGGTTCCGCTGCTCGCGTTGTACGCGTTCGCCGGCTATCGCTTGATGCCGGCGCTGCAGCAGGTATTCGCGTCGGTTCTGGAAATTCGATTTCGCCTTCCGTCGCTGTACGATCTTCACGGCGACTTTGCGCTGGGGCTCGACGCCGATCGCGTGTGGCGCGAAAATGCGAACGAGCCCGCGGAGCGGCTGCCGTTCGAGGAAGGCATCGTCTTTCGTCGGGTCACGCTCAACTATCCGGGTGCATTGAGTCCCGCCGTGCACGACGTGAATCTCACGATTCGGCCGCACGAGAGCGTTGGGTTGATCGGAGCAACCGGAGCGGGCAAAACGAGCGTCGCGGAAATGGTCTTGGGAATTCATGTGCCGACGCGCGGATCCATTCTGATCGATGGCGTGCCGATCGCCGGTGCGGCGGCGCGCGCGTGGCGTCGCGACATTGGCTTTGTGCCGCAGCGCGTGTTTCTCTCCAACGCGTCGGTAGCGGAAAACATCGCCTTCGGCCTCGACCCCGCGGAAATCGATCGCGCCGCGGTGATACACGCCGCACGTGTCGCGCAGGCGACGGAGTTCATCGAGGGTCTCCCGCAAGGCTTCGACACGCCCGTCGGTGAGCGCGGCGTGAAGCTGTCCGGCGGGCAGGCGCAGCGCATTGGAATCGCGCGCGCCCTATACAACAATCCGCGTGTCCTGGTCTTCGACGAGGCGACCAGCGCGCTCGATCTTCGAACCGAACACGCGGTAATGGAAGCCATTCGCGCGGACGACGAGCACCGCACCCTGATTCACGTAGCGCACCGGCTTCGCAGTATCGAGCGGTGCGATCGCGTGGTGATGATGCAGGATGGAACCGTCGTCGCCGATGGTACCTATCAGAGTTTGCTGATGACATCGACGGTCTTTCGCCATTTCGTCGGACGTCCCGAAGTGACGCAAAGTCTGCAGCCGGTGCCGTCGGTCTCAGCCGCGACCGGGTGATGCGCACGCGCGCCGGTGACCCCAACGACGTGATCGCCGACCGATCGGTCTGCGTGCTCGGCCTCGGGTACGTTGGGTTGACGCTCGCAGTGGCGATGGCCGACGCGGACTTTCGCGTCCTTGGCGTCGAGACTCGCGGCGACGTCATTGACCGACTCTGTCGCGGCGAGTCGACGATTCACGAGCCGGGTCTCGCCGACGAGATGAACAGCGCGGTCGCCCGCGGCGCTTTGCAGTTCGCCAAATGTGTTCCCGACGGATGGACCGGAACGGTGTTCATCATCACGGTTGGCACGCCCATCGATGCCGCACGCAAGTCGCGCATCGACATTGTGGAACGGGTAACTCGCGAAGTGTCGGCTCGTCTCAAGCCGAACGATCTTGTCATCATGCGATCGACGGTAAAACTTGGCACGACGCGCTCGATCGTCGTCCCAATTCTCGATCGCGCGGAGGTGCCGTACGATCTCGCGTTTTGTCCTGAGCGAACGCTCGAGGGCAACGCGCTGGAAGAGCTACGTCGCTTGCCGCAGATCGTCGGCGCGATCGACCAGCGAGGCGCGGCGCGCGCGGCGGCCGTGTTTCAGTCGCTCACGCCGACGGTCGTGCGCGTGAGCGACGTCGAAACCGCCGAGATGATCAAACTCGTGGACAATGCGCAGCGCGACGTGGCATTCGCGTACGCGAATGAAGTCGCGCGTGCATGCGACGCGCTCGGCATCAGTGCGATCGAAGTCATCGACGCCGGCAAGCTCGGATATCCGCGGACGAATCTTCCGAGACCAGGACCGGTCGGCGGCCCGTGCCTCGAGAAGGACTCGTACATTCTCGCCGAGGGATTGCGAGAGCTCGGCATCGAACCGGAGATCACGATGGCGGCGCGCGCGCTCAACGAGCGACAGCCGCGCGAAGTCGTCGGTCACATCGCGAACGTCATGCGTCGGGATGGAATTCCATCGACGACGATCGCGCTCCTCGGTATTGCGTTCAAAGGCGAGCCGGAAACCGACGATGTTCGCGGCACGATGGCGATCCCCATTCTCCGCGAGCTGCGGGAGCACTTTCCTGGCGCCCACTACCGCGGATTCGATGTCGCGGTCAAACCCGACGACATTCGTTCGCTTGGCTTGAGTCCATGCGAGACGGTCGAAGACGCGATGTCGGGCGCCAATCTGGTGGTGATCGCGAACAACCATCCGTTCTTTGCCGGAATTTCGCTCTCGGATCTCGCGACGCGCATGTCGCGGCCCGGTCTGATTTACGACTTCTGGAATACGTTTCGCGCCGCGGACCTGCACCTTCCGGATCGAATCGGCTTCATGGCGCTCGGTAGCCACGGGCGCGGGAAACCCGCCGGCAGGCGCGTGTGACCGCACGACGATATCTCGTGACCGGCGGGTCCGGCTTCATTGGCTCGGCGCTCGTTCGACGGCTGCTGTCCGACGGGCACACCGTTCGGGTGCTCGACAACAACTCGCGTGGCGCGCTTCGCCGGTTGAGCGGCGTCGAGCAGGATGTAGAGTTTTTGAATGCAGACATTCGCGATGCGGCCGCCGTGCGCAGGGCCGCACAGGGAATCGACAGCATTGTCCACCTCGCGTATGTGAACGGCACGGAGCTGTTCTACAGCCAGCCGGAGTTCGTCCTCGACGTCGCCGTGCGCGGCATGCTGTCCGTCCTCGACGCATGTCGCGAGGAATCGGTCGGCGAACTTTTGTTGGCGTCGAGCTCGGAGGTGTACCAGACGCCGCCGCACGTCCCGACCGCCGAGGACGTTCCGCTTTCGGTGCCCGACGTTCTGAACCCGCGCTACTCGTACGGCGGCGGCAAGATCGCGTGCGAGCTGATGGCGATCAACTATGGCCGCACCGGCTTCGATCGCGTGATGATCGTTCGTCCGCACAACGTGTACGGTCCCGACATGGGTTGGGAGCACGTCCTGCCGCAATTCATCCTTCGCGCCCACGACGCGATCGCGGCGCACCCGACCGGCGACGTGCCGTTTCCGATCCAGGGCGACGGAACGCAGAGGCGCGCCTTCACGCACATCGACGATTTCACGGACGCGCTGCTTCACGTCTTGCACTCCGGCGAACATCTCGAGATCTATCACGCGGGCAACCCTGACGAAATGTCGATTCGCGACGTGGTGGGTGAAGTGTTCGGACATCTCGGTCGCACGCCGACGATTATCGCTGGACCGGCGCCGGCCGGCGCCACGCCGCGCCGGTGTCCCGACATTACAAAACTTTCATTGCTCGGCTTCAAGCCAAGCATCAGCCTCCGCGATGGATTGCCGGACATGGTCGACTGGTATCTGTCGAATCTGAATCTCCGCCCGGCCATGACCGCGCACCAAGCATGAGCACATACACGGGAACATCCCGTCCGATTGACCGCTGCCAGCTCTGCGGGCGAGATACGCTCGACTCCGTCTTGTTCCTCGGCTTCATGCCGCCAGTGAACACGATGGTGAAGATCGGCACGCGCGCCACGGAGCAACCGGCGTATCCGCTCGAGCTGCTGCGTTGCGGAGCGTGCACGTTGGTGCAGATCGGCCTCGAGGTCGACGCTGAAGTGCTGTTTCCCGAATCGTACCCGTATCGCACGGGTACCACGCGCGTTCTTCGCGACAACTTCGCCGAACTGCGGCGGCACGCCGAGTCGAAGCTGAATCTCGGTGCGGGCAGTCTGGTGATCGATATCGGCTCGAACGACGGAACGCTGCTTGGCAATTTTCTCGCGGCGGGCTATCGCGTGCTCGGCATCGAGCCGTCCGACGCCGGCGACGTGGCGCGCGCAAACGGCATCAACACGCTGCAAGCGTATTTTGGGCGAGAAGCCGCCCGCGCAACGCGCGAGAAGTACGGCCCGGCCGCGCTGATCACGGCGGCGAACGTGTTTGCGCACATCAGCAACATTCACGACGTGGTCGACGGAATTGTCGATCTCCTCGGGCCGCGCGGCGTGTTCATCTCCGAATCGCACTACGTGCTCGATTTGGTGGAAACGCTTCAGTACGACACGATCTACCATGAGCACCTTCGCCACTATTCGCTCGAGAGCCTGCGCTTTCTCCTCGCTCAACACGGCCTCGAGATCTTCGACGTGTTGCGCATCGGCACTCACGGCGGCTCCATTCGCGTGTACGCTGCGCGACCCGGCGAACGAACGGTCGAGGCCTCGGTCTCCGACCGACTCGCCGCCGAACAGAAGTTCGGACTGTCCGACGGATCGGCGTTCGCCTCGTTCAGAAAGCGTGTCGTGCAATCGAAGGTCGATCTTCATCGCGTGTTGGCCCCAATTAAAGCGCAGAGCGCTCGCGTATACGGAATCGGGGCGCCGAGTCGCGCGAGTACGTTGATCAACTACACGGGGCTCGATGATGGGTTGATCGACGCCGTCATGGAAGTTCCGTCGTCGCACAAGGTTGACAAATACATTCCGGGAACGCGCATCCCCGTGCTGTCCGAAGCGCGCCTGTTCGCGGACCAACCCGAATTCGCATTGCTGCTCTCGTGGCACATCGCCGACGAGCTGATCGCGAACCTGCGAGCAAAGGGATACGGCGGGAAATTCATTGTGCCGCTGCCGGAGCCGCGAGTGATTGACGCGTGACGCCCGACGGGGACGCATGAAGATTGCGATCAACGGTCGCGCGATTGGCGACGGCGAGCCGGTGTACATCATTGCCGAAGCCTGCGATAACCACCTCGGCGTGTTGTCGACGGCAATGGAGATGTGCGTCGAGGCGAAAGCGGCGGGCGCAGACGCGATCAAGTTTCAGCACCACCTCGCCGACGAAGAAATGCTCCCCGACGCGCCGGTGTCGAGCAACTTCGTCGAACCGCTGTATGAGTTCCTAAAACGCTGCGCGCTCCGGCTAGCCGATCATGCAGTACTCAAGGCGCACTGCGAAACGCTGGACATTCAGTATCTCTGCACGCCGTTCAGTTACACCGCTGCCGAAGAACTAGCGTCGATCGGAGTGGCGGCATTCAAGATCGGCTCCGGCGAGATGACCGACGTGCCAAGCCTTGTACGCATGGCACGAACGTTCGACAAGCCGATGATCGTGTCGACCGGCATGTGTACGTTCGAGGAGATCGACCGCACGTACGCCGCGCTTGTCGAAACCGGCGTTCCTCTCGGGCTGATGAACTGCGTTTCCGAGTACCCGCCGGTCTACGAGGACATCAACCTCGGCGTCATTCAGCGAATGATCGAGCGGTATCCGAACGCGGTGATCGGGCATTCTGATCACACGCCAGATCTCTATACGTCGTTTGCCGCGGTGACCCTTGGCGCGAAAATCCTCGAGAAGCACGTCATTCTCGACAAACGACAGCCGGGGCCGGATCAATCGGTGTCGGTCGATTTTCGCGACCTTGCGTCGCTCGTCGACGGGGTGCGCAAAGTCGAAAAGTCGCTCGGCGCGGAGAAACGTGTGCACGGACGGGAAGCGCCGATTCGCGCGTGGGCGTTTCGGTCGATCGTCACCACGCGCGCAATTCACGCCGGCGAGACGATCGGCGCGGACATGGTCTGGTCGAAACGGCCAGGGACGGGAATTCCGTCGCATCTGCGAAACGAGGTGATCGGACGACGAGCGGTCCGCGACATCGCGAAAAATGTCCTTCTCTCGTGGACGGACGTCGACGGAGACGCCATCGTTAGCTCGTGAAACGTCCCAAGCTTCTTTTCGTAACCGGATCGCGCGGCGAGTGGGGGTACATTCGCCCAATCATGCGGTATGCCGACGCAACCAGCGTCGACTACGCCGTGTGCGCGACGAACATGCAGCTCCTGCCTGCGTACGGATCGCTAGTCGACGAAATCAAGCGCGACGGGTTCAATGTGTCCGACGAAATCTTCATGTCGCTCGAGGGACACAACCATTTCACGATGGCGAAGTCGCTCGGCATCTTTCTTCAGTCGTTCGTGGACACGCTGCACCGGCAACGACCCGACTGGATCATCCTTGCCGGCGACCGTGGCGAGCAACTGATGGCAGGCGTCGCGGGCGCATACACGTATACCGCGGTGGCGCACATCCAGGCGGGTGAGCGCTCTGGCAACATCGATGGAACGGCGAGACACGCGATAGGCAAGTTGGCGCATGTGCATTTCGCGGCGAACCAGGACGCAGCTGACCGACTCATCAAGCTGGGTGAGGAACCGTTTCGTGTGCATAATGTCGGCGCCCCGCAACTGGATGAGCTGGTTGCGGGGCCAATCACGGATCGCCGCGAAATCGCAACACGCTTTGGCATATCGGTCGATGAGGATTTTCTGCTCGTCGTGCAGCATCCTGTCACCGAAGAAGCCAACCTTGCCGCCGAGCAGGTTGCGGTCGTGGCCGACGCCATTCGCGCGATTCCCATGCCCAAAGTCTGGGTGCTGCCGAACAACGACGCCGGATCCGATACGGTGCGCCGCGAAATACTTCACCGCCGCGGGACGGACACGCTGACGTTCGACAACCTCACGCGCGCCGACTATCTCGGGCTATTGCGGGGCTGCCGGGCTATGATCGGCAATTCGAGCTCGGGGCTCGTCGAGGCGCCGACGTTCGGCATTCCCGTCGTGAACCTCGGGTCGAGACAGGCCGATCGCGTGCGCGGCGCAAACGTCATCGACGCGCCGTTCGAGGCGGGAGCGTGCGCGAAAGCACTCAACGCCGCGTTGGAGCCGGACTTTGCGGCGCGCATTGCGGGCTGCAAAAATCCATACGGCGACGGACGCTCCGCCCAGCGCATTCTGAACGTGCTCATGAACACGCCGCTCGACAGCGCTCTGCTCGTCAAACGCCTGGCGTACTGAGGAGACTCATGGCGACGGACCTGCGCTATTTCACCGTTGACGCTCGCGGCCGACTGCTCGACGCCGCGGAGGCGATCGCGCGGAATCGGAGCCGTTGTGTGATCGTCGTCGACGGCGACAAGGTTACG
Source organism: Gemmatimonadaceae bacterium (assembly GCA_039924785.1). Classification (GTDB taxonomy): domain Bacteria; phylum Gemmatimonadota; class Gemmatimonadetes; order Gemmatimonadales; family Gemmatimonadaceae; genus JAQBQB01. The sequence goes on along the minus strand of JBDTAE010000085.1, from coordinate 645 downwards.
GGCGTAATCAGCGAAGGCGATCTCGTTCGCGCGCTATTGAGTGGCTCTGATATCCACGCGCCGCTTGGCCCGTTCGTGCAAGTCGGGTTCAAATTTCTCGAACGCCGCGATCTGGCTCGCGCGCTCGAGTTGATGCGCGTTCACGGCATTTCACTCGTTCCAGTACTGAACGAGGCGTTTGCGTTGAGCGATGTCATCACACTCGCGGACGTGCTCGCGAGTGTGAGCGTCAACTCGGATGCCTGAGCTGCAATTTGCGGCGATCGTGCCCGCGCGCGGTGGATCGACGCGTGTGCCACGAAAGAACCTCGCCCTCCTCGGCGGCCGGCGGTTGCTTGACTACACACTCGATGCGTGCTGCGACGCCGGGCTTTCCGGTCTAATCTTCGTCTCGACGGATGACGACGAGATCGCCACGATGGCCGCTGGCCGGCCCGGCATTCGAGTAATCCATAGACCGGCCGAGCTTGCGACAGCAACCGCGTCGACCGAGTCTGTGCTGCTCCATGCGCTCGACATCTTGGACCGAGAAGATGTTTCGCCCGACTGGATTCTCACGCTGCCTCCGACGTCGCCGTTCAGGACGGCAGCTACGATTCGCGCATTCATCGATGCCGTTACCGCCGCGCCACACGATCAGGATTG
>JBDTAE010000084.1:0-19657 GCA_039924785.1 Gemmatimonadaceae bacterium | reverse complement strand
GAACAGCGCGCGGTCCCGTCGTCGGCAGCGTGAGCGCCGCGCCGGTGGCGCCGTAGAGCGCGCGATACAACGTTCCCGTCGCCCCAACGGCCAACAGCGTCACGGCCGTGCCGGTGATCACCTGATCCGCGCGAAGCAGTACGACGAAAAGCGCAAATACCGCAGCGAGCAGGACTCCGAAGAGAACCGCCATCACGTAGCCGCCGGCGACGCCGAATGCAGTGGCACCAACCAGCGCACCGAATGCACCACACAAAATCGCGCCTTCGAGACTGATGTTGATGACACCCGCCCGTTCGACGACAACCTCGCCCATTGCCGCAAGCCCCAGCGGTGTGGCGGTTCGAACGGTCGCCTCGAGGAACGCCGTTCCCGGCGAGCTCATACCGAACGCCCCGGCCACTTACGGGTCCGTTCGAACGCGACGAGCGCCAGAATGATGCTCGCCTCCACCATTGCGACTGCCACCGACGGCACGCCGGCGTCTCGCTGCATCGCGGCCGCTCCGGACTCGAGCGCGCCGAAAAGAATTCCCGTCGCAATCACCGCGGCCGCGTTGAGCCGCGCGAGTAGCGCGACCGCGATCGCGGTGTAGCCGTACCCAGGCGAGATGTTTTCATACAACGCGAACGTCACGCCGCACACCTCGATCGCACCAGCGACTCCAGCAAGCGCGCCGCTGGCGAGAAACGCGCGCGTCGTCACGCGATCGACATCGATCCCACCCGCCGAGCGAGCCGCGTCTGGATTTGCTCCCGCCGCGCGAAGCCGAAATCCGGCAGCCGTGTCGCGCATGATCCACCACGCGACCGCACACGCGCCGACGGCGATGAAGAATCCCAAATGAAGCCGCGTCGATGCCCCGAGCCGCGGCAGCCGTGCGGCCGCCACGATCGATGACGTTTGCGGATAAACGTGCGTCGGCTCCTGAAGCGGACCTCGCACGAGATATGAGACGAGATTTGCCGCAATGAAATTCAGCATGATCGTGCTGATGACCTCGAGCACGCGAAAGCGCACTCTGAGTTGCGCGGCTACACCCGCCCACATTCCGCCGCCGATCGCCCCCGCGACCAGGATCGCCGGAATGAGTACGACCGCCGGCAGCGACGATCCCGCGAGTGCGACGGCCGTCCCCGACGACGCGCCGATCAGGAACTGCCCCTCCGCGCCGATGTTGAAAACGCCGGCTCGAAATGCCACGGCGACCGCGAGCCCCGTGAGAATCAATGGTGTCGCGCGAACGAGGGTGCCGGATCCGAACGCGTACCACGAACCGAAGGCGCCGCTGAAGAGGGCGTGAATCGCCTGCCAGACAATCGTCCACATCAGGCGCGCCGATCGGCGGCGAGACCGCCCCACACGCAGCCAAGTCCCCCCACGGCGATCGTTCCAAGCGCCAGCAACGAAACCATCGCGTCGATATGTGGGGTCTGCGCAATTCCCTGCGCGGCCACGCTCGCGCCTAGAAAGACAGGGATCCACGTCCAAAACGAATACAGTTCGAACAAAGTCACGGCGTGTAGCGCATGTCGGGAGCACGAGGGAGTGATTCGGACAAAATCGTTGACTGTCGTGCACTTGGACGCAGCATAGCCCAGTGTCCTCGACATGAGAATCCGATGGCGCAGGGAGACCGAACCAGCTGCTCGCTACTCGTTTCGCTACCCTCGCGACGTGCAACTCGAACAATCCGAGGTGAAATCTTCGCGGTCAATGCGGGCCGGCGTTAATATCTCGAATCGATGAGCATCACAACAGAAGCCTCGCCTCGTCAAGCGTCGGCGTCCGCAATTGCCGTTGACAGCGATCCACGTCGCTGGCGGACACTGGGTCTGCTCGCACTTGCAGAACTCCTGGGCATGTCGCTGTGGTTCGCGGCAAGCGCCGTTGGGCCCCAGTTAGGTGTTCGGTGGAATCTGTCGACATCGGAGATCGGCTGGCTCACGACCATTGTGCAACTGGGATTCGTGATCGGCACGGCCACATCGGCCGTGTTGAACCTGGCCGACATCATCCCTTCGCGTCGCCTCTTCGCGGCCTCGGCAGCTTTGGGAGCCATCGCGAATGCGATGCTGCTTGTTGCCCCAAGCTATTCCGCTGCGCTCGTCTGCCGCTTTGCCACCGGCTTTGCTCTTGCCGGTGTTTATCCGCCAGCGATGAAAATGATCGCGACGTGGTTTCGTTCCCAACGAGGCCTGGCCGTCGGCACCATCGTTGGGGCCTTGACGGTCGGCAAAGCGGGTCCATACCTCGTCCACGCGATTCCCGGCGCCGGCGAAACGCCCGTGGTGTGGTCCGCCACTGTTGCGGCACTGCTGGCCGCGCTGCTCGTCGGCCTGTGGTACGAGGAAGGCCCCTACCCCTTTCCGCCACGCCCGTTTTCTTGGGGGCTCGTTGGCGATGTGTTCGGCGAGCAGCGCTGGCGACTCGCTACGGCCGGATATTTGGGGCACATGTTTGAACTTTATAGCGCGTGGACGTGGCTTCCAGTTTTCGTCGCCGCGAGTGCAGCGGCCGGCGGAATGCCGCCGGGGCCTCAACGCGACTCAGTCTCGTCCGCAGTGGCGTTCGCCGCGATCGCCATCGGAGGCTTCGGATGCGTGTGGGGCGGTCGCGTCGCCGATCGCCGAGGGCGCGAGTGGTTAGTCACGCTGTCGATGGCGGCGAGTGGCACGTGCGCTCTGGTCATCGGGTTGACGTTCGGACAGGGTCTGTGGCTACTCATCCCGGTGGCCCTGACTTGGGGGTTTTTCGTCATCGCCGACAGCGCACAGTTCAGCGTGTTGGTCACTGAGGCGGTGCCGGCGCACGCAGTGGGCACAGCTCTCACCGTCCAAACATCGATCGGGTTCTTGTTGACGATGGTCTCGATCCAGCTCGTTCCCCCAGTCGAGCACTTCGTCGGGTGGCGCTGGGCATTCGCAATACTCGCTCTCGGTCCCATCGCAGGCATCGCCGCGATTCAGCGTCTCGTCAAAGCAAACCGCTCACATTCAGTTTCGGCGAACCGATAGTGCTGTGAATCGGAAGCCGGGCCGGCTGGCGAGACCAGAGCTGCGGCATGTTCTCAAAGCGGCAACCGACGTTTCCATCCAGGCGCGACATGATATGTCGCAACGACCCCAATCATTGATCGCTGGGACACGGGTGCTTGGGGAGCAGTACCCGTGGAATTAAGAGTCTGCTAAGCAGTCTTTTCTAAATGACGCACGAATGCTTCCGCTTGGCCCGGCCGGGCCAAACATTCCCAAGGTGGCGTTGTACACCGTGCAGCGCGTTCCACCGATGTTGCAAGCAAACCCGCCGGCCCGAAGTTCAACTGTGCGGCAGTCGTCGAGGCCTGCGCGTCGTCATTGCTTGACAGGGACAGTTGGGCGGGTAACGTATGCGACACGACATGCCACCGATGTGACGCGAGTGCGCTGTCTCCCGTTGGTACCCCAGCGGGGTCCCGCAAAAAAGCAGCCCCCGGAACGTCGACGCCGCAAATACCTGCGTCGAGTGTCGGTGTTTCGACGCGTCCGATGATGAACAAATCACGATCAGCGGGCACACACTCGGAGGAACGTGCATGAAATCGATACGGTGGAGACTGGCCGCATTTGTTGCCGCTGCGGCAACGTTGATCGGCGGTAGCCGCGCCCTTTCGGCGCAGGGTACGATCACCGGGCGGGTCACCGCCGCCGAGGGCAACGAGCCGTTGCCGGAAGCGCGCGTGGCTGTGGCGGGAACGGGCATTGGCGTCGTTTCCGGACAGGACGGACGCTACACGCTCCGTAACGTGCCCGCCGGGGCGCAGGACGTTCGCGTCATTCGGGTCGGCTATCAGGAACGGAAGCAGTCGACAACGGTGACCAGCGGCCAGTCGACGACGCTCGACTTCTCGCTGGCCCGCGCGATCGTCCAACTCCAGGAAATCGTCACGACGGCTACTGGCGAACAGCGCAAGGTGGAGCTGGGCAACTCGGTCGCCACTCTCGGCGACGTCTCCAAACGCGTCGAGCAGGAGTCGATCACCGACATGGCCGACCTGCTCGTGACCAAGGCGCCCGGCATGACCGTGCTTCAGGGATCGTACAGCATGACCGCCCCGACCATCCGAATTCGCGGCCTGAACTCGGTGTCGCTCGGCAACGCGCCGATCTTCATCATCGACGGAGTTCGCATGCAGACCGGCACGTTCGCCGGCGGCAACTCGAACCCGCCAGCCAGCTTCATCAACGACATCGACCCCTCCACGATCGAAGACGTCGAGATCGTGAAGGGGCCGTCGGCCGCCACCCTGTACGGCACCGACGCCGCCAACGGCGTGGTCGTGATCACGACCAAGCGCGGACGCGCCGGCGCCACCCGCTGGACTTGGAGCGCCGAGCAGGGCGCGGTCGACGACCGCAGCCACTTTCTCGACACGTACATGATCTTCGGCCACACGCCGGCCAACCCGTCTACCGTCGTCCGCTGCGTCCTGATTCAGATCTCAGCGAAGACCTGCATCTCCGACAGCACGTCGCATTTGAACCCGATGATGATGGACAGCCTCACGCCGCTCAATATCGGACGCCGTGGCGCGTACAACGTGCAGACGTCGGGCGGCAACGACGCGCTCCGCTTCTTCGTCAGCGGTGGCCTCGAGAACGAGATCGGGCCGAGCGGCATGCCGGACTTCTCGGTCCGCCGCCTCGATTCGCTCAAGACGCCGATCCGCGACGAATGGCTGCACCCCGAAGCCTACCAGAAGGAGAATTTCCAGGCGAACCTGAACGCGACCCTGAGCCCGACGATCAACCTCGCGGTGACGTCGCAGTTCCTGAAGGTCGACCAGCGCCTGCCGCAGGTGAACAACAACTTCTACAGCTCGCCCTATCAGTCGATGATGAGCCCGGGTTTCACGCACCCGGGACCAGGCTACAAGGGCATCGGCACGCTCGGCGAGCAGCTACACGGCTACAACGGCTTCGTGCCGTCCGAGATCAACCAGTCGCTGACACAGGACAACATTCAGGGATTGGTCGGCGCCCTGCAGTCCGACTGGCGCCCGTTCGCGTGGATGCAGAACAGCGGCAACGTCGGTATCGACTACCGCGATCGTTCGGGCTACAACCTCTGCCGCTTCAACGAGTGCCCCTACTTCGGCGACCCGAAGCAGGTCGGCAGCGTGTCGTCGTCCACGAGCAACCTGAGAAACTTCTCGGCGAAGGTCACGAGCGTTTCTTCGTGGCAGGCGAGCAAGTCCTCCTTGTTGCAGACGTCGTTCGGCGGCGACTACACGAACCAAGAGGACGACAACACCAGCTCGTTCAGCACCCAGCTGCCGCCGGGGGGTCAGACGGTCGGCCAGGGGGCAGTTCAGGGCGGCGGCAACCAGCCGTCGCGCGCGCAGAAGACGCTCGGCGTGTACGTCCAAGAGCAGCTCAGCTTCCGCGATCGCCTATTCCTCACGGCGGCGGTGCGCAGCGATCAGAACAGCGCGTTCGGTGTGAACTTCCAGCGCGTCGCGTACCCGAAGGCCAGCCTCTCGTGGATCATGTCGGACGAGTCGTTCTTCCCGCACTACAACTGGCTAAACACGTTCCGCCTTCGCAGCGCGTACGGCGCATCCGGCGTGAACCCGGGCGCCACCGCGGGCCTAATCACATTCAGCTCGTCCACGGTCAACATCCCGTCGACGCCGATCGTGAACGCTGGCACCGATACGCCAGGCCTCGTGTCAGGCGCGCTCGGCAACCCGAACCTCAAGCCGGAAACGTCGAGTGAGTTCGAAGGCGGCTTCGAGTCCCGCGTTTTCAGCAGACTCAACATCGACTTCACATACTACAACAAGAAGACGAAAGACGCGCTCATCAACCAGCAGATCGCTCCGTCTGCTGCCGCGCCGGTCACGCAGGTGCTGCGCAACCTCGGCTCGGTCGCGAACAGCGGCATCGAGTTGAGCCTGAACGCGACGCTGGTCGACCGCAAGGCGTTCGGCTGGGACCTGACCGTCGGCGCGTCGCACATCAGCAACAAGTTGCTCAGCCTCGGCAACGATGCTTCGGGTCTGCCGAACAAGACGATCGGCACCGGCACGTCGCGCGATTCCGTCGGCCTGCCGCTGAACGCGCTGTTCTATCGCACGTATACGTACAACGATGCGAACGGCGACGGCATCATCACGCCGAACGAAGTCACCGTCAATCCGAACTACCAGTACATGGGGTATTCGATTCCGCGCGACGTCGTGTCGTTCCAGAACGGCTTCGACCTGCTCAACCGCAAGCTCCGCGTGAACGTGTCCGTCGACTACAAGGGCGGACTGCAGGTGTTCAACAGCGCCTACCAGTTCCAATGCGCGCAGAACCTCGCGTGCCAAGGCGCGTCCGATCCAACGACATCACTCGCCGAACAGGCGGCCAACGTGGCCAACCGCTATGCGACGGGCGCCGATCTCAAAGGCGTGACCACGCCGTGGGGCTATCTCGAAAACGGCCAGTTCTGGCGTCTGCGCGAGGTGTCGGGCACGTACACGCTGCCGGCCGTGATCTCGTCGCGTCTGGCGCGTTCCCGCGATGCGCAGATCACCTTCGCTGCCCGCAACCTGCACGTCTGGACGAAGTACCGTGGATCGGACCCGGAGGAGACGGCAGGCACCGGCGACACGCAGGCGACGTTCGGCAACGCCGGCCCCCGCACGTACTTCACGGGCCGACTCGTTCTCCACTACTAAAAATCATACGAGGACGACACATGAGCATTCATAGATACCAACGCGCGTTGATGGCGGGCCTTGCAGCAGCGCTTCCGGTCCTCGCGGCCGGCTGCGATGTCAAACAGGAGCTCCTCGGCATTCAGCAGCCGCAGATCATCGGCCCCGACAACGTCGGCGGCCCCACCGGTGCCGCCGCGCTGCGCGTCGGCGCGCTCGGCGCCTTCCAGGGTTGGGTGATGGGCGGCGGTGGCAACTCAAGCAACATCGCCATGTTCAGCGACCTGCTGACCGACGAATGGAAGTCGGGCGACACGTTCGCTCAGCACAATGAAGCTGATCAGCGCGTCGTGCAGACGAACAACAGCGTGCTCGCCGGCGAATATTCCGGCGTGCAAACGGCTCGCGGCCGCGCGCAGAACGCGATCGACGCGCTCATCGCGAACTCGCCGGAGCTGACGAGCCAGATTGGTGAGATGTATTTCCTGAAAGCCTATGCCGAGTTGATTCTGTCGGAGGATTTCTGCAACGGCGTTCCGTTCGGGTTTACGGTGAACGGCGTGGTGACCTACACACAGCCGCTCACCAACAAGGACGGATTGACGCTAGCCGTGGCGCGCCTCGATACCGCGCTCAAAATGGTGACCGCCACAGATGCGTTCGGGCAGAACATCCACTACACGCTCGAAGTCGCGAAGGCGCGTGCGCTGATCGATCTCGGTCAGTTCTCCGCCGCCGCGGCGATGGTGGCCGACGTGCCGACGAACTACCAGTATCTCACCACGTTCTCGCAGACGACCCGCGACAACCAGGAGTGGGTGGGCAATGGCTCCGCGAGCGTCGCGCGCTTCGTGGTCGGTGACAGCTTCGACATCGTCGCCGGACAGAAGAACGTCATCAAGAACGCCGTCCCGTTCGCGTCGGCGGGCGATCCGCGCGTTCCGGTGACCGGCTCTACCACCGGCGCGACGAAGTCGATCGACGTGTCCACCTCATGGGTCGGCCAGACCATCTGGGGACGTGACGACGCGTATCCAGTGCTCTCGGGCATCGACGCGCGCCTCATCGAGGGCGAGGCACAGCTCAACGCCGGAGACTATGCCGGCATGACGGCGACGTTGAACGCGCTGCGCACGACGTCGCAGACCATCGGCGCGTATAAGGTTCCTGTGATGCCGGCGTTGACCGCGGCTACACCGGCGACGAAGGACGTCGCGCTCAACCTGTTCTTCCGCGAGAAGGCGTTCTGGCAGTTCGGACGCGGCTATCGCCTCGGCGACTTCCGGCGGCTCATTCGCATCTATAGCCGCACGCAGGACCAGGTGTTCCCTACCGGCGCGTTCTTTAAGAACGGGCAATATGGCACCGACGTGAACCTGCCCGTAACCGACGGCGAACTCACGAACCCGAACTTCCACGGTTGCATCGATCGCAACGCATAGGGTTCCGTAGCAATGCAGGACAGAGGCCCGCGTAGAACCCGACGCGGGCCGTTTGTTTTCAGGCGCGGCCGTTAGCCTGGGCCAAGATACAGTTCGAACATGTGGCCGAGGTAACCGCCGGTGGCGAGACGCCATTCTCGTCCGGCGAAGACACTGCGCACGAGACTCCAGGAGAAGGCGCGAGGCGGAAACGGTCCGTCGCGATAAAAAGCTCCCACGAGCACCGCGGAAAGCAGTGCGCACGCTGACGCCGTGAGAATGACCGTGGACGCGCCGGCGTTTGGAATAGCGTGCACGAGATACGGCGTTGCTTTGCCTACCGGTCAGCGCACCGACAACGGTTCCCAATCGCCAGCCCTCGTCGTGTGCGAAACCACGTCGACGCCATTTTCATCGCCGAAGGGCAAGCCCCCGCCAATGAGAATCCTGTAATGAAGCGCAGCGCAAACGTTATCGCGAAGCCGTTGCTCACGGTGAGACCGGCGTTCGCTGCTGCTCCGACGATGGCGGCGCACGCAAAGTACCAGCGCGATGGAAGCACGTCGGCAAAGTTCAGCAGCGCGGCGAGCGCGGTCCCGCAAACAAACCCGAGCTGCACGATCGTCGTGAGCCACGCGATCTCACCTCGGTCGAGCGACCAGTGCTGCGCCAGCTGTCCAGCGACGGCACTGCCGGCAAACCACAACGACATCCCCAGTAGCTCCGCTGCGGCGAGCAACGCGAGCATCCGCCAACGCGCGGGATCCCGGTCGAGTGGCGAGGTGTCGGCGCCCGTCATTCGAGCCCGAGCATCGCTCGACCGATTGCGCCGCGATCGAACGACGTCTCCCGGAGCGTGCCTGCGTGCATCACGAGCAATCGGCTCGCAAGAGAAAGCACCTCATCGAGATCGCTGGAGTGCACGACCACCGCGGTGCCGTCAGCCGCCGCGGCGCGAAGACGATCATGCACCGCCGCCGTCGCGCGGATGTCCAAGCCCCGCGTTGGATTTTCCACGACGAGCAGCGCGGGTCGATCGTCGAGCTCTCGCGCAAGAACGAGCTTTTGCTGATTGCCGCCCGACAAATCGCGAACGACTCTGTCGGGGTCGTCGGCACCGCGCACGTCGTACTCTCGCACTAGTGCGTCCGCGCGCACGCGGAGCGCGCGCCAAGGCATCAGTCCGTGTCGTGCACCAGCCCCCTTGAGCGCGAGGTTTTCGACGACGGAAAAATCCAATGCGAGTGCGTCGCGATGCCGGTCCTCCGGAACGAATCCAATCACCGTAGGCAATAGGACACGACCTGCGGCGGGCTTCAGTCGATCCGCGAGTGCGCGGAGCAATTCGTGCTGTCCGGCGCCCTCGACGCCGACAATTCCTACGGTCTCGCCGCTGCGGACTTCAAACGTTGCCTCGCGAACCGTCGTCACACCACGATCGCCCCGAAGGGTCAATCGTTCCGCGCGCGCCACTACTTGACCCGTTGCCGTCGCAGTTCCGGCATGCCTTCGCTGTTCGAAATCTTCACCGAGCATCGCGGCCGCGAGCGACGCATCGGTCACCGCAGTTGCCGGCGACGACAGCACGTTCCGCCCCCGACGAAGCACGGTTACGTCGTCCGAGATACTCAGAGCCTCGCGCAACTTGTGCGTGATGAGCACGACGGCATTTCCCCGGTCCGCGAACGCTCGCAACCAACGCAGCAGTTCCTCCGATTCTTTCGGCGCAAGGACGGCGGTTGGTTCGTCGAGAATAAGCGTGCGAGCATTCCGCACCAACGCTTTGACGATCTCGAGCCGCTGCTGCGCGCCAACCGAAAGCGCTGCCACGACGGCGTTCGGGTCGAGCGCGAGCCCGGTGTGAGCACCAATGTCGATCACGCGTTGGCGCGCCGCATTCACATCGAACCGTCCGTGGTCGCCAAGTGAAACGTTTTCGGCGACGGTCATTGCGGGAACGTTCGTAAAGTGCTGGTGAACCATCCCGACGCCCGCCGCTATGGCGTCGGCCGCCGAACGAACTCGCCGCGTCGCGCCGGCGATCGTCACTGTGCCCGCATCCGGCGGTACGAGTCCGAAGGCAATTCGCATCAGCGTGGTCTTCCCCGCGCCGTTCTCTCCAAGGACGGCGTGCACCGTGCCGCCGCGGACGATTAGAGAAGTGTTATCGAGTGCCAGCGTCGTCCCGAATCGCTTTGTGATTCCTTCGAGCGCGAGCACAGCGTTTTCGCTCGCCGCCCTCGACATCACAGCCCGCTCGGCGCTTCGATGAATGCCGGCGACAGCCCAAAGCGCGACGACAGTAACTCGGCCAGCGCGCGCACGCCCAGCGTCTCCGTGGCGTAATGACCGGCGTAGAGCACGACGATGCCAAGCTCAGTCGCCTCGATCGCCGTATGATGCGGGCCCTCGCCGACAATCAACGTGTCGAGTCTCTTGTTCGCCGCTTCGCGCAGGCTGGAGGAATCGGCGCCGGACCCCGTGCAGATTCCCCAAGCACGCGTCACACGATCATGGTCGAAAGGAGTCGCGACGAGTGCGCCGCCGTTATCGCGGGCCAGCGCTGCGGCCTTTTCGGCGACGAGATGAGTCGGGACGTTCGACGTTCCGCTCAGCCCCACATCCAGAGTCTGAAACCGCGCGAAGCCGCCGGTCGGCTGCAATCCAAGGAGCTTCGCGAGAAGCGCGTTGTTGCCGAGCGTCGGGTGAACATCGAGGGGCAGGTGTGCCGAGTATACGGCAACGTCGTGGTCGAACAGCAAGCGAAGCCGCTCGTAGCGGTGCGAGGTAATCGCCTGCGCACCTCCCCAAAACATCCCGTGGTGTACCAGGAGCAGTTGCGCGCCAACGTCAATCGCGCCGCGCACGGTTGTCGTCGAGAAATCCACTGCGGCCGCCACTCGTGAAATCGGTCCACGATTCGCCACCTGAACGCCGTTGAGCGCGTTCGGATAGTCAGGAATGCCGGCGATGTTTAGCGTTTCGTCCAGAAAGGAGGAAAGCTCGACGAGCGAAGAAGGCATGTCAGCGTCTAGCCGCCGCGGTGTCGACGCTGATTCGCAGCTTCCCCTCGAACATCTGCATCTGCAACGAATCCAGGCTCGTTCTCACCCGTGCGGGGATCTTGTTGGCGAGCGTTGGATTCAGAACGAGCGTCACAACTCTGTTCTGTTCGCCCAGTTGAATGACGCCGGGTTTGAACGTGCCGGCTTTGACCTCTTTCGCGATAGTGAGGAACGCCAGCGGTAGATCGATCACGACACTCCCAAGGGTGACATCGGGCGCGACGGAGTTCTGATTCGAATTTGACCCAATCACATAGGTGTGCTTCTCCTTTGCCGCCTGAAAGACGCCGAGCCCGGCCGCATCGGCATTTTGGAATATGACGTCGACCCCCTGGGAGATTTGGGCGAGCGCCTGTTCCTTGCCGGCACTCACGTCGTCCCAATTCCCGACGTATGAAGTGACGACCTTGATGTTCGGCTTTACTTCCCGAGCGCCTTTCTCGAACGCGCGAAAGCTCTCGACGACTGGGGGAAGCTCGGTGCCGCCGAGTACTCCGATCGTGTTCGACTTCGACATCGCTGCAGCGAGGCGCCCGGCCAAGTAAGACGGCTCGGCAAAGGCGAACGCCATCCCGGCGAGGTTCAGCCCCGATGTGGTGCCAGAGGTGGTGACGAAAATCGTGCCCGGAAAATCGGGCGCGACCCGTTTTGCGGCGTCTTGAAACTCGAATCCGTGTCCGAAGACCAGGCGATACCCTGCAGATCCATACTGCCTAAAGTTTTCCTCGAATTCGGCAGGTGTCTTTGTCTGGATATGGCTTATTTGTGCGCCTAGTGTGTCACGAATTTGCAGTAAGCCGCTGTACGCGCCTCCATTCCATGATTGGTCAGAGATCGGACCAGGCGTCAGTAGCGCCACTTTGAAGGCCGCACTCGCCGCCATCGACTTGTCGGCTGGCTTGTCGGCTGGTTTGCACGCGAAAAGGAGCAATACCGCGCAAGTGTGGACAAGCGTGGGAAACGTCGTTCTCACGAGTGTCACGGCCCGCTTAGTGACTGGCATTGTTTGAGTTACAAGATTGTGGATACGTTCAAATGCCTGAGGCGCCTCTGCGAATGCACGGGCCGCTGCCGAAAGGACCTGGAAGTGCCAGACGCTGTTTATTGTCGCGTTTATGCGTTGATAGTGATTTAAAAATCCTTCCGATGTTCGCGGAGAATCATGTCAAGGACGCGCTCGAGATCCTCGTTCGAAAAGAACGAGATCTCGATCTTACCTTGTTCGGACCCGGAGAGTTTGAGCTTCACGTCCGTTTGGAGATAGCGTCTCAAATCGTCTTCGATTCGGCGCACCGCGGGATCCGACGCGGTCGACGCCTCAGGCTGAGGCTGCTCTCCGCGCCCTTTTTTCGGTCGGGCGATTGGCCCACCCGCAAGTAGTTCACGGACGTGTTGCTCGAGCTGACGGACGCTGAACCCCATCGCGACTGCGTCGTTTGCGACGCCGGTGGGTGAATGGGTATCGCCCAGGGCGAGTAATGCCCTGGCGTGTCCAGGGCTGAGAATGCCGCGCTCTACCATTTCCTGAATCGGCTCAGGCAGCGTCAGGACTCTGAGCAGGTTGGTGACCGTCGTGCGATCCTTGCCGACCGCATCTGCTACCTGCTGCTGGGTGAGCTGGAATTCCTCTATGAGGCGGCGATAGCCGCGTGCCTCTTCTACAGCGTTGAGGTTGCTACGCTGGAGGTTCTCCACCAGGGCCAGCACCAGCATGGTTCGATCGTCGAAGTCGCGGACGATCGCCGTGATCTCATCCCAGCCAAGGTTGCTAGCCGCGCGAAGGCGTCGTTCGCCCGCGATGAGCTCGAAGGCGTTGCCGCGCCGGCGCACGGTGATTGGTTGCAGTAAGCCGCTGGCCTTGAGCGATGCTTCGAGCTCCGCCAATTCTGTCGCATCAAACTCTCGCCGCGGTTGGAACGGGTTTGAGCGAACTTGCGAGATCTGGACACGCTGGAGGTCGCTCGTTGCCTGGGGCGGCGCCGATGCTCCGGGGATGAGGGCTTCAAGTCCTCGCCCAAGCCGGCGTGGCTTGTCGGTACTCATTTGCGGCGAGCCATAAGTTCTTTTGCGACACTGACATAGGCCTGCGCGCCGATGGACGCAACGTCGTACAGGATGATCGGCTTTCCGAAGCTTGGCGCCTCTGCCAAGCGGACGTTTCTTGGAATGACCGTATCGAACACCTCAGCGCCAAAGTACTCGCGCGCCTCAGTCGCCACTTGCCGGGAGAGGTTTAGCCGGGCGTCGTACATCGTGAGGAGTACGCCGTCGATCGCCAGTTCGGGGTTCACGCTTCGTTGAATGAGGTGAACGGTGTTCAAGAGCTGCGACAGACCTTCCAGCGCGTAGTACTCGCACTGCAGGGGAATCAGTAGCGCGTCTCCCGCAGCGAGCATGTTCAAGGTGATGAGCCCAAGGGATGGCGGGCAGTCGATTAGTACGTAATCGTAGTTGTCGCGAACGGAGGCCGTCGCGTTACGCATCAATCGTTCGCGATTCGGTCGCTCCACAAGCTCGATTTCGGCCCCGGCGAGGTCAGGGGTAGCCGGTACGACATCGAGGTGACGAAAGTGGATGTTTCGAACGGTCGCGTCGGCGATTGTGCGTTCGCCGATCAGGACGTCGTAAACGGTCGGCATTCCCGGCTCCACGCGGACGCCGATACCGCTCGTCGCGTTTCCCTGCGGATCGCCGTCGATGAGCAGCGTCTTCTGCTCCGCCGCGGCCAGGCTCGCCGCAAGGTTTACCGCCGTGGTTGTCTTGCCGACGCCACCTTTTTGGTTCGCGATCGCGATGACGCGTGCCACGCTCTGCAGGGCTCGGGATGTAAATCGTCGACCGATTGTCGCGCGGGTCTGAACACCGCTCCCGAATCGATCGCTCGCGCCAATCTACGGACGCCAACGACTGGAGACAACGTGTCACGTGGCACATTCAGTTCGAGGCGATACAAAACGTGCCACGTGGCACGTGCCGCCGGCCTATCGAGGTGGCACGAACTGCCAGCGAACAGTTACAGTCGCCGAAATTGTTTGTTGCCCAGGCTCGATTGGGGTTGGACTAGCCATCGCCATCTTGGCCATCGGTAGGTCGAACCGCACAGATCCTCCTCCCTCACTCTCCATGGAAAGGACAGGGCCGAGGGTACCGCCGGCGGCGCGCGCTATCACTTCAGCGTCCGCGCGCGCGTTTGCGACAGCCATCGCCATTGCGGCTCGCCGCGCTGAGTCGGCTTTGGACGAATAGAACTGCAGGCCCGACATCGTGTTCGCACCCTTTGCAAGCGTCGCATCGATGTAGCGGCTCACGTCGTCGAGCTTTCGAACATCAACCCGTACTGTGTTCGACACGGTGTACCCGGTCACCTTCGGCGGAGCCTGCGGAGACACTGCGTTCATCTCAGGGAACACACTATAGCCGGTCGTTGATAGCTGATCGCTCGATACGCCGAGTGCACGAAGGGTGTCGAGGATGGCGCGCTGGCGTCGTGCGTTGTCCGCGCCTGCCTGGGCCGCGGTGGTTGCCCTGGACTGCACGCCGATCGAAATCACCGCTCTGTCCGGCGAAAGGCGGGACTCACCAGTCCCGCTCGTAACCACCTGAGGTGGGGCGCCGGTCGCAAGATTGACATTCTGTGCGCATATGCCGGTCGTAGGAATTGCGCCGATGCATACAGCAACCGCGGCCACGCAAAACCTGCGGAAAAGGACTGATTTCATAAGATTCCTGTTGAGCTGGGTGGTTCACTTATAGAAGTGCAAGCCACGTGCTCGATAATAAGAAGCAGTATGCTACTAACCGGCGCACGGAAAACGGCTGTCCTTTGCGACGTGCCTCAATATCGCAAAACCGGTCTCGCGGGTCCGAGGTGGAAAACGGTCGCCATCGGAAATCTCGTGTTCGCTTCTGACGAACCACTAGGGGTTGAGGCATCGGTCGTTGCTGCTAACCCCGGTTTACGCAACAGCATCGCTACTGAAGCAGGATGAGCAACGCCTCTCACCAGCTGGCACCAAAACGCGATACATGATCGACGCCAACAGGGATCGGATCAGACCTTTCCAACCCTGCGACCACCCGTGCCCTTTGGTACCCGTCAGCGCGCAGTCACATTCGCCGACGCACGACGCCGCTTCTCAATCTCAAGGACGAGATTCTGCAGGTCCGTGGGGCTCACACCGGGAACGCGTGCCGCCTGCGCAAGCGTCGACGGACGAATCGCGCCGAGTTTCTCCCGAGCTTCGAGCGTCAGAGATCGCATGTCCGAATACGGAAGCGCATCGTCCAACGCGAACTGGCCCATTCGCTTTAGCTTCGCAGCCTGATCGCGCTCTCGCACGAAATACCCGGCGTACTTGAGCTCGAGCTCCGCGGTGATCACGGCTTCGGGGAGCAAACCTTCGCCGATGCCGACCGTCGCGAAAAGCTCACTCAGCGAAACGTCCTGCCGCTTTGCGACGTCCGCGATCTTCACCGAATGCGCCAGCGGCGCGCTCTTCACGCGATCGAGCACCGCCTGCGCCTGCGCCGGCAAGATGCTCGTCGTTTCGGCAAGACGCGTCGCACCATCCTCGTCAGCGAACCGACGCTCGATGAGTGAACGCTCGTTAGCGTTATATAACTCGCAGTCGAGACCAACCCCAGCCAGTCGGCGGAGGGCATTGTCCTGCCGCACCGTGAGCCGGAACTCCGACCGCGACGTGAACAGTCGATAGGGCTCGTCGACACCGCGCGTGACGAGATCGTCGATCAACACGCCGATATACGAACTCTCACGACCCAACACGACGCCGGTCTTGCCCAACGTCTGCCGCGCCGCATTCAGGCCAGCGATCACACCCTGCCCTGCCGCCTCTTCATAACCGGTCGTGCCGTTGATCTGTCCGGCGAAGAACAATCCACCGAGCGCGCGAACCTGCAACGTGGAGTCGAGCTGCGTCGGCGGGTAGTAGTCGTACTCGATCGCGTATCCGGCGCGCGTCATCCGCGCGTGCTCGAGGCCCGGCACGGAGTGCAACACGTCCAGTTGCACCGTTGCCGGCAACGACGTCGACAAACCATTCACATACAGCTCGGCCGTGTCGTGACCTTCTGGCTCGAGAAACAGCTGGTGCCTTTCAGCCGCCGGAAACTTCACGATCTTGTCTTCGACCGACGGGCAGTAGCGCGGGCCGCGCGATGCGATCGCGCCGCCATACATCGCCGACTTGCCGATGTTGTCATGAATGATCTGCTTACCCGGCTCGCCAAGGAAGGCGATCCAGCACGGGAGCTGGCGCGGATGCCGTGTCGCGCCGCCGGCGGCCACGCGAGGCGTTTGCCAAAAGTTCGACCACGAGAAGTCGAATTGCTCGATCTCACTGTCTTGGCGCTGAGTCTTCGCGAAATCAACCGATCGTCCGTCGATGCGAGGCGGCGTGCCGGTCTTGAAACGCTCGACCGTCAGCCCAACTCGATCGAGTTGTTCCGCGAGATGCGTGGCCGCGGATTCACCGGCGCGACCCCCGGAGATTTTGGTCTCGGTGCCGATGTGAATTCGGCCGCGGAGAAAGGTGCCCGTCGTGATGACCACGGCGCGCGATGCAAAGCGGCGACCCTCGAGCGTTTCAATGCCGTGCACAGTACGCGCTGACTCATCGATCAACAGCCGAGCGACGGTGCCCTGGACGATGTCGAGGCGCTCGTGCTCTTCGAGTAGCGTGCGAACGGCACGACGATAGAGACCGCGGTCGCACTGTGCGCGCGGCGCCCAGACAGCCGGGCCCTTGCTGCGGTTGAGCATTCTGAATTGCAGCGAAGCGAGATCGGTGGCGCGCGCCATGATTCCGCCGAGTGCGTCGACTTCGCGCACGACGGTGCCCTTTGCGATGCCGCCGATCGCCGGGTTGCACGAGAGTTGGCCGATCGTTTCGATCGCGCTCGTGACGATCGCGACGCGGGCGCCGGCGCGCGCCGCAGCGACCGCCGCCTCGGTTCCCGCGTGGCCTGCCCCGACAACGATAACGTCGAAGGTGGCTTCGACCGGTTCAGAGACGTAGGGAGCAGCCATGGGCGGAAAGGTACGGACGTTCGCCCGAACGGGGGAGCGTGAGCGCGGCCCGGTATATTCAGAGCGCAACAATCATCTGGAGCTTTCAATGCCTTTGAACGTGGCCGCCGGAGCCCCGACTCTTTTCATTCGCCGCGCCGCGTACGAGTCGAGCGGAATGGACCGCGCGTCGATCGATGAAAGGCTTGGTCTGACAGCAGACGAGTTTCGCGTCGAGGGCGACCTCGTGGCGATCGGTCCTATCTACGCCGACGGCGGAAACGCGATCAGCGAACTGATCGCCGAACTGGAAAGCTTAGGGCTGGTGTACTTCGACGACTTCTTCGAACTGTCAGGAAACTGGCCGGAATGGCTCAAGTTGGTGGCGCTTGCGCGTTAGCGAGAGTGTTTCGTCAGCTCCGATGACGCAGCCGTCGGCGTAAGCGGCCCGTTCCGTAAGAGTCCCTCCCATCCGCAGTCGTGGCACCAGCTCGTGCGGAACTTCGGAAAGAGCGTATTCCAGCCTTTGGCTTGCACGCGAAGGGTTACCGAGTTGCAGTTGGGACACCGATCGCCTTCCGGCAACAAAAGCATGAAAAACACCGTGGCGAGAACGGCTCGGAGAACGAAGAAGCCGCCGATGATCAGAATGCACAGAACGGCGTCCAGCATGGGCCACGCTCCTCGGTGTGTTACATCAACCAGAGCCGCTTCTACCTAGAGCCGCTTTTCGACGTCGCGCCATGCCTCGACGTAGGCGACGTCGCCCTCCACGCGTTCGATCACGACCTCAGTGCCGGCGGACATTGCCGACTCGTCGAAACTGCGAGCGCGCATCATCCGCGCTTCCGTTCCGATCTCGAACGTCACTTCCCCATCGACGTCGGCACGAATGGGTTTGGTCACTCGACCGACGTGACCTTGAAGCACATACCGTTCGTCGTCGACGTCGTGCTCGGGCGTCACCTTCCACCATTTACTCACGAGTCGTGCCGTTGTGAACGCAGCAACCAAGCCACTCACGGTGGCGATGACGCCCCGAGTGGTGTCACTGCCGACCGCCCCGTGCGTCAGACCATACCCCAGGGCGCCGAACACGATCGAGAACGCGCATAGAATCGCCGGCGTGCCGCTGAACGAGCGCTCTCCGGTAGGATTATTCTCTCGCGGGCGCTCGACGCCGTACAGCATAATACGAATGCCGAGCAGGAGTCCGACGACGAACGCGGCGAGATAAAAGACAGACATTGGGCCGTTGTTGAAAGAAATCCGCGATCGCGACGAAGCCGATCGGCGTGCACCCGACTGCTGGAGCAATATCACGCCGATCCACACGGATTGTGTGGATCTAGTTCGCCGGCGAGAAACTCGCACGCCCGCCACTCACCGAAATACTCGGGACGCCACGGCCATTTTCCACCGACGAAACCAACATGGCCGCCATGCCTCGTGAATTCAACGTGCAGACAGGCGTTGAGTTCGGCAATCGTCCGCACCTCGTCGAGCACGTCCGCCGGCAGGAATGGATCGTCGGCGGCGCTGAGCAATAGAGTGGGCACAGCGATGCGCCCGATCCACCGGAGTGCGCTGGACCGGTAGTAGTAGTCGTGCGCGTCGGCAAAACCGTGGACAGGGGCTGTTACCGCATCGTCGAACTCCACGATCGAGGTCGCTAGAGCGAGCCGCTCACGATCGAACAAGCCGGGATATCGGTCGAGCTTCGCGGAGGCTTTTGCGCGCAGTGATCGAAGAAAATGTTGGTCGTAGATCTTCGAAATGAAGTTCGCGCCCTTCTCGAGGTCGAACGGCACGGAAACGGCCGCAGCGGCGCGAATTTGCGGTGCAAGGCTCGCGTGATGTTCACCCAAAAATTTGAGCAGGACGTTCCCACCGAGCGAGACACCCGCCAGCAGGACCGGCGAATTGGGATTCTCGGAAATCACCCGATCCAGCGCGAAGGCGAGATCGGTAGTTTCACCGGAGTGGTAGAACCGAGGCGCACGGTTTGGTTCGTCGCCGCATCCGCGGAAGATGAGCAAGTCGGCGGCCCATCCTCGCCCCACAGCCTCGGAGAAAAAGCCCGAGACGTAATGCGAGCGAATCGTGCCTTCGAGCCCGTGCAACAAGAACAACCTCGGAGCGCCGGCGGGCGCTGCGATTCGATGGACGTCGAGGAAATCGCCGTCGGGCGTCTCCCACCGTTCGAGTGTAACCGGGAGGTCCGGCTGCCGCCGAAAGAACTTTCCCCACAGGGTCTGCGCGTGAGCGCCCGGTACCCACCATGCCGGACGGTAGGTATACTCGCTTCGGTGGTTGGACGACACGAGAATATGAAAGTCGGCGGATAGCGTCGGGAAACTGGCGGTCCAACGATCAATTATAGAATCCCACGGTCCTGCGCGAGCGATGGAAGTGCAAATCTTCGGCGTGAAAAAAAGCTCGGATACACGAAAGGCGC
>JBDTAE010000083.1:0-18953 GCA_039924785.1 Gemmatimonadaceae bacterium | reverse complement strand
GCGTCGGCCTGGACCTTGACGCTCGTCCGCCTCCGAGCAACATGGACGAGCATGACGAAGGCGGTTCAAATCAGCGCGAGTAAGCCAACCATGCCGACCAAGGAGCGCCTAGCTGCAATGCTGTTCAGTTAAGCCATTCGACGGCCGGGCAATGAGGGACCACCTAGATGTTACGCGGTCGACGCAATGAGGGCCGTATAAAGTTGGAACCAATTTTGAACACGAAAACACCAACATGAAAAACAAAATCGAACCGATGTAAAGCGAACTTCGCGTGCTTGGTGAACTGCGATCACACTGACATCGGTTTGATTGGCCCTTTATGTGTGTTGTTTTCGTGTTCCAATTGTTGATACCGGCCAGGCGATGCCGCCACGCCGCCCCCGTCGGGTGTATCGTGGAGGGGAGATGCCCCTAACTGAACCGTATTGATGCTAAGAGGCCTATCGTAGGGGCGGCAGAATATAGAGTTGCCTGCCCAGGCGGACAGCCTTGATCGCCGCGCTGCCGCCGCGCGCCACGGCGAACTGCTCGAGCCCGCGGCAGACGTGCGGCGGTCGTACGTACGTCACCGCGCGGCGGGAGGCCAGCAAGTTACGCTTCAGGCTTCGAGCCGGCCAGCGCTTTGGCGCCCACCATCGCCGCGCACATCCCGCCCTGTTGCGCCACGTTCACGACGTGTTGCCGCGACGCGCGAATCACGAGCGCAACACCGTACCGGCTCGGCGCAAATCCCATGACGACGTAAAACGGTTCGACGTGCAACCGATCATTGTCGTCGAGCACGTGGAACGGCTTGACCGGTATGCTCGCCACTTGCTGCACGACCCATCGATCGCCGTCGGCCAGTGCATGGTCGATCGCCGCGTCCCACTCGCCCCGTGTGGCGGTGGGGCCCACAACGACGCCTTCGCCTCCGTATGAGCGATTGGGCTTGAGGACCAGCGACTCGCGCTCGAGCCGCGCGTACTCGAGCAGCTCGATTCGCTCTCCCGAAGGTGAAACCGTCCGTCGATCCGACAGGACGCGCGTCCACAGAACGTGGCGACGCATCACCTGCCGCTCTTCGACGGTGAAGAACTTCTCCGCGAGCGCAGGATCGGTGAATACTTCGAAACAGCTTTTCTGATCGAGTTCGGCGGTGATGGAAGAGACGACGCGGTTCTGTCGCAGGAGTGCGCGCATCGGCGCGATATCGGCGCCTTCGTCGGCGAAATCCATCAAGTCGAGGACACTCGCATCGCGGTATGCGAGGTCGACCCGTGTGTCTCGGTAAAACACTTCGTCGCCACGCAGGCGGAGTTCGCTGGGGTCCGCGTGAAGCACGGATAGTCCGTGGCATTCACGATAGTACGACACGAGCGCCTCCGGTTCGTCCGGGCCATCTTCGGCGTACTTCGGATCGACGAGCACGATCTGCCCTCGAGGCCGGCCGATCGCGTCGAGATGCTCCATCAAATCCTGAAGGAGGAACTCGCGAACGTCTTCCGTGAGTTGGAGCCTGATGCTCGGATCTTTCGCGATGAGCGCAGGCACGATGAAATCAGCGATTTCTCCCGCAGCGGTTGGTCCAATGTGTAGCCCGCCGATGCCGCTCAGGTTGGGCTCCATGAACTTGATGGAGTCTTTCCACATGGCCGTTGAATAGTCGACCACGGCGTCGAGTCGTCCAAACACCGGGTTCGCTTCGCGATGGGCCGGCGTCCAGCATTCCCGCAGCCATTCCTCTTCGACCGGAGTGATGCGAAGGATCTCGCGGACTTCCGGCACCGAGAAGTAGAGATCGGGCAATCGCTTGATGCAGTTGAGCACCGTCTGCGAGATGTAATGCGTGTAGCCCAACTGATCCGGCTGCAGCGTGATGGGGCAGGGCAGGAGGCGGATGATTTCGGTGGCGCCGTCGCGCTGATAGACAAGGTGTCGTTGTTCCGCGGCGCGGCGCACTTGACGCAGCAGCGCGACCATTTCGCTCGGCGGGATTTGGTCGAGTGCGCGCTGCACTCGGCCGGCCAACCGAAGCCCCATGAGTCCGACTTCTTCCGCGGGAGTGTGCATGGGTTGCGACCTGGTGGGCGTGCGAAGCGTGGGGCTTCCGCATATTCTATGTGAGAACGACCAACCATCAACCCACGCCGCACAATCGCCGAGCGCCCGTGACTCCTGAGCAAGCGTACGCCGAGTTGGTTCGTCTCTCTCGTGAGGAGACAGTGCTGTCGTCGTGTCTCGGGTTGCTCGAGTGGGACGAAGAGGTGTATATGCCGCGCGGAGGCGTCGCCCATCGCGCGGAGCAGATGGCGTTGCTTGCCGGCCTCGTGCATGATCGCGCGACGAACCCGCGGTACGATGAGTTGCTGTCGGCGGTCGAGGCTTCGCCGCTTATAGGGGATTCGGAGACAACGGAAGCGGTGAACGTGCGTGAGTTGCGGCGGTCGTTCGACCGTGAGCGTCGCATGCCGCGGCGTCTCGTGGAGGAGTCGGCGCGCGTGCATGCGCTCGCATCGCAGTCGTGGTCGGAGGCGCGGCGGCGCGACGACTTCAAGAGTTTTGCGCCGTGGCTCGAGCGCATTTTCGAGTTGGCGCGCGAGGAGGCCGACGCCGTGGGCGACGGAGGCCCGCGATACGACACATTGCTCGACGACTACGAGCCCGCGATGACGACCGAGCGACTGTCTGCACTCTTCGCGCGCCTCGACGCGGAATTGGTTCCACTCGTGCGATCGTTGCACGGCGCGCCGCTTCCGGCACCGCGGCACGTCTCGGCGCGCGAATTTCCGATCGATCGGCAGCGCGTCTTCGCGGAAGGTGTCGCGGCCGCGATCGGGTTCGACTTCGAGGGCGGGCGTCTCGACACCGGGCAGCACCCGTTCTGCACCTCGATTGGTCCGGGCGATATTCGTATCGCGCTGCGTTATTACCCGCGCAATTTCGCGAACGGTTTCTTCGCGGTACTCCACGAAGTGGGCCATGCGCTCTACGACCAGGGCATCGAGGCGGCTCACTACGGAATGCCGATGGGTGAAGCCGCCTCACTCGGCGTCCATGAGTCGCAGTCTCGGTTGTGGGAGAATCTCGTTGGGCGGAGCGAGGGCTTCTGGCGGCATTTCTATCCGCAGCTTCGGAGCACGTTTCATGAAGCATTGCACGACATCTCGCTCGAGACGTTCAGGAGCGTGATCAACCGCGTGAAGCCGAGCCTCATTCGGGTGGAGGCGGACGAGGCGACGTACGACGTTCACATCATGATTCGGTTCGAGTTGGAGCGCGCAATGCTCTCCGGCGATCTCAAAGTCGCCGATCTTCCGGGGGCGTGGGCGGAACTCTACGGCCGCTATCTGGGCGTTACTCCGAAGAACGATCGCAACGGGTGTCTTCAGGACGGCCACTGGTCGGAAGGGCTCATAGGGTACTTTCCAACATACACATTAGGAAATGTGTATGCCGCTCAACTCTTTGCGGCGGCCGACCGGGCGGTGGGGCCGCTCGACGATGCATTCGCGGCGGGCGATTTTCTGCCACTGCGCGAGTGGCTTCGCGAGCACGTGCACCGGCATGCACAGCGGTACGCCGTGGCCGCGCTCATCGAGCGCGCCACGGGAAGCCCGCCCGATGCGACCGCGCTGGTCGAGAGTCTGACGAACCGCTATCGGCCTGCGCAGTGATCGCTTCGCCGCCGGGGTGGGAATCCCGCGAGTGATTGCGATCGGAGAAGAGCGAGATGAGTTCATCTCCGCCCGAAGCGGAACCGTCGTCGACATCGCCCGCCGACTCGGGACTTCGCCGTTCCATCTTTGTCGCGTGTTTCGTGAACTCACCGGGCAGACGATGCACGAGTACCGTACGCAGCTTCAGGTTCGTGACTCGCTCGAGCGACTCGAGGACGATCTTACCAGTAATCATCCGAACCAAGGGTGCCGGTTGCGTGAGCACGATTTTGCCGCGCAGCTTCCCGTGCTAGCTTGCGAAGTCGGCTTCGCCCTCGAGACAGGTGCGGTATGGCGAAGTGGGCCTTCAGATCGGACATGGTAAGAGGCCTATCGATAAGGACGGCAGAATACAGAGCCCGCTGTCCCCGGCGGACGGCGTTGATCGCCGCTACGCGGACTCGATTCGCCCGGCGGCGATGAGACGAAGCGCGGTCAGACCCGGCAGAAAGAAGTAGGCGCCGCCGCGCGTCACCGCGAACTGCTCGAGCCCGCGGCAAACGTGCGGCGGTCGGACGTTCGTCACCTCGCGGCCATCGACCGTGCGCGTCTCGACACTTCCCTGAATCACCATCCGGTCGCCAGTGTCGCGCGTGCCGGTGATCGGATCGCGATCGTTGCCCTGCCGGAAATCGTTGCCGTAGTTCATCCATTCGCGTTGCACAAACTCGAATTGCCGCTCGATGTTGGCGTTTATCGCCATGAAGATCACGCCGTGTCGGCTTGCGTGGTCCTCGTCGATGCAATCGAGACGCGCTACCTCATCGAGCGGCGTGCTCTCGGGAATCCACGCGCCGTACGGCATTCCGCGGCGGACGATGCGCCGCTGGTCGACGAGCACGCCGTGGAAGCCGAGGGAGTCGCGCGGATTCGCGCGCCGCACGTGAGCGCCCATCGGGCAGCGCGCCCCCTCGGGGTCGTCCGAATAGCGGAAGTTCGTCAGCTCCGAGGGCGCCACCTCGGGTAACGGTGCCCCGGCCGGCGGCGCATCCGGCGCGGCGATGAGCGGCGTTCCGTTGCGCCACCGTCCCATCAACTTCGCCGCCAAGAACTCGGAGCCGCCGGCAAATTTTTCACCCTCGCCGCGGATGAACGCACGAAACGCGGCGACGTTCTGATGCAGCTTTCGATAGACCATGAATGATCCGTTCCGCGACAAGCCGATCGGGAGCGGCGCCCGCGGGAGCTCGCCCGCCTCATCGCGATAGCCGAGGACAAACTCACCGGCCGCGAGCGGCACCCACTCGCTCTTCTGTTCGTCCCACTTGCCGCGACCGCGAATCCGCGGCCAGCCGCTGCCAGCAATCTCCGGATCGCCAATGCCGTCGGTATAGCCGAAGTGCTCTTTGCTCGTGAAACCCGCGCCCGGCGTCGTCTCCAGCGCCCCCGACTCCTGCACGTCGAGGAGCTCGACGCCGTTCGCGCGCGCGCAGTCGAGCACGCGGTTCTGGAGGCGCGTGAGCTCGGCAATTTCGTTCGCCTGCACCGCCACCCAGACGTGCACGCGATCCGCGCGCCACAGTTCTTCCCATTGCGCGGGATCGTTCGCGCCGTGGTCGGCGAGAAAGTCGCCGGCCCGCGCGCGCATCCCTTGCGCAAACTCGGGCGGAAAAGTGCGCAGCGAATGCTCGGGCACCTCGAGCGCGGCCAGCCCGCCATACGTGAACGCGACGCTCACCTCGTGCGGCTTCGGCGCCGGCTTTCCGCCGATGAATGCCGGAAGCGTCGCATCCGACACCAACTCGGCGACGGCACCGACAAAGGCGCGACCGCGCGCCGCGTCGTCGATCGAGAAAAACGAGAATCGTGCGTAGGGAAATCCCACCGGGTAGAGAATGAAACTCTGAATGTCGGGGAGATCGAGCGTGATCGCGGCGTCGCTCTGCGAGAGCAGGTGCTCGACGCAATCGAGAATCAACGTTCTCATATCGTTCCCGGCCGTGGCGTGGGTGCGGACGCGAGCGTCGCCACGAGCTCGCCGAACGCGCGCTGTAAATCGGCGGGCGCGCTCCCTTGGTCTTGCTGATCGGCGATGAACGCCGACATGCGCCGCTGTGCGTCGAGCGCGCGAAGCACCTCATTGAGCGTGTACTTGGTGTAGGCGCCGAAGAAGAAGCTCGTCTCGACCTGGCATTTCTTCATGTAGCCAGCGAACGCGACCCGATCACCCACGCCCGGAAACGCCAGGCAGTGCGACCAGATTCGCGTGACCGCGTCGGGCATTCGTGTTCGCATCAGTTCCAGGTAATCGTCGAGCGCGCCGTCGAAGTTGCTCGTGAACAGCAAATACTTCGACGCGAGGGAGTCGATGACCGCCGGAATCCCCTCGTACGGCAGCGACCCGATCACGACCCAGCGCGCGAGGTGCGTGGTCGGCACGTCGGCGAACGGGCTCTCGCCGCGTGTGTCGAGCGCGATGAGCTCGCGGCGGATCGCCAGGTCGTGCGGAACGCCGTCGGCCGTTATTCCGGGCGCAATCGGCGAGAGCATCGTCAGTCCGTATGCGCGGTCAGCTACGTTCGCCATGTCGGTTCCGCTACGCGTGCGCCGCGACGGCGCGCTGTGCCGCCGGCGATGCGGCGTATGATTGGCGTCCCGTTGTCGACAGGCAGTTCTGGATCTCGACGGTGAAGATCTGATATGCGCGCGCGAACTCGTCGGGCGTTAGGGCCGCGCTCGTCCGCGCGAACGCGTCGAGCTTTTCCTTGAGCAGCAGCGCGCCGCGGACATCGTTCGTCGACGCGCCGGGATACGCCGAGTAGTAGTAGTCGGTGTCGTACTGGCAGTTGCGGATGTAGTTGAGAAAAGGCGTGATCGGCCGCGACTGCGGATACTTCACCGACCATCGCCAGATGTTATCCATTCCGCCCGGCACGACTTGGGAGAAGGCGTCGATGTACTTCTCCCAGTCGCCGTTGAAGTTGCTCTCGAACAGCAGGTAGTCGTAGTTGAGCGCTTCTTCCTTCTGCGACGGATCGACGCGCGGAAATTGTCCGCGCTTGATGATCACCCACCGCGCGAAGTGGATGAACGACAGCTGCGTCAGGTCCACCTGCACCTGCCTGATGCGGCCCATCACTCCCCACCTGGGGAGTGGAATTGGGAGCATGCTGAGTCGAATCAGAAAAAAGACGAGACGCAGCCCATACGTCTTTGCCGGGCGCATCCGCGTGAAGGCGGTGAGGGCGTACGCTTTGCCGCGAACGTTGGCCACGAGCTCTCTGCGATGAGTGGGAGTACGACTCCCGCATTCTGCGCCGATCGAGCGCCCGCCGCTAGTCGTCGGTTCGCTTGCTAGGCGATTACGCCTTGGCGGCGAGAATCTCGGGCTGCTCGATCGCGGGTGGCTTGGCGAACAGCTCTTCCGCTTTGGCGAAGAGCGCCTTTGCGATGTCACCGGAAAGATGCGCGTCGCGTCCCTTCTGGTCGGCGAACGTATCGAAGATGCCGAACTTGGACGGGCCCATCTTGAGCGCATACCACGCGACCGTGCCTGCTTCCGCCTGCGCCATCGGAAGCGCCGACTTTAGAAAAGCCTCAACTTCCTGCTCCTTGCCGGGTTTTGCCTCGAGGACGGCCAATATCGCCAGTGTTTCCATGGTTCGCTCTTGGTGGAATGTGATGTCGGATATAACGCTGCGTGGCAAGAATGCCCCTGTGTCCGACCTACGCCCGCAACAAATTAGCTCGATCGCGCAACCTCGCGGCCGGCGAACACGGTCAAGCTCTGGACGCGATCGTCAAGTCGTCGACGTCCGCGCATCGTGAAGGCTTGCGGCGCCAAACCCGCGGACTCCGCCAACACCGCGGATAAACCCGAATTCATTCCGTGGTGATCGGTGGATTCCGCGGGCTCCGCGGCTAATCTTCCTCCGCCGTTGATCCGACCCAGCCTATTTCGGTTCGAGCTGAATCGGGTTCGTCACTAGCAGCGTCACGGGGCTGCCTGCCGGAAGCTGGCCATCAGGATCGGTGAATGAAATAAGTGTCAACGACGTCGCCGTCGCTGGACCCGCCGTCGTCTTCGAGTCCACCGGACGGACCATGACGTGGTTGTACCCGATCTTGGAGATGTTCGCGTCGATGATGTGGTGATGCCCGGTATACACGAGACTGTCGAACGCCAGCTTGGCCGTCGCCACCGCCCCGGAGTTGTTGTTCAGATCCAGCGCCACGACGTGGCCATAGACCACCGCGCCCGCCGGAATCACCGTCGCGTTCCGCTTCGTCTTCGTGTCGTTCGCGAGCGTGATGCTGAACGCGTCGCCGACCCGGGCATTCGCCGCGGTCATGGAACGGTCAAGCGTACCCTCGAGAATCGCGCCGCCCGGTAACACGCTCGTATCCATCGCGTGGTGCGCCTGCAGGTCGCCCGCTGAGGACGCCATGGTGTTGCTGTGGACGCAGGCCGCCGAAAGGATCGCCAATACGCCGCCCGCCAATGTTATGCGCTTCATCGCTTTTGCTCCGCGGAAGTAGTCGACGACGTGGTTTTGCAAACGGCGCGCCCGTATCTTCTCGCGAGCCCGGCACTCTCGTTCGATTTCTCGCGACCGCGCCTATTCCCACTCGCCATCACAATCGTATGAAGCGCTTCGCACTAATTCTCCTTTGCATGCTCGCGACCGTCTCTCGCGCGCAGGAACGCGACGTCGTCGTCACCGGCGGATGGCTCTTCACATCGACCGGGAACGACCGTGTACGCAATCCTGGCATTCTCATCCGCGCCGGAAAGTTTCTCTGCGTGGGCGGCGACCTCAGCGTCGCGACCGCCGACGCGCAACGGGTTCAGCTCGCTGATTCTGAAACTGTAATACCCGGCTTGTTCGACCTGCACGCGCACTATGCAATCGAACTGTTCAACGCTGGACGAAAAGACGAGACCGTCGCGTACCCGTCGCTCTTTCTCGCGAACGGCGTCACCGCGACGTTCCCCGCCGGCGAGATGGATCCGAACGCGATGCACGACCTTCGCGTGCGCATCGAGAACGGCGAGCAACCAGGTCCGCGACTTCTCAATTCGGGTCCGTATTTCGGCACCGCGCGTCCCGGCTGGAATCGCACTATCACCACGGCCCAGATCTACGCCGAAGTTGACCACTGGGCGGAGCTTGGCGTGAAAGGGTTCAAAGCCAAGGGCATCACGCCGGACCAACTCAAGGCGTTGATCGAGCGCGCGCACCTGCATGGACTCACCGTCACCGGTCATCTCGATTCGGGCAACCGTAACAGTGTCAATCCGCGCGACGCGATTCTGATGGGCATCGATCGCATCGAGCATTTCATGGGTGGCGACGCGTTTACGCCTGACAAGTCGGCGTACGCGTCATACGAGCACATGACCTTCGACACGCCGGAGTTCAAGAAGATCGCCGACCTGTACAAAACGCAGCATACGTACTTCGACGCGACGCTGAGCGCCTACGGTTACTATGGAAAGAAAGACCCGGCGGTGTTCACGTATTTCGTTGACGAGAAGAAGTTTCTGACTCCGTACATGCGCTCGGTTGTCGATGCGCGCGCGCCGCGTGAGGTCAATCAACAATTCGAGAACATTTATTGGACGAAGCGCACAGAGGTCAAAGCGTTCTACGACGCCGGCGGCGCTGACCTCATCACGGTCGGCACCGACCATCCGAGTTGGGGCGAGTTCTTCACGCCATTCTCGGTGCATCGCGAATTGCTGTCGCTCTCGCTCAGCGGAATTCCGAACGCCGCGGTGCTCAAGATGGCGACGATCAACAGCGCGCGCGCGATCGGCCTCGGCGACCGCCTTGGGTCCATCGAAGCGGGGAAGTGGGCCGATCTCGTCGTCGTCGAGGGAAACCCGCTTGCGGACATTCGTCGCACGCGGTCGCCGCGCGTCGTGATCAAAGCGGGCCGAGTGTACGATCCCGTTGCTCTGATGAAGTCGGTCGAGGGAAAGATCGGACCTGCGAGCGCCGCCGACACCGCAGTCTGGGCGCCGACGCCGCCCCGACGTCCGGGCGGTATACTCTGACAACCCGTTCAACGATCCCGATGAATCGACTCGCCGCCGTTCTGATTCCCGCCGCGTTGCTCACCGTCGCAACGTCCACCGCTCCCGTCGACGCGGCCCACTACCTCGACCAGTTCATCGATACGAAGGCCGACCCGCGCAACGACTTCTGGGAATACTCAGTCGGCAAATGGCTCAAGGACAACCCGATTCCGAAGAGCGAGCGCTCGTGGGGGGTGTACAACGTCATTCAGAATGAGACATACCAGCGGCTCTCCAACCTGAGCAAGTCTGCCGCGGCATCGAAGAACTCGCCGAAGGGTTCGACCACCCAGAAGATCGGCGACTTCTGGTTCTCGGCGATGGACACGACGACGATCGCGGCGCAGGGATTCTCGCCGATCTCGCCCGAGTTCCAGATGATTCTGGGGATCAAGACACTCGCCGACGTATCGAACTCCGTGGCGCGATTGCAGTACATCGGCGCCGGCCCGCTGTATGGTCTCGCCATCTATCAGGACGAGAAGCACAGCGACCACTTTGCCGTGCACCTCGAGCAGGGCGGCCTCGGCATGCCCGATCGCGACTATTATTTCGACGCCGACGATCACGGCAAGATGCTACTTCGCGAATACGTGGCGCACGTTGGCCGCATGTTCGCCCTCCTCGGCGACGCGCCCGCAATTGCCACCGCCAATGCGAATACTGTGATGGCGATCGAGACCGAGCTCGCGCGCGCGTCGCGCAAACTCGAAGATCTGCGCGATCCAATCAAGAACTACAACGCGATGCCGCTGTCAGGCTTGAGCGCGCTGACGCCGTCGATTCCGTGGCGTGAGCATCTCGCGGCGGGGATGATCACGAAGGTCGACACAGTGATCGTCGGACAGCCTGAGTTCTTCAAGCAGGTCGAAAAATCGCTGCACGCCCATTCCGTCGACGACTGGAAGACGTATCTGCGCTGGCAACTCGCGCACGCATACGCGGCCGAAGCAGGCGGGAAGTTCGACAAGGAGAACTTTCATTTCTTCGGAACGATTCTGAACGGCACCGCGGAGCAGCGACCGCGCTGGAAACGAGTGCTCGACGAGGAAGAAGGCTACCTTGGCGACGCGCTCGGACAGTTGTACGTCGCGAAATACTTCTCGCCGCGGACGAAGCAGCGGTATCAGAAGTTGACCGACGAGATCTTCGACGCGTTTCGCGCGCGAATCAACAATCTCGACTGGATGAGCGCGCCAACGAAACAACGGGCGCTCGTAAAGCTGAACAGCGTCACGAAGAAGGTCGGCTATCCGGACGTGTGGAAGGATTACACGAAATACGACATCGATCGTCGCTCATTCATCGGCAACACGATGCGCGGGCGCATGTGGCAGAGCGACGACGTCATCGCGAAACTCCACAAACCGGTGGACCGTCGCGAATGGTCGATGACGCCGCAGACGTACAACGCGTATTACAACCCGGCAAACAATGAAATCGTATTGCCGGCCGCCATCTTCATTCTTCCCGGCATCGCGGATTCGCTGGTGGACGACGCGATTGTCTATGCGTATGCGGGCGGTACGACGATCGGCCATGAGATCACGCACGGCTTCGACGATCAGGGTCGCCAGTTCGACGAAAAGGGCAATCTCACGGATTGGTGGACGCCGGCCGACGCGAAGGAATTCAATCGTCGCGCGGCGGTCGTGGTCCGCCAGTACAGCGAGTATGTCGCCGTGGGCACGACGCACATCAACGGGTCGGCAACCCAGGGCGAGAACATCGCGGACATCGGCGGAATCACCCTCGCTTGGGATGCTTTCAAGAAGACTGATGAATACAAGAGCGGCAAGGAGATCGGCGGACTGACGCCCGCGCAGCGCTATTTCATCGGGTGGTCGCTCGGCTGGATGAACCAGTTGCGCCCGGAAAACCTCGCCGTTCTGGTGAAGACCGACGTCCATTCGCCGAGTCCGTTCAGGACCATCGGGCCGGTGACCAGCATGGTGCCGTTCTACGAGGCGTTTGGGGTCAAGCCGAGCGACAAGATGTACCGCGCCGATTCTGTCCGCGCGAAAATCTGGTAGGGAGCTCGTCGACCACCTCTGACCGCCCGGCTCCGCCTGGGCTATCTTGAAACCTGCGGGCCGGCCACCGTCTGTGGCCTGGCACGCCTCCTTAAGAGAACGACTGGAGCGGAGCCTCCGTCTTTGGCGAAAAAACCCAACTATGACTTCGAGAAACGCCGCAAGGAACTCGATCGCAAGGCAAAGAAAGACGCAAAGCGCGCTGAGCGTTTGCGCCGGCGTCCAGACGGCGCTGTAGACGACGGCGACGACGCATCCGACCAAGCGGATGGCGCGGAGGCGAATACCCCGACACCCGAGGGGGGCGTATGAAACGGAAGATTCCAGATTTCTCAAAGAAGAAAAATCCGTCCCAGCATCCGCAGGCGCCAACGCCCAA
The DNA here is from genome assembly GCA_039924785.1 of Gemmatimonadaceae bacterium. GTDB lineage: Bacteria > Gemmatimonadota > Gemmatimonadetes > Gemmatimonadales > Gemmatimonadaceae > JAQBQB01. Next base: position 6,818 of record JBDTAE010000083.1, on the reverse strand, counting down.
GGGCGTAGCCCCGCCGCCCACGGTAAAGAACATCAAGCCGCAGGCAACGTCGGCGAAGTCGGGACGACGCGGGACGTAGCTGGAAATAGCGGGCCCATCGCGAGGTCGAACCCCCGCTAGCAGCCGAGCGATCGGCCAACGACCGCCACCACCGCAGAGGCGCCGACGAGCATTCACTCTTCGTCGCTGCGAATAACCTTTCTCGCCGCAGGAATTCTCATGATCGGCACCACCCTTCGACGCGGTGGCGCGTTCGCCGCCGCCCTCGTCTTCGCCTCGCCGCTGTCGCTCGTCGCCCAGACGGCCGCGGGGCAAGGCTGGAATCCCCAGCAGGTGCTCCGCACCGAGACCTACGTCAAGCCGCCGGCCGATATTGAGAAAGTCATCATGACGCCGCGGACGGACATCTCGTTCACGACGCCGAGTCCGGACCGTAAGTGGTTCGTGCGTCTGCCGGGCGCCGATCGCGGCGACATCGACGAGTACGGCAAGTACCACATCTATCTCGGCGGCGTCCAGATCGACACGAAGGCGAACCGCGTGCGCGCGCTCACGACGAGCACGCATCACGGCATTGCGCTCGTCGATCCGCGAACCAGCGTCACGAAGACGATCGAGACGCCGAAGGGCGCGAGCATCTCGTCGCCGTCGTGGTCGCCCAATGGAACGCAGCTCGCGTACATCGCGAACTTCGACGACGCGTCGCAGATCTATGTCGCTGACGTTTCGACCGGGAAATCGACTCAGGTCACGAAGACGCCGATCCTCGGCACGCTGGTGACGACGGTCGAGTGGACCGCCGACGGCAAGAGTGTCGTGACCGTGATTCTGCCTGACGCGCGCGGTCCCGCGCCGACGCACGGCAAGAACAACGTCGAAGACGGACCGCAGGTGCGCATCAGCGAAGGTCGCGCGAATCCGCAGATCATCTACCCGAGTCTTCTCGAGGATCCGCACGACAAGGCGCAGTTGACGTACTACACGACGGGCCAGCTTGCCGTGATCGACGTCAAGTCGAAGGCAGTGAAAAAAATCGGCGCGCCCGCGATGATTCGTTCCGTCGAAGCGTCGGAGGACGGGAAGTACTTTCGCGTGACCGAGCTCGCCGAGCCGTTCTCGTATATCGTGCCGGTCGCGAACTTTGGTTCGGTGCAAGCGTTGTGGGATGCGACGGGCAAGCCCGTCGCGATGCTCGCCAAGACCCCGCTTCGCGATGGAGAGAATCCTGATGCGGACGCTGCGGCACGCGGTGGGCGCGGTGGCGGCGCCGGTGCGCCGACCGATACCGGCAAGCGAAACATTCAGTGGAATCCAACCGGCGCAGGTCTGGTGTATCTGCAGTCGATGTTTGCTGGAACGAGCGACGCCGGGCCGGCGGGCGCGGGGCGTGTCGGTCGTGGTCGCGCAGGTGGTGCGAGCGGAGCCGCCTTGGGTCGTCCGCAGCCGACGTCGATTCGCTACATGAGCTGGGCACCACCGTTCGGCCCTGGCGACGCGAAGCTGATCTATGAGGGCAGTCCGCGTCTCACCGGCGTTGCGTACAGCGCCGACGGTAAGACGATGTTCGTCGCGGACAGCGGGACCGTCCTGGCGATGCACACGGCCGACCCTTCAAAGAAGTTCAATCTCGGCCGCGGCGTCACGATGCCGGCGGGCGGCGGTGGATTCGGCGGCGCCGGAGGCGGACGTGGCGGCGCTGGCGCTACCGACGAAACCGGCGGTGCGTTGGCGATGAAGCGGTTGGCGAACGGGGAGCAGGCGGTCGTCGTCGCGTCCGACGGCAGAACCGTGTATCTGTCAGGGACGCGCACGCCGGGCGCAAAGTGGGAGACGCAGGCACCGCGTCCGTGGGTCGACAAGCTCGACTTCGAGACCGGCCAGCGTTCACGGATCTTTGATAGCCCCGCTGACGCGTTCGACGAATTCGTCACGCCGCTCGACGACGACTATTCGAAATTCATCTACACGCACGAGTCGCCGTCGATCATTCAGGACGCGTTCATGCGCGACACGAAGGCCGGTACCAGCACGCAGCTCACGCATGCTGTCGACGCGTCGCCGGCTGTGTCGCACGCGCAATACAAGCGCTTGCAGATCACCCGTCCGCGCGATGGCTTCAAGTTCTGGGTCGACGTCACGCTGCCGGCCGATTGGCGTCCGGGCACCCGCCTGCCGGGCATCATCTGGTTCTATCCGCGCGAGTATACGACCCAGGCGGACTACGATCGCACGCGCTACACGACCAACATCAACAAATTCCCCGATGTGGCGCCCGCGCGGCCGGCGTCATCGGTGAAGCTCTGGGCGACGCAGGGCTATGCGTTGATCGAGCCGGACTCACCGATCGTTGGCGACTCTGGCAAGATGAACGATCACTACACGCGCGACCTTCGCGAGAACCTCGATGTGGTGATCGACGCCGTCGTCGACGCGGGATACGTCGATCGCAACAAGATGGGCTTGGGCGGTCACAGCTACGGCGCATTCAGCACCGTGAATGCGCTCACGCTCGTGCCGTACTTCAAGGCCGGTATCGCCGGCGATGGCATGTATAACCGCTCATTGACGCCATTCGGCTTCCAGACCGAGCGACGCAATTTTTTCGACGCGCAGGCGACGTACGTCGACATGTCACCATTTTTCAGGGCCGACAAGATTCACGGCGCGCTACTGATGTATCACGCGTTAGAAGATCAGAACAACGGCACCGACCCGATCAGTTCCGAGCGCATGTACCTGGCGCTCCGCGGGCTCGGCAAGCCGGTCGCGCTGTACATGTATCCGTATGAAGATCATAGCGACGCGACGTACGCCAGCGACCTAGATATTTGGGCGCGTTGGTTAGCGTGGTTCGACGTGTATGTGAAGAATCCGCAGCAGGTCACTCCGTAGAGAATTCAAGAGCCGCTTTGCCGCGGAATCCGCTGAACCCGCTGAACACCGCGGAAATAACAAATTGATTTTTCTGATGTTTCCGCGGTATTCCGTAGAGTCCGCGGGTTCCGTGGCCAAACGCACCAACAGCCTGCTGCAACAATCCACCCGACCAGGAAAGCCCAATGCGTAAGTTCATATTCCTCGCCGCACTGATCCCGGCCGTCGTTGCCGCGCAACGCACGCAGATCGTGCCCACTGGCCAGAGGGCTTCGGCGACGCTGTCGCCAGGCATCAAGTACGGCGATCTGATTTTCACGTCCGGCCAGCAGGGAATGACGCGCGCCAATCCTGATAGCACCATTCAGGGCCAGACGAAGAAATCGCTTGAGAATGTCAAAGCCGTTGTCGAAGCCGCGGGGAGCACCATGGAACACGTGCTCAAGTGCACCGTGTTTCTCGTCGACATCAAGGACTTTTCCGGAATGAATTCGGTATACACCACGGTGTTTCCGAAGGAGCCACCCGCGCGATCTACGGTGATCGTTGCGGCGCTCGTGAGCCCTGGCGCGAAAGTGGAGATCGAATGCGTCGCCGGAATGCCAAAGTAGAAGGCCCGCGCGTGGATCCTCGTCCATACGGCGCACGACCACAGCCAGAGAAAGTGTGGAGTGACGTCGACGCGTACTTCCAGAGCAAGCTGCTCGCGCCCGATGCCGCGTTAGAGAACGCTCTCGCCGCGAGCGCCCAGGGAGGGTTGCCTGCGATCGCCGTGACGCCGTTGCAAGGAAAGTTTCTGCAACTGCTCGCGCGCTCGGCCGCCGCGCGTAGAATTCTCGAAATCGGAACGCTCGGCGGCTACAGCACGATCTGGCTTGCTCACGCACTTCCATCCGGCGGGAAACTCATCACGCTCGAGATCAGCGACGCGCACGCCGACGTTGCGCGAAAGAATCTGGCGGCGGCCGGCGTCGCCGATCGCGTCGACGTGCTCGTTGCGCCCGCGGCGGACAGCCTGGCGAAGATGATTCGCGAGGGCGCATCCCCGTTCGATTTCATTTTCATCGATGCGGACAAGGCGAGCAGTACCGCGTATTTCCGCGCGTCGTTGGCACTGTCGCGGGCAGGAACGATGATCGTCGTCGACAATGTTGTGCGAGAAGGCGCAGTCGCCGACGATGCAACCCGCGACGCGAGCGCGCTCGGAATCCGCGAACTCGCCGATTACCTCGCGACCGAAGCACGTGTGTCGGCAACCGCCGTGCAAACCGTCGGCGACAAGGGCTACGACGGTTTCATTCTCGCCGTCGTGAACCCGTAGGTGCCATTCCTATTCTCGTACGGAACGCTGCAGCAGCCGTCGGTGCAACAGTCTACGTTTGGACGGTTGCTCGACGGCCATGCGGACGAATTGGTCGGGTTTACGTTGGACGTGGTTCGCGTCGACGATCCGGCGTTCGTCGCAGCGACCGGCACCGCGGAGCACGCGATGGTCCGTACAACAGGGCAAGTTGCCGATCGCGTCTCTGGTATGGTGTTCGAGATCTCTGATGTCGAGTTGATGAGTGCCGACGCGTACGAGCCGGCGGGCTATATGCGCGTCGTGGCGCCGTTGGCATCGGGCGGGAAAGCGTGGGTGTACGTGGACGCGCGAGCGGGTTGAGTAATCCGGCCGGCCAAAGGTCCTCGCGCCCGCTGAAGAACGTCGTCCAAACCATTTCGGCTTGCGCTGTGTCTTACCTTCAGATACCCTGAAGGAGAGACTCATGGCCGACCGACCCGCGGAACTGCTCCAAGGCACGCTCGAGATGCTCGTGCTCAAAACACTCGCCCTCGAGCCAATGCACGGGTGGGGGATCGCGCATCGCATTCAGTGGATGTCGAAAGACGTCTTCCTCGTCACCCAGGGCTCGCTGTATCCCGCCCTCGTGCGAATGAAGCGGCGCGGATGGCTCAAGACGGAGTGGAAGGTCACCGAAAACAATCGGCGTGCCCGCTACTACGACCTCACCGCCGTCGGACGACGTCAGCTCGACACGGAGCGCGCGCTCTGGGACCGCGTGTCCTCCGCGATCGACGGCATCATGGCGACGCGCTTCGCGGTGGAGGCGCCATGAGCATATTCTCAGACGTCCTCGAACGCCTGCGCGGACTGCTATTTCGCGCGAAGGAAGAGCGCGAGCTCGACGAGGAGCTTCGCGTGCACGCTGACATGGAGGCCGAGTTTCAGCGGCGCAACGGCGCGACCGAGGCGGACGCACGACGGCTGGGCTTCATCGCCCTCGGCGGCGTCGAGCGCGTCAAGGAAGACGTGCGCGACGCGCGCGGCACACGTTTCGTCGAAGACAGCATCGGCGACATCGCCTTCACGCTGCGGACGCTCGCGCGCAACCCAGGCTTCGCAATCGTGGCGGTCCTCACGCTTGCCGTGGGCATCGGCGGAACGACGGCCGTATTCAGCGCGGTCAATGCGGTGTTGCTGCAGCCGCTGCCATATCAAGAGCCGGGGCGATTGGTTCGCCTTTACCAGAGTTGGACCGGCGATCCCGGGCAGCACGGCTTTGTCACGCCGGTTCATTTCGTCGCCATTCGCGACCGTCTCTCGGCGTTCGAGAGTGTCGCGGCAATCGTGACCTATTCCGAGAGTGGCGCGGACATCGGCACGGGCGAGAGCGTTCGGCGCATTCGAGTTCTTCAATCGAGCTCCGACTATTTCAACGTGATGCGGGTGCATCCGCAATTCGGTCGCGGTTTTCAGCGCGACGACGAGCGCGGATCTGCGGAAGCAACCGCATCGTCACTCTCCGGCGGAGCCGTGGTCGTGTTGAGCCACAAACTCTGGAGTGAGCAATACCACAGCGACGAATCCATCGTCGGCCGAGCCATCACGTTGAACGGCAAACCATACAGGGTCGCCGGAGTCATGCCCGATGGATTCATCGATCAGGTTGCGGGCGACGTCGACGCCTGGGTGCCGCTCAATCTCTCGCCGGCAACGGACCCGAGTAACGCCGACAACCATTACATCAGCGTCATCGGACGACTCAAACCGGGTATGACGGTCGCACGAGGACAGGCGGAGCTCGACGGTCTGATGCTGTCGCTCGACAAGCAGTTTCCGAACGCCAAGGACGCATTGGCGAGACTCTATCCGCTCAAGGAAGACATTGTCGGCAACTCGAGCAAGTCGCTCGAGATCATGCTGGGCGCGGTCGGGCTGGTGCTGCTCCTCGTGTGCGTGAACATCGCGAACCTGCTGCTCGTGCGCGGCTCCGAGCGCGCTCGCGAGTTTGCGCTTCGCTCCGCCCTGGGCGCCGGTCGTACGCGTCTCATCCGGCAGATGTTAGTGGAGAGTGTGACGCTTGCACTGGCGGGGGACGTGGCTGGACTCATCGTCGCGCGCGTCGCGATGTCGGCCATTGTCGTGCTCGGCCAGGGAACGATTCCACGCCTCGCGACGTTGTCGCTCGATTGGACGTTGTTAGGATTTTCTCTTGTCATCGCGACGGCGAGCGCAGTGATTTTCGGGATGGCGCCCGCGCTGCGTGCGTCGCGTGTGCAGCCCGGCGACGTGTTGCGCGAGGAGACGCGATCGTCGACCGGTGGCGGTCGCGGCATGCGTTTGCGCGAGTGGCTCGTCGTCTCGCAAGTGGCGCTCGCGTTCGTCCTCATGGTAGGCGCGGGACTGTTGCTGTCGAGCTTTCAGCGAATTCGCGCCGTCGACCTTGGGATCAAACCGTCAAACGTGCTGACGTTCGAAGTGCATCTGCCAAGTGCACGGTACGACTCCACGGCCCGCGGCAGATTCTATGACGAGTTCGCGGAGAGAGTCGAAGGTCTGCCGGGTGTTCGCGCAGCAGGAGGAATCTCTAAGTTGCCGTCGACGGGGCCGTTCAATCAATGGGGTACGGCCGCGTTGACCGGGCCGCTCGCGCATACCAAAG
>JBDTAE010000082.1:0-5955 GCA_039924785.1 Gemmatimonadaceae bacterium | reverse complement strand
CGCTTCGACACGCACCGCTTCGAGTACAGCAATGCGCCAGACGCGTATCTGCCGCTGAATGGTCGCGCGCGAATTCTGTCGGCAACCGACGACGCGTTCATCAACTCGCCGGCGGCGAAGAAGTGGGCGGAATGGGTCCTGTCGTCCAAGACCGAAGACTGTCTCGCGTGAACGAATCGCCGCTGACGATCACACATTTCTCAACTGCCGACACTTACGGTGGCGCGGCGCGGTGCGCGTATCGCATTCACGAGGGTCTGCGGGCCCTCGGGCACACGTCGCGGATGCTTGTATCGCGCAAGGACTCCACCGACCCGGACGTGGACACGGTGTACGGCACCGAGGCCGGACGCCTCGCGAATCGGCTCGCCGAGGAGGTCGGTCGCACCACCGGGCGGCAGTATCAGGTTGTTCCGTCCACGCGTCGCACGCTGCGACACGCGTGGACCCAGCATCCATCGATATTTCAGTTGTTTAACACGCACGGCGGGTACCTGTCGACGAACATTCTCCCAAAACTGAGTGCGCGCGCGCCGGTCGTATGGTGGCTCGCGGATATGTGGGCGCTCACCGGCCACTGCGCGTACAGCGGCGGGTGCATGCGTTGGCGCACCGGCTGCGGTAGTTGTCCGGACCTCATGACGTATCCGGGCATCGATCGCGACACGACGGCGTGGTTGTTTCAACAGAAAGCAAAAGTGTACGCGAAAACCGATCTCACGATCGTCGCGCCGTCGACGTGGACAGAACGCATGGCGCGCGAAAGCCCGCTGCTCGGCAAGTTTCCGCTGCATCGAATTCCGAACGGCCTCGATCTGACCGCGTTTCGTCCGGTCGATCGAATCGCCGCTCGCGCGCACTTCAACCTTCCAGCAGACGCTCCGATCATTCTGTTCGCGGCGCACGTCATTGATCACAACGTTCGCAAAGGAGTGCCGCAGTTGATCACCGCGCTGAATCGCGCGACACTTCCGCCGGGAACGACGCTCGTGCTGATGGGAGAAGGCGCCGCGGGATGGTCGTCGCAAGTCAAAATTGAAACGCGGCTCCTCGGCAACCTCTCGAGCGACGACGCGCTCGCCGCCGCCTACTCCGCCGCCGACCTCTTTGCCGCGCCGTCGACCGAGGACAACTTGCCGAGCACGGTGCTCGAGAGCATGGCGTGCGGCGTACCGGCCGTCGCGTTCGACGTTGGCGGAATCAAAGACGCGGTTCGTCATGACCGCACCGGCTACCTCGCGCGTCCAACCGACGTTGCCGACTTCGCGAACGGGCTCGAGACACTTCTCGCCGACAGCGATCGCCGGGTCGCACTCGGCGCAGCCGCGCGACGATTGATGGAGATCGAATTTTCGGCCGACCTGCAAGCACGGCGGTTCGAAGAATTGTATCGTGACCTCGTGGCCCGTCGTGCGCGCGCGTCTCACTAATCGCGTCCACGGTGGACCCCATCGACGCGCTTTAGTGTTTGCCGATCTCCTCGTGCTCCAAATACCATGCGTAGGTGGAGGCGACTCCTTCCGCCAGCGGAATCGACGGCCGCCAACCTCGCGACGCCAGACGGCTGACGTCGAGCAACTTGCGCGGCGTGCCGTCCGGCTTGGTGTCATCGTACACGATCTGCCCCTCGAACCCGACCACGCTTCGGACAAGCTCGGCCAACTCGGCGATCGTGATGTCCGAACCGCTTCCGATGTTGATGATGTTCGGATCGTCGTACTCCCGCATCAGAAACACACAGGCCGCGGCAAGGTCGTCGACATGCAAGAACTCTCGTCGCGCGCGTCCGGTGCCCCACACCACCACCTCGCGATCGCCGCGACGCTTGGCTTCGTGAAACTTGCGCATCAGCGCGGGCAACACGTGCGCGCTCTGGAGATCGAAGTTGTCGCCCGGGCCATACAGATTCGTCGGCATGACGCTCACGAAGTTCGTTCCGAACTGACGGTTGTATGCCTGACAGAGCTCGATGCCGGCGATCTTTGCAACAGCATACGGCTGATTCGTCGGCTCGAGGTACCCGGACAGCAGCGCGTCTTCGGTAATCGGCTGCGGCGCGAGCTTCGGATAAATACAGGAGCTGCCAAGGAACATCAGCTTTGTCACGCCGGCGCGGTACGCGGCTTCGATGACGTTCAGCTGCACCGACAGGTTCGACCGAATGAAGTCGGCGGGATACGTGCTGTTCGCCAGGATGCCGCCGACCTTCGCCGCGGCGAGAAACACGTACTCGGGCCGTTCGTCCTCGAAGAGACGGGCGACACCCCGTTGATTCTCGAGATCGAGCTCAGCGCGATCGCGCGTGATGAGATTATTGCAACCCTCGGCCTGGAGGCGTCGGGTAATGGCACTGCCGACCAACCCGCGATGTCCCGCGATGAAGATTCGCGACGACGCGTTCATGGCAAGAGCGTCACTAGACTGACCCGTGTGAGCATACGCGATCAGATAGAGGCGTTCGCGGCCGGAGTCAAGCTGGCGACGCTATCGGTTCCGGGAACGGACGCACGGATGGCGGAATGAGCGTCTCGTCCGTGGGCGAGCCCCGCGTTCTTGTTCTGTCCGCGGGGTCGTTCAATCGCGTGCACGGAACAGGCATTACCCTCTCCAATCTGTTTCAAGGCTGGCCGCGCGAACGACTCGCCATGATCTACGCCGACCCGGTGAAGCCGAGTGCGGAAACCTGCGACGCGTTCTACCTGCTCAGCGACAAGGAGATTTCGCGCCTCGGACCGCTTCTCGGAATGCGACCGATCCAGCACGATGCGCCGCCACCGCCGCAGTCCTCCGGGCGGTCGCTCGGAGCCGCTGTTGGAACCGTGGCGAAGGCTGCGCTGTTCGGCAATATGCTTCCCGATAACGGACGGCTCTCCGGAGAACTGGAAAGCTGGATCGACGACTTTCGCCCCACGGTCGTATACACGCCGCTCGGCTCAAACGCGATGATGGATCTCGCGCTTGCCATTCGCGCGAGGTTCGAAACAAGGCTCGTCGTTCACTTCATGGATGACTGGCCGTCCCACGCGTATCGTGACGGAATCGCCTCTGCCGTGGGACGTCGGCGAATGGAAAAGCTCGTTCGCGACACGATCGACGCGGCTGATCTCTGCCTGGGCATCTCGCCGGCGATGTGCGACGCGTTCGCCGAACGGTACGGCAAACCCTTCCAGCCGTTCATGAATGCGATCGACCTCGAGTCCTATGCGGACGTGGCGCGACCTACAAGGAATCCGAACGAGATTCTGTACGTCGGTACGATCAGTCCGCTGGCGCAGCTCCAATCGCTCGTCGATGCCTGTCATGCGGCCGCCTCGCTGCGCGATCGCGGCGTGACGCTCACAATCCTCTCGATGCGTGGGTTTATCGATCAACATCGCGACGTGTTGGAGATTGCTCCGAACATCACTGTCGCCGAGGCGTCAGCGGACACGGCCGAGTTCATTCGCCGCATCCAGTCTGCGGCGGTGCTGATGTTGCCGGTCAACTACGATGCAAAGTCATTGGATTTCATTCGCTATTCCATGCCGACCAAGGTGCCGGCGTACATGGCTAGCGAAACGCCAATTCTTGCCTACGGGCCTGGCTCGGTGGCGCAAATCGACTACGCACAGCGTGATGGTTGGGCGCACGTCGTTTCCGAACGGAGCAACGCGCGGCTCGGTGAAGCAATGGAACGTCTCATTGCTGACGACAGTCTTCGGCACGACATCACGGAGCGTGCGGTTGCTGTCGTGCGAGCGAATCACGATATCAACGTCGTAGCCGCACGCTTTCAGTCGGCGCTCTCGAGCCTCGGCGGCTGATGCTCTTCAACTCGAGCATCTTCACTGTTTTTCTCGCGATCGTCCTGTTCGGGCACTGGGCGCTCGTGTCGCGTCGCTCGCGCAACCTATTTCTCCTCGGCGCCAGCTATGCGTTCTATGGATGGTGGGATTGGCGCTTTCTCGCGCTGCTCATCGGCACGAGCACGATCGACTTCTTCGTGGGTGTCGGCATTCACGATTCGCAGAACGACAGAACTCGCAAGGCGCTGGTCTGGCTGAGCTGCTGCACGAACCTCGCGACGCTCATCTTCTTCAAGTACTTCAATTTCTTCTCGGAGAATCTGCGCGTCGCGCTCGAGAGCGCCGGTGTGCATCCGAGTTGGCCGGTGCTCAACATCATTCTGCCCGTCGGTGTGAGCTTCTACACCTTGCAGGCAATGACGTACACGATCGACATATATCGTCGAGTCATTCCGCCCTGCCGCGACTATCCCGACTTCCTGCTCTTCGTTTCGTACTTTCCGCAGCTCGTCGCCGGTCCGATTTCCAAAGCGCGTCATCTTCTCCCGCAGATTCGCGCCGAGCGTCGCTTCGATCCCGCGCTTGCGGCGCAGGCCATTCCGTACATCGCGATCGGGTATGTGCTGAAGACCGTCGTTGCCGACAACATGGCCGACATCGTCACGACGACTCTGGCCAACGTGCGGGCGCACTCGGGGCTCGAGCTGGCGATCGTGGCGTACTGCAACGCGTACGAGATGTACGGCGACTTTGCCGGGTACACCTACATCGCGCTCGGCGTATCGATGTTGTTCGGCATTCAGTTGCCGCAAAACTTTCGAATGCCGTTTCTGTCGCAGTCGGTGAAGGAGTACTGGTCGCGCTGGCACATTTCGCTGACGTCGTGGCTACGAGAGTACCTCTACTTCTCGCTCGGCGGGAGTCGCCTGGGCGTTTGGCGACAGCGGCTCAACATCATGATCGTGTTCGTGCTGAGCGGACTGTGGCACGGCGCGCGTTGGCCGTGCGTCGTGTGGGGTTTCATCAACGGGTTCGAGTACTTCATTCCGGCGCCGTTCAGCAGCAAACGACGGGTTGGCGCAGTGCTCAACACGTTCGTGATGCTCAACCTGCTCGTTGCGTCGATCATCTTCTTCCGCGTCGTCCATCTGAACGACGCCTTCCTCACGCTCGAGCGAGTCGCGACTGATTTCTGGCCAACCGCGGGCGAGCCGGGCATCGCCGAGATTTGGCACCTGTACTGGTGGAGGGTGTTGCTGATCGTTGGTGTGATTGGATTCGAGATCGTTCAGCGGCACGCGCAGGATCTGCCGCAGATTGCGTGGTGGCGTCCGTGGGTGCGGTATGCGTTCTACGGCGCGCTCGCGATGTTGTATTTTTATCGCGGCAATTTTTCGCGCATTCCATTCGTCTACTTTCAATTCTGACCATGGAAACGCCCATCGTCGCGCCCGCGCGAATCGATCTTCGAATGTTGGTGCGCTTTCTCGGCCGCGCGTTGTGGAAGACGACGCTCGTTCTTGCGATTCCGCTGATCCTGACGGTCGTGTACGTCGCGTACCTTCAGAAGGCGGGGGAGTTGCTGCCGGCCAGTCGCATCGCAACGATGAGCCTTTTGCCGAAGCGAATCCTGTGGTTGACCGGCTACTACGACACCGGTCGTCTCCACAAGCTCGATGTGGCGCTTCGCATTCAGCCCGAGGTTGCGGTGATCGGCACGTCGAGATCGATGCAGCTTCGCGCGGAGTTCTTCGACAAGATACCGCCATCAGCGTTCTACAACGTCGGCGGCTGCTGCGCGAACGCGGTCGATGCGCAGCACGCCGTTCACGCGCTGCTGTCCAGCGCGACGAAGCCAAAGGTGATCATCCTCGGCGTGGAGACCTGGTGGTTTCAGTCGCCGAGTCCGAATCCGTCTCGTGCGCGTGCAATGTTCGGCGATGCGGGCGCGGACGTATCGGCGAGTCTGACGACAGTCGTGCAGACGTTGTCTGACTTCGCCGATCGCGTGCAGACGCTCCAGCTCGCGTGGCGTGATCCGCGTTTTCAGACGATCGCTCGCGAGCATTTTGCGACGACCCTCGATACGGCTGTCGGCGCGGAACTGCTGGGGGTGTTCGCGCGGGCGACGAAGAATGGCTTTCGCAACGATGGCAGCTTTCGGTACGGC
>JBDTAE010000081.1:0-86908 GCA_039924785.1 Gemmatimonadaceae bacterium | reverse complement strand
GAGTGATGTCGCAGGTGCCGGTGTTCGTGCCCTGGCACGTCACCGCCCTCGACACCGCCAATCAATGGCTCCCACAGTCCCGCTCGGCACGTATTGCCGTCGGGGCGTTGGCCACGTCGGCGGCGTCGATGCTGACCGTCGGCATCCTCTGGATCGGCTCGCAGGCGGATGTGGTCGCGCTTGCAACGGGCGTCGCGGGTGATGAAGTCGGCGGCATCGCCTATTCGGCGAGTCGGGGTCTCTTGAGCATGGTGTTCGGTGACCAGATGTTCGCCATCATCCAGAGCACCGGACGGTTTGGGATCGCGGCTTCACTGATCGGACTCGCGACCGCCGCCGCCGGAACCGTCGCCGGGCTCAGCGCCGTCGCAACCGCCTCCAGCCGCCGCCGAGCGTAGGTCATGCGGCGCTTGATTGCGTTCGCCGTACTGGCGCTCGGTTCGAGCCGCTTGGCGGCTCAGGTACGTCCGGAAGATCCGGCCAAGGCCGTTGCCGTTCAGGCCGGCGCGGATTCGTCGCTCAGTCGTGAGATAGCGCAACGAAAGGCGGCGGGAGACACGAATCTTCCGGACGCCGACCACTTCACGTTTGGCAATCGTACGATCGCGTCGGGCACAAGTGTGGACGGTCCGATTGCGGTCGCCCATGGGGTGTTGGATGTGTATGGCACCATCAATGGTGATGCGGTCGTCGTCGACGGCACCATCCGCATTCACACGGGCGCTCGAGTCACTGGTGACGCGTGGGCGGCCGCTGGGACAGTCGTCATCGAGGGCGGGGTGGTCGAAGGCGCCAAGCGCGCGATCGCGATTGCGACGCCCACGCTGCCGAAATCCGCGCCGCGCGAACCGCTCACGACGTGGCAGTCAGTCAAGCTCGTGATTGGCTGGTTCGCCATCATGGCCATCATCGGACTCGGCGTCATGGTGTTCGCTGAAGGAAACCTCGACGGCGTCGTGATCGCGCTCGAGCGCGGATTCGCGAAGTCATTCTGGATTGGATTGTCGGGACAGGTCGTGATGTTGCCCGCGTTGCTCATTCTCGTCGTCGGACTCGGCATCACAGTTCTTGGAATTCTGCTGATCCCGTTCGCGATCGTGGCGTACGTCATCGCCGTGGCGGGGCTGGTGACGCTCGGGCTGCTCGCGGTTGCCAGGCTTGCCGGCGGCGCGATGGCATCCGATCGGGGTACGACGTCACCGCGTGGCGTGCATCTTCGCGCGCTGATTCTCGGACTCGGCGTCGGTTTGGTGCTGTGGATGCTCGCCGCGCTGTTCACGTGGAACCCGATGTTGGGCGCGGTGACTCGCGGCCTCGCATTCATCGTCACGTGGGTTGCGGCAACGGTCGGACTTGGCGCGGCGCTGACGTCGCGCGCGGGAACGAAGCGGCCCGGAGTTGGGACGACTGCGGGCAAGGACGATGAACTGTCGTGGCAGACGCCGACGCCGGTCGCTGGCGTGGCTGCTGCTACGCGAAGGGTCGTCGCGACGAAGTAGACCGCGAGACCGTTCTGCGCCCGATTGCACGGCGGCGGGATTGCGCACGCCGGCGGAGCGAACTGCAACTGCGCTGATACGGACTTGAACGGACCCCGACGGACCGGAACGGAGTTCATCCCGTCATTCGCTTCGCTGTCAGGGTTCGGTCACTCGCCGTTCTCGGGTGGAGGCTTGGGACGCGAGCGTTTCGATGGCCGGCCAAGCCTGGCTGTGATGCGGTGAGCCGCGCGCCATTCCCTCTCCAGGATCGACCGCCGCGCTGGCGGTTGCTTGTGGAGCCAGGCGAGCATCAGTCCGTCGGCGACGCGGACCTCCTCGCGGCCTCGCGCGATTTGCTTTTGCAACTCATCGAAGGCCCCGGGCTGAGACGTGCGGTGATCCCCGGCCGCCTCGACCATCGCAGCCAACTCCGCTGCGGCGGCGCGCATGTCCTCGAGGAAGGTGCGCGAGAAGTCAGCGGCGAAAAAGAGTTTTCGATGCGGTGAGATCTTTTTGATCATCTCTTCCGCGGCGGCAAGGATCACCGACGTCTTCTCGCGCACGTGCGGGACGCGCAGCGCATTCTCCATGTCCACGTCGCCGCGAAAGATCGTTTTTCCGCGCCGCGACGCTGGAATCATGTGGTCAAGCCGGAGTTGATCCGATCGTTCGCGAATGGCCTTGGTGAAGGACCGTTTCGCGGCGAGACTGGTACCCGCGCTCAGCCCGTTCACGCGTTCGATTGCGTCGTCGAGCGCTTTGGCGACGGCGCGGAACGGGCCGCTTTCGAGCTTGTGGCGGCGAAGAAAGGCCCGCGTGGCGACGACGGTCGTGAACTCTCGTTCCTGGCGTTTGTTCATTGTCGTGCTCCGAGGCAAATGGCCGGGGGTTGCGTGCGGAAATCGTGTGACGCGTGCGCGCTCCGCGACTCGTCGGTGTGTCGCGAGCTTCAGTCGTGGCAGGAGAAGAATTGAGCCTGCAGGCGTGGTGTCTCGATGCGAGACAGAGATTGCTGATGGTGGCTCGCGCCGTCGCGCTGGTGCGCGAAGGCTGGCCGAACATGCGACGGTACGATGCCTAAACGTGCGTATGGATGACTGCGCGTGCAAGTGGGCTGCATCTTCTGGCCGGCAGGCGGACGGCTCGTATGCGTTGGACTCCCCTTGGTGACACTCGGTCGGTGCGGCCGCGGCGATCGCCGGGCGATTGGTGTCGTCATTAGAAAAGACGCGTGACGGCGCGCCAACTTGTCGTGAGCGGTGGAAATTCCCTCGTGTAGGCCCGTGCGCATGGTCGTGGCGATCGAGCGATTGTATCGTGGCGCGGCGACAGTTTATCGTGTCGCGAGCCAACCGCAACGCTAGTGTAGCGAGCGACGGCGCGACGCCATTTCACCACGGATCGTTTCGGAACCTGCTTCGATCAAACGGATCGCCCGCCAATTAGAAGTAGCGCGACGTTCCGTAAGGAGCGCGGCACCGCGCACCTATGTGCGGTCCCCAGGGGCAGAAATGATCGTAGCTTCGTCATAAGTACCACAACGGCGATTCAAACTCGTCTTGCCGCGGTCAATAGTCGGTTTACCGCGAGCCTATTGCGGCGGACGACGGTCGTTTGTGAGCCGACGGCAGGACTTACCCTCCGTGTCCCGTGCGCAATGGAGGCAGCGTCGAGACGAAAGGGCCGGGCGTCGATTCACGTTGCGGTCTCCTCACAGAATAGGCGATCGCCGACGGGCATTAGACGTCTCGACACGAATCGAACCGGATGGACGACGAATAGGAGTCACGCGACTAGAACCGATCGCGATTCGATCTCAAACGAGCGTCATCTGATGGAGATGGATGACGAGATCGCGCTGGGCAAGCCCGGCGTCATGTCGCGACGTCACGCCGCCAGACCCCAGCAATTCGCTGCGCGCTACGGCGGTGGCGAAGTCGGAATGGAGCATCGCGGAGCATGGGTTGAGACACAACATTATTCGGAACGACGATCGAAGCATTGCACGCTGATGTGCCGACCGAGCAAGCCTTCAGGATACTTGAACGTGCGTTGTTCAGGCCTGCAGGCGACTAGTCAGAATCTCGCAACGGTGTTGCCCTCGGCACGCTTGAAACGCCGTGGCCACAAGGCTGGCGTACTTGTCCTCGAGATACGCGAGCGTGACCTCACGCCAACAGCCTGATCCGCGGGGAACGTGTTGGCTGGCATCAGCGTCCGTTGCAGCTATCTCTTCACGGATTCCTCGCGGTTGGTCGGAAGTCGCAAGCCGTTGACGCGGACGCTCGCTCGCATCGAGAAGCAGAATAGTGGATCGATGGGACAGGCCCGCCCGAGATCGTTGATCGACTACGCGACTCGCCCTGCCCCACGCGATGCGAGCATGCGGACGAATCTCTTACTCGACAGCCCAATCCGTGCACAGCAACTCCGCCTGCATCAACACCGTCTTCACCGCCTCGTCCTGCAGGTCCGGCGGGAATCCGAGCCGATTGAGTATTCTCCGAATTATCACCCGAACCTTCGCGCGCGCACTCTCGCGTAACGTCCAGTCGATCGTGACGCTCTTCCGCACCTGCTTAGTGAGCTCAACCGAGATCACCTTGAGCTGCTGATTCCCCATGACCTCGATAGCAGACGCATTCGCCGCGAGGGCATCGTAGGACGCGATCTCGTCGTCGTCGAGCCCGAGCCTCTGACCGCGCTTTCTCGCCGCATCCATCTCCGTGGCGAGCGTGATCAACTCGTCAATGACTTCCTGCGTCGCGATCGCCCGGTTGTGATACGCATTTCAGAGTGTGCGTCAGCTTCTCCGAAAACAGCTCGGACTGCACGAGCGTTACGCACGCGATGCCGACGGCCAGGGGTCGGGAGGCTGGAGTGCTCGACTTCGCAAGCGACTTGTCGCGAGCCCTCCTGTCGAACTATTCGGGATTTCCGAATAGTTGCCTCCTCGTCCAGTTCTCTCTCGGCGTAGATGCCTTTGAGGTGTTCGTTGAAAGCCGGGACTGTCACCTGAAACAGTTCCGAGATGAGCGCCTGAGTCAACCAGAGCATGTCGTTGCTGAATCGGCATTTGACGCGGGTGCGGTCGCCCTCGGTTTGATAGAGGATAAATCTCTGAGTCTGGCGCTCCTTGCTCATCCACCGGCCGCCGATTTCGACTCGACAGCCCCAACTCTCAGTTCGCCGCTTAGTAGCGTTGGGAACACGGGTGTCGCGCAGGGCGGCGAGAGTGCGAGACAGCTCGGCATTTGCGGCGATCCTTTCGTCAATCGGCTCAAGCTGTTCGGCGATCCCGAGCTGCGCGTCGATTTGCGGTTGCGAGGACCATCTTCCGCTGAGCTTGCAGGCTGACGTAGGGAGCCGCGTGCGTTTGCCGCCTATCTCTGGAACGAAGCGTTCGCTGTATCCCGCCATGATCGGCAACGGAAATTAGGACGTATCCGAAGTAGATGCACCGCGATATCTTCATCGTCATGGTCCGCTTCCCGCTTCATGCTACAGAGCCGAACCCGACTGGGAACGAGCATCGTACCGCCGGCTTGTTCGCGGGGATTGGCGGAATCGAGCTTGGACTCGACCAAGCGGGACATTCGACGGAGTTCCTTTGTGAGTTGGAGACCGCCGCTCGCGCCGTCTTGCACGCGAAATTTCCTGGCGTCGAAAACGCTCCCGACGTCACGAGGCTCCGGGAGATCCCCAACTCGATCTCACTCCTGACTGCAGGCTTCCCGTGTCAGGATCTTTCGCAGGCGGGAAAGACCGCTGGCATCGAAGGCCAGCAATCGGGGTTGGTGAGCCACGTTTTCCGTCTCCTTCGAAAGCGCCGCGTCCCATGGGTGTTACTCGAGAACGTGAGCTTCATGTTGCGTCTCGGCCGCGGGGGCGCAATGCGCCTGGTCATCGACGAACTGGAGGCGCTCGGATATCGCTGGGCCTATCGTGTCATCGACTCGCGATCTTTTGGCCTACCACAACGACGCGAGCGAGTCTACCTAGTCGCTTGCTTGCCGGACGCCGGCGATCCGCGTGACGTAATCCTTTCGTCCGACACCGGCGCTCCGCTTCCGAAGGAGACCTACCGCGATTTTGCTAACGGTTTCTATTGGACCGAAGGGACTCGCGGTCTCGGGTGGGCAACGGATGGCGTTCCCACACTGAAGGGCGGCTCTACGATCGGCATCGCCTCGCCGCCAGCTATTTGGATGCCGGACGGTCGTATCGTCAAGCCCGACATCAGGGACGCCGAGCGCCTTCAAGGCTTCCCAGCGGGTTGGACTGAGTCCGCTCTAAGCGTCGCGCGCTCGGGCATTCGCTGGAAATTGGTTGGAAATGCCGTCACCGTCGACGCCGCGAAATGGATTGGAACGAAGCTTCGTCATCCCGCGACGTACGACGATTCGAAGGACGTAGGGTTGGAAGTGGACGCGCGCTGGCCAGATGCGGCGTGGGCGCTCGAGCCAGGTCAGCGGTTCATTTCACGCGCGAGCCGCTGGCCAATGCAGATCCAGGCGTCGAGCCTCGCGAATTTCCTTCAGTTCGAACCGCAGCTGCTCTCGGCCAGGGCGACCGCGGGATTTCTCTCGCGCGCGCGCATGAGCACACTGCGATTCCCGGAAGGACTGCTCGAAGCGCTCGAAAATCACCTTGAGTTCATAGAGAGTCTCGATCTCGGACGTCCGACGGCCGCCGCCGTGTGAACCGGCGTGGAACGGCGGGGGCCTTCCCGACCGACGCAGAAACGTCGCGCAGAATGGCAGGAATCCGGCAGCACTCCACGACACCGGAACTTGCGGTCAGACAACTCCTTCGCGACCTTGGCGCGTCCTACCGCGTTTCGAATCGCGACCTTCCCGGCTCTCCCGATGTGGCGAATCGTCGCCAAGAATGGGCCCTCTTCGTCCATGGTTGTTACTGGCATCGGCATGAGGGGTGTAAACGCACCACTACCCCGACCCAAAATCGCGCGGCGTGGGAAGAGAAGTTTGCTTCAAATGTCGCGCGCGACCGCAGAAAACTCGCTGCTCTCGAAGGCCTCGGCTTTAGCGTTCTCACCATATGGGAGTGCGAGACGCTGAACGTCGTGGATCTCAAAGGCCGCGTCCAGGACTTCCTCACCGGCGCTCGTCGCCGTTCAATAGCCCTCCTCGACCACAATCGCATTCCGCCTATGTCGAAGAACTCTAAAGCGGACGACTATCCTCCCCTCCGACGCCGCGCGCGGAAAGTCGCGGAATCGCCGGGAACGTATGCGACGATCGAGTCGTTTCGCGATGCCTTTGAGCAAGCCGAGCCGAAGCCCGATGAGGTCTCGGGGTCGCGAGAGCAGAAGAAGAACTATGCCGAGCGCCTGTCGAACAAGCTGGCTGTCTTGGTGGCGAATAGGCTTCGGGCGACCCGAGAATTCCCAGGCGTCCTCCCGAACCCCGACGGCAGCGGCAGGGAAACGACGGCCGCGACCGGCGCCTCGAAAAAGTTAAAGAAGACTGATGTGCGCTTCAGCACGTTCGACACAGGCCTCGAACTGCTCGTGTCGATCAAAACCTACAGCTTTCGCGATCCGCGGAAGGACAAGTCGGGTCAGGTCGTGTTGGGTCGATACACCAAAAACGTTGTCCGAAACGATCACGAACTGCGCGCCGAAGCCATGGATCATCACGAGCGCCATCCGTTCGCCGTGTTGATCGGCCTGTTTTTCCTGCCGTTTCGCGCCTGCGACGATGGGGGGAATGACAAATCATCGTTTGCTCATGCGATCATGACTTTTCGCCCGCGCGCGGGGCGACATCTTCCGACCGATCCGCACCAGCTCTTCGAGCGGCTGTTCGTTGGCCTGTACGAGCAGGACGAGACTGGTGATTCGCGGGTGTGGTTCTTCGACGTCATGGATAGGCCGCCAAAGCGCGGCCGGCCGTTACGCATGTATCCTACGAGCGGAGAGGCGCGACACGGACTTTTGACGCTTGACGAAATGGTCGCCGAAACGGTGAAGACTTATGGGATACGAAACCGGCGGTACATTGAGTGGGCGGACGCCAGCGAGGGCACGCCGGGCCTTGCGCCGCCGGTAGACGTGGAGGCAGACGACGACGAATGAAGCAATCGGCCCGGCGAGCTGTCGAGAGGTCAAGCTGGATTTGGAAGATCGGGGTCGAACGTAAACGCCCAACCGTCATCCGAACTCTAGCGTTGACTCGTTGCGAGACAGGAGTCGCATTCCCAGTGCCCCGGGACGGCCCGGTCTTCGATGCAAGGGGGTCGGTCCGAAACGGCACCGTCGACGAGATCGTATTGGCTGCGATGCGCCTCGTCGGCGACGACGACGATGTTCCGCAGCTCGCTGAGCACTGGCATCCGTTCGCCCTTTGGCGGGAGAAACTTTTGGATGGTGGTGAACACCACGCCACCGCTTGCGACGCGCAGCAACTTCCAGGGATTGCGCATTCGACTTCGGTTGTCACGTGGGTCGCAATCGAATCACGCTCCTCGGCGAGCCTTCTGAACTGAACAGATCTCGTTGCGCAATTGAACTGTATATGCACGGTGTCGCCATGATCCGCGCGGAATGTTTGAAGGACCGCGTGTCCACATGACGCGACGCGCATTCCCGCACAAGCAAGGTTGCTAGTCGGTGGGTTGGGGCCGCGCTGTTCAATTTCGCCGATCGTTATCGATCGGCGATGAGGTGACAACAATCGTCGGCGGCAGCCCAACCAAGGGCATCGACTCTGTTTCCGGATTGCGTGATCAAACTTGTCTGATTGTCCGCAAGCGCGATCACCCTCAGCCCTGGCGCGTGCTAAGGGTGATTCCCGTCGTTCGGCATTTTCTGGAGAAGCCGGGGAAGAATATCCCCGTGGCAACCGCTGGAATGGGATATCACCACGGTGAAACCAGATAACGCCGCTGCGGATTGCATCGTACCGATCCCACCATCGACGCGCCGTCGTCGCGATCGTTACAGCCGCAGCATCGGCGTTGGCTGCGTGCGCACCCGCGCCTTGCGCTCGCGCACAGTAATATCGCTGACCGAAGCCACGACACTCGCCATGTCCTTTTGATCGTTGTGTCGAGGCGGCGTGCTGTTACTCGGCCCGCACATCCCATGCGCCGACGCTCATTTCATTCGACAGCCGCTCAAACTCCTCCGGCCGAGTCATTTGCAGCGTCGCCGCCTCGTGCTCGCCAAATCGCCGAAGGCACATTGCCATCAGCACGTCCGTTCTCTCGTGAAGTCGACGCGTAAAAACCTCCACCTCGGCCTTCGCTCGAACCGTGCTCAGAGCGTCATTCTCACGCGCCGCGATGGGCGCGAGCGCCACGAGCTCGGATTCGAGGTATTTGCACACGCGATCGCACGCGATTTCACTTAGAAAGAGCCCGCCGAGCACGTGGGTGAGCAGCCCGAGTGACTCGCTAAACGACACGATGCCGATGCCGCGCAACGCGCGAACCGCGGCGACTCCAGACGCAGGGTCGGCCGTCGACACCGCGGAACAGTAGGCTTTGTACTTCGCGAGCGTTTCGCGAGACGTCTCTGCGGCCCCAAGCGCAGCAATCCGCTCGCAGATCGCTGCCACGATCGTGGGGTTTGGTGTGTCGCATACGTCATCGTCAGGCGCATTCTTGTCAAGAATCAGCGAGAGCTCTCCGGAGGCGACGAGAGTATTGGCCACACTTGCCGATCGTAGCCATAAATCGGCCAGCGAAACCTCGCCTCGCACTCGGTGGAACCGCGATTCCATGGCATTGCCGAGTTCTTCCAACTCGGCCATGCCGCGCGGGAACGCCGGGTTCGGCGGGGCATCATCCGATGGCGGCGGCGCGGCGGCGTAACGCGCCACCTCCTGGATAGCGGCCTGGTAATCAGGATCCGCGTCCTCATATTCCTCAACCCTCAATTCAAACAGCTCATGAAACACGAAGGCCGCCTCCGGTGGGCTCAACGTGCTCGAATCGCGAAGGACCTGCGCGCCGACATAGGCGGCATCGGTAAACTCGACTGACCGCATCGCACGGGCACGTAAGCGGTCGAATCGATTTTCGGACTCAGCCGGCGTCCTCGCGTTCGCCGCGTCGACCAACATCTTCATTGCTCCCCGCACCGCCGACCAGGGAGGCGCAATGGAAGTCTCGTTCGGTGGGCTGTGCATGGAGGACCGGTTCTCGCGGGAGTGGATGGGGCAACGACAGCTAGGACTGAATGATGACGAAGCTGCGTCATTCGAGCGTCATGGCAAGAACGCCATCGAGTCCAGTGCGCTCACAGCGTCAGAAATCCCTCACGCTCGGCGGCGCGGCGCAACCGGTCGTCGAAAGTGATGAACTCGCCGCTCGCGGTCGTGCCCGACCACTCGAGCGCCGCCGCAAGTTGGAGCGCGTCAGCCGCGCGCAACGGATGCAATCGCAACACGCGCAGCGCCTGATCGCGCACGCTCGAACCAGGCTGAATCTCGAACCAACCCGCGCTCAGTTCATCGAGCAGCCCACGCGCAACACGTTCCTGCGCCGAGGTGAGTTGTTCGTCTCGATGTAGGCGGGCAATCGCTGACGCGCATTCGATGGCCGATCCCCACCAGGCGATCATCTCGGGATCCTCGCGCATCAGCGCCTTTGCTCGCGCCGACGAGGGTTGTTCGAGACAGAGCGGCACCAGCGCTGACGAGTCCCAGAATCTCACCGGCCGTCCTCGCGTTCGCCGAGCAATGCGGCGAGCGATGCACCGGTGGCATCGCTGGGCCGGTGGCGAGTGAGAAAGTTCTTGGGGAGCGCGGCCGACGGCGCGCGGAGGCGCCCAGTGCGGAGCAACGTCTCGCGCCGGCTTTCTTCGTGTTCGCCGCCGCGCACCGGCGTGAGCCGCGCGATCAGACGCCCGCGATCGGTCACGAGGACATCTTCGCCCTCGCGGACGACATCGAGAAACGCGCTCAGGCGGGCTTTGAGCTCTGAAATAGAGACTGTCCTCATATGACCAATATGGTCACCTCAAACAAGTCCATCAAGTCTCGGACGCGCGCCGCTCCCGCCGGCGAAGCGGTAGGGCTGCCCCGCGCCATCTGGCCCCGCCGGTCCGTATATTGGAGCCATGGACACTGAAGAACGGGGGCTCGACGCGGTAGTCGAAGCGTATAAGCGCGACATTGATCGAACGCTGCTGCGAGAAAACCTGAGAAAGACGGTCGAGGAACGCGTCCGCGCGCTCATGGCCCTTCAGCGATTTGCCGTCGCCGCGAGAGCGGCCGGCCGCGCCGCCCGCGAGCGCGCGTGACGGATCTGGAGCGCGTTCTGGCCTCCCTGGCTGCGGCGGGCGTTCGCTTCATCATCGTCGGCGGTGTGGCTGGTACGATCCATGGCTCGAGCAGGCTGACCCAAGATCTCGATATCGTTTACGACCGATCGCCCGACAATATCGCCAGGCTCGTCACCGCCCTTGATCCATTTCGACCGTACCTGCGTGGCGCACCACCAGGACTGCCGTTCGACTGGTCGGCACGAACGGTCGAGCGCGGTCTCAACTTCACGCTGACAACGACGGTCGGTGATGTCGACCTGCTCGGCGAGATCATCGGCGGCGGCGGTTATGACAACCTCCATACTCACACGATTCAAGTCGAGATATTCGGGAACCGTCATGAGTGCATCGACCTGACCTGGCTAATCAAGACGAAACGATCCGCGGGACGCCCCCGTGATCTGGAGGCGGTCGCCGAACTCGAGGCATTGGACGAAGAATCGGGCGGACCGAATCAGTGAACGGCTCAAGTCGAATCGGAGAAGAGTGAGAAGAGTTCATCTCCGCGCACGAGATCGACGGATGCTCCGTGCCGAATCGCGATACGGTCGCCGTCAAGAATCGAGCGCGCTTTCCCGACAATTAGAGCATGGGACGCCACCGCCATCTGGCAGAATTTCGAAGTCGCACAACTGCGCACGCAAGCGCAAACACTGAGGAGTTCCTAGTCCACGCTCGTCGCGTAGATGTCGAGCACTTTCTGGTAGAAGCGCCGTTCGGAGGAGCGGATGTCTCTGATCCGCTCGAGCAGTTCGTCAAAGTAGTCTTTCTGACCTGGCCCCGGCGGGTTTTTCAGCCGCTCGTCGTCCATCGTGAAGTCCTTCACAAGGTACTCGGTCAAGCGGACTGTGGCCCATTGGCGGAACTGGGTGCCTCGGGTGCTGCGGACGCGGAAGCCGACGGCGAGGATGGCTGGGAGGCTGTAGTGGAGCACGTCTCGCGAAACCTGGCGCGGTCCCTCAGGTCGAACTGTTAAGTAGGACTTAATAGTTGCGCGTTCGTCCGTCCTTGTCTGGTAGAGGATGATCTCGGAGCTTGGCGAGGCGTTGTCCGTCATCCGGCAGCCAATTCCGATTCAACTGCGGCGACGTTCAATTCGCCGCTTAGGAGTTGCGGGAGGAGTGCATCACGCAGGGCGACGAGCGTTTGATTCTGTTGAACACTCATTCGGATATTTGCTCAATTCGTCGAAGCAACGCGCGACCCCGGGTGGGCAAAAGCTGCGAAACGGCCCTTGCTGTCCTTCCCGTGAGGTTGCGCTTGTCGCGACGAGCCAGGCCATTCCCGGTTCGCTTCCACGATCCGCCCAGGTGGCCAAATCCGGAATCAGCATCGAGTTCGCCAATCCCAGTACCGTTGTCGATGACGCTGATCGCAACCAAACCGCCGCTGAAGTCCTCCTCGAACTCGACTTCGGTGGCGTCGGCATCGACAGCATTCCAAATGAGTTCCGCGAGACCCGCGATAGGGCGGACCCGAACAAGGCGTTCGAGATGGTCCTTCTCGCCAACGGTGTGGATGGTTCTCATATCGTGCCGACTGCGGTAGGCGGATCCCGAATATATTTCGATAACATGGCGCCGGTTAGATGCGAAAGCTCAAGCTTCGCGGCGCGTACTACTCTGGCGATAGCTGTCTGAGTATTGATGGGTCGGACTAATAGCCAAACCGCAATGCACATCGCCTCCTGGACGGTTCACTCCACGCTCGGCTCATGGGCTCACGCCCAATGCCGACCCGTCGGCTTGGAGATGGTCGTCGATCATCTCTTGCATTTCGCGGGGAGCGCGACACTTCCGCGCGAGCGCGTATTTCCCGCCGATTCTCGAGATCATCCTTCATCTCGGTCCGCGCTTCTTTGACGTCGGCGGCGACGGCGTGCGCGGCGAGCGATTCCCGATCGCCTGTGTCGGTGGCCTTCAAACGAAGGCGGCTGTCGTCGAGGCGCCTGGCGGTCGTGTTAGCGTTCTTGGAATTCGCTTGCACCCGGTCGGCGCGTACAGGCTGTTCGGCCGGCGGCTCGACGCGACGACGGGCTTCACGATCGACCTGCTCGATCTCGTCGGGCCGGATGGACCAGACCTCGCGGCGCGCTGCTTCGACGCAGCGACGGTCGAGGCGCGCTTCAGAATCGTCATTGAATGGATCGAGCGCCGCATGGCACGCGCCGCGCGTCCGAACGCGGGCATCGCATGGGCGGTCGCGCGCCTCGAGAGAAGCTCCGGCGCCGTGTCGATCGGCGAGCTCGTGAACGGATCAAACATCACCCCCGCGCGCTTCATCAGTCTTTTTACGCAACACGTCGGGCTTCCGCCCAAGCGGTATGGTCGCCTGCTGCGCTTTCGACACGCGCTCGACTTGCTCCAAGGCGATTCGAAATTGTCCGACGTCGCGCTGTCTGCCGGCTATTACGATCAGCCGCATCTGAACGCCGACTTCCGTGAGTTCGCCGGCATGACACCGACGGCATTCATCAATGCCCGCCGCTACCCCAACTCGTCAAGCATGCAGGAGCCGGGCTAGAGGCGAATTTTTTTCCAAGACGCCGGGCGACGTGCGGCATAATATGATGGGACACGCCATCGGAGACTCGTGATGTCCGACAAGAAACAATCGCTCACTGCCAACTGCACCAACGCCATTCCCTGCCTACGGTACGGCGACGCGCCCGCTGCAATCGACTGGCTCGTCCGCGTCTTTGGTGCGGACGCGCGAGAAGTTCACCCCGGCCCTAACGGCTCCATCATGCACGCCGAGCTGTGGTTCGGCTCGGGCTGCATCATGTGTGGCTCGCTCAAGAATGACGGCATGCCTCCGACCCAACCCGGACAGGGCGCAGTGTATGTCGCGACGCCGAATGCCGCGACGGTGGATGCGCTCCATGCATCGGCCGTCGCCGCCGGCGCGCGCATCGTGACCTCGTTGCGCGATACGGACTACGGCTCGCACGATTTCGGCTGTCTCGATCCCGAAGGAAATTTCTGGGGATTCGGTACGTACGCGCCTCGAGGCGAGCGAGGTATGTGAGTCTACGCGGCCTCGAAAACAACCTTCGAGGCCGCGCGAGAACTCGTTCAATGCCGCTCGCTCGCGGTGGCGGCAGGCAATCAGAATGCGTTCGCGCCTGCTTCCGCGACCGCGTGGTCCTGCGCTCCAGACCCGCCGCTCACGCCCACCGCGCCGACAACCTTGCCATCGCGCTTGAGCGGAACCCCGCCGGCGAAGATCATCACCTTTCCGTCGTTCGACGTGTTGAGGCCGTAGAAATCGGCACCGGGCTGAGTGAGCGGGGCGAGATCCTTGGTCGTGATGTCGAAGGCGCGTGATGTCCACGCCTTCTTGATCGAGATGTCGATGCTGCCCATCCACGCGCCGTCCATGCGCACGTGCGCAACGAGATTTCCGCCGGCGTCGGCGACGGCGATGTTCATCGGCTGCTTCTGATGTTCGGCTTCCTTTTCCGCGGCGGCGATGATGCGCCGTGCGTCGGCGAGAGTGACCATGGTCGTACCTGCTCCGTGTGACTGAAAGAATCCGGACTTCCCATGCCGGAGAGTAAGCGCGTGACCGTCATCGGTCCATCACGGTCGGCTCGCCGTGATGTCACCGGCGGTAACCATGCGACCGGGACGCGCGCTTCGCCAAATCTGGCCCGATCTCCTAGGCTAAATCTAAATTGCCGTCATGACATCACTCTGCATTTTTGCGGGTCGTGCTCGGGAGATCGCCCGGACTATGCCGCGACAACCCGTCGTGGGACAACTTGCATTGGGATTCGGCCCGTGGATGGTTGTGCCCCAAACGTCCTACAGTGACGCGTCAATGTACGAGCGCACTCACCGACGGCCTAGCTCGAATAGAAGGTCCAAACATGTTGGGACTGGAGCGGCGTCTATCGAATCGCTCAGGGCTCCGGCATCGGCGAAGACTGGCGCCGGCGCCTGACGGCATCCACCCGCTCGATAATGGCTCCGATTGCGGCGAGGGAAAGAAAGATCGTGGTAAGCATCGTTCCTTTCATTGTTGCCTCCGTCGGCAAACGTGACATCACGTTCGATCTATGCGACAAACCCCTCGCACGGCGTTTCGACCGGCGAGGGATCTGGTGCGAGCAGCCTGCGATTGCGAAGCCGTCAACCGCTCTCCAGGACCACCCGATCAGCCGTTGCTCGTGGCGGCCACAACCTACGCTAAGGAGCATCGACGAGGCAAGAAAAGGTTGTATTACAGTTTCTATAAACGCTCGACACCTTCTACACGTGGTGGCTTGCCCGACGCGATTAGCGCCATCACCGATCGGCTGGGCGAAAGACCACTAGGTCCTAGAGTTGATGGAACCGACTCCAAATCCGCGCAAACGCCACGGACAGGTCGACGACCAGCGGCGCGGAAGCTCCGGCGGGTATCCACTCGAGCGTCACGCGTTATGAGCTGACCATTGTACACCTGGGACAGGAAGATCTGCACGAGCTGAGCGACCGACGTAAAAATCGCGAGCGTCACGGCGGCCTCCGTCGTTGGCGTGCTGCGCAATGGGCACCATCGTTCGACACTGCGCTCGTCGAGATCGACGATCCAATACTCTGGTACGCCGGCCGCCATATAGTGACGACGCTTGAGCACACGGTCGGAGCGCGCGCTACTCGGCGAAATGACTTCCACCGCCAAAATCAACGTCGCGACGTCCGCCCAAGTGGGGCGACGATCGAGCCGGGCCGGAGACTTGAGCGGAACGACGAAGAGGTCGGGCTGTGTGATTTCGCCGGGCTGACGCTCCAAATCGGCAGGAGAGACGAGCGTAATCCCGAGACTGTTTCGGTCAACGTATGGAATCAGAATTGTCAACAGTTCCATCACTGCGACTTGATGGACAACGCCCGGCGACGGCGTCACGAGCAGTCTGCCATCGACCAACTCGTATCGCGGCCAGGGGCGCGACTCGTCCATGAGCGCGCGAACCTCGTCCGTTGTCCCGCGGCGCTTGATTGCGGGCATGCCCATAGTCTGCTCGGCGTGGCGGAAAGAATGCAAGGTGGCATGTGACACGATGTGTCCCGCGCTGATGCCGACCATCACCCATTCAGTCCCACCCGGTGCAATCCGACGCGAACTTGCCGCCGTCGGTCACGTAGGACGAAACACCACCGCGTCACCGCGTCGCAGGCTCAGCGCACCCGCCGCGTCGCCGTCGCGCATGGCGATCTCGATGAAGCCCGTGGATCCAACCACCGCGACGAACGCGCCCGAATCGACCGCGCTGTAGGTGCGCCGAAGGGAAATGTGAGTGCCTTCGATCTCGATCATTCCCGGACGGAGGGGGATGAGATTGGTGATCGCGTTACCGAAGCGATCGACGCCGATCACCTCTCCAGCGATCGACCCATCTTCCCGCCGTGTTGGCTCAGGCGTGCGGCGAATGATCGGTGCTGAGAGAATCGATCCGAACGACTCGAACGACTCGCCCCGCGCGAGCGCTGCCGCCGCGGGAGCAAAGACGTCGCGCCCGTGAAAGGTCGCCGATGCGGTTGGGTCGATTGACAGCGCTCTGACGCGCGCGCCTTGATCGAGAAGCGCCGGTGACAGCACACCGTTGTCCGGCCCGACGAGATAGCGACCGTCGCCGCAAACGATGATCGCGGCGCGCGACGACCCAACGCCGGGATCGACGACGACGAGATGGATCGACCGCGGCGGAAATCGTCGCCACACACGCGCCAGCGTCAGACGCGCGCGATCGATGTCGCCGGGCGGAATGTCGTGCGTGATGTCGACGACCTGCACGTTCGCGGCGCGAGAGACAAGAACGCCCTTCATCTCGCCAACGTATCCGTCGGCGGTGCCAAAGTCGGTAATCAGAGTAACGATCGGTCGCATGCTCATACTGATTTGGTCTTCCAACCTCCGCTGCGCCAGAGCGCGGCCATCGCAACACCGCGACCGACCGCGGTCAGACTGATGACCCACCAGATCCCCGCGCTGCCCCAGCGCATGGCGGCCCAGGCGGCGAGCGGAATGCGCGACGCAGTCAACGCGGTCGATGTCAGCATGGGCGGAACCGTGTGCCCCGCACCGCCGAGCGCGCCCTCGAGCACGATCTCGGCGCACACCGCGACCTGCGAGATGGCCGCTATTCGCAAATACTTAACCGCCTCAGCGATCACGGCGGCGTCAGACGTGAACAATGACGCGAATTGCCGCGGAAAAACGAGTTCGAGAACGCACGTGATGACGCCGAGCACGGTGCAAAACCCGGTGGCCATCCACCCGGCGCTCGACGCACGGTCGACGCGACCGGCGCCGAGATTCTGTCCGACGATCGCCGCCGTCGCCGCGCCAAAGCCGACGCCGATCATGAACAACCAACTTTCCACGCGATGCCCAATGCCGAGCGCCGCGAGCGCCGGCGTTCCGAACTGCGTGGTCGTGCGCGTGAGGAAAACGTAAATCAGACTGAACGTCATTCCGGTGAGCGCGGTCGGAAGTCCGACGCGACACACGGCGACAATCGATTCCATTCGCACAGGGCCGACGCGCAGCAGACCGCGCCGCATCGCGATCGTCGTTCCCATCACGAACACGGCGCCGCGCGTGCTAATCGTCGCGATCGCCGCGCCGGCGATGCCAAGCTTGGGAAACGGTCCGAGTCCAAGGATCAGCGCCGGATCGAGAACGAGCGTGACTGCGACCGACGACAGCAATAGAATGAACGGCGTCCGCGTGTCGCCCGACGCGCGAAAGGCGGCGTCGACGGCAAAGAATCCGTAGATGAGCGGAGTGCCGATGAGATACGTGCGGAGATACGTGGAGCCGAGCGTCGTCACGCTCTCCGGCGTTTGCATCACGGCGAAGAGCGAGTGAAGCTGGGTGGTGCCGAGGAGTGCGACGAGGATTCCGAGAATAACGCTGAAGACCAGCGCGTCGCCCGACAGGCGCGACGCTTCGTCGCCCCGACGCTCGCCGTACCGCCTCGCCGCAACCGCAGTCAGCCCGACACTGACCATCTCGGCGAGCGATACGATCGCCCAGATCCAGAACAGCGACGTCGACACCGCTGCCAAACCGTCCGAGCCGATCTTCGTGCCGACCCAGAACGCGTCGACCGATGAGAAAAGTGTCATCAGCAGCGATGACGCCACCGCCGGCAGCGCGATGCGAATGATGGTCGCGCGCAGCGAGTCGGTAACGAGGCCGTCGCGGTCGGCGGCTACGACTGCGACGGGCGCGATTCCTTCGTGCGTCTCGAGGGGAAGTGTGACGACCTGCGCGGGATCGAGCACGCGAAGGTCGTTCAGCCCGCGGCCGGAGCTCCGGCCCAGGCCCGCACTTTGTCGGCGATTTCAGCGAGCGCACGCGCCGCCGACGCCGACGGGTCGCCGGTGACGATCGGTTTTCCGTGATCGCCGCCTTCCATCACCTGCGAGTAGAGCGGAATCCGTCCGAGCAACGGAAGCTTTACTTCCTTCGCCAAGCGCTCGCCGCCGCCGCTGCCGAAAATCGGCGTCGGTTTGCCGCAGTGCGGGCACTCGAGCCAGCTCATGTTCTCCACGATGCCGATCACTGGCACCGACACGCGCTCGAACATGCGAACGCCGCGCAATGCGTCGCCGACGGAGACATCCTGCGGCGTCGTGACGATGATCGCGCCAGAGACCTGCGTCGCTTGCACGAGGGACAGCTGCGCGTCGCCGGTGCCCGGAGGCATGTCGACGATGAGGTAGTCCAGCTCACCCCACGCGACGTCGCGAATGAACTGCGTGAGAATTTTCATAACGATTGGGCCGCGCCAGATCGCCGGCTGGTCGGGCTCGATGAGCATGCCGATGCTGATCACTTTGACGCCGTACGCTTCGAGCGGAATGATCTTTTCGTTGATGACCATCGGCGGCTCATCGACGCCCATCATGCGTGGGATGTTCGGCCCGTAGATGTCCGCGTCCATCAACCCGACGCGCGCACCGCCCTGAGCCAACAAGACCGCGAGGTTGACGGCGACCGTCGATTTGCCGACGCCACCTTTGCCGCTCGACACGGCGATGATCTTCCCGAGATTCGGGTAGAGCACCGGCGTGGGTGCGGCCGACTTCGCCGGCACGGGCGCCTGATTCATGACGGGAAGCGCGCGGCTCGCCGGCTTCTTGGCCGGTTCCACCGAAGCGTCGCCGACCTCGATCTGCACGTCGGTCACGCCTTCAACGTTCTCTAACGCCTGTCGAACAAACTTCGCGAGCGCGGGATCGTCGCCCGGCGCGAGCAAGAGGGTCAAACGAACTTTCCCGGTCGTCGTCGTCGCGATATCGCGAACCGCCTCGGCGGTCATGACATCCGTACCGGTGCGCGGATGACGCACGCGCTTGAGCGCGTCGGCGATGCGCGCCTGAAGTGGAGTTGCCATCTTGCTATTGCTCCGTCGAATGCGGTGTCGAAAGCGACGGTTGCGGCGTCGAAAGAAATTGCCGCGCGAGATCGAGCACGCGATCGCGCGTTTCAACGAGCGGTCCGGCGATCATCGCACCGGCAGCCTTTGCATGACCGCCGCCGCCGAACTGTCGCGCGAACGCATTCACGTCGACCGCGCCCGTGCTGCGAAACGACGCTTTTACCCTGCCGTGACCGAGGTCGCGGAAGAAGATCGCCATGCGCGTTCCTTGAATCGACCGCGCTTGCTCCACGATGCCGTCGAGATCCTCCTGGCGCACGCCGTATTTCTGCAATGCACCAGACGACATCGACAACCACGCCAAGCCATGCAGCTCATCGACGCCGAGTGTCTGGAGCACTTCGGCGAGCAGCCGTACGCGGCCAGCCGGCGCCGACGCGTAAATGCGAACGTAGAGTTCCTCGGGATCCGCGCCTGACGCGAGCATGTCGCCGGCAATCGCGTGACAACGCGGACTCGTATTGCTGAACCGGAAGCTTCCGGTGTCCGTGAGAATTGCCGTGTAGATCGCGCGCGCGATCTGCGGGGTGATCTCGAGACCAAGACCGCTCGCGACGTCGTAAATGAGCTCGCCGGTCGCACACGCCTTCGTGTCGGTGAGAATGTACTCGCCCGGCGGTTCATTCGACGCGATGTGGTGGTCGATGACGAGCTTTGGCACCGTGAGTGCGCGCACCGCGTCGGCCAAGTTGCCGAGTCGTGAGACTTCGCTAATGTCGAGGACGATGAGCAGGTCGATGTCCTTGAAACCAGCCGCTCCGCGGTCGCTGTAGTCCTTCACGTCGTCGCCGAGGAGGAACTGAAACAGCTCGGGCCACGGCGTTGGGTTCACGATGCGAACGTCCATGCCGCGTTGCGCGAGCAAGCGCGCGAGCGCAGCCTCGGAGCCGCAGCCGTCGCCGTCCGCGTTGATGTGCGTCGACAACGCGACTCGTTTTCCAGCTACGAGATAGGGGTCGAGCGCCTGAATTGCCGCCGCGCGGTGCGCTGGAACGGCAAGATAATTTCGGTCGATTTGCGTCATCTGTAAGCGAAGCGGCGCCCGAGGATTCGGGCGCCGCTTCAAAGATAACCGCATCTCGACGACCCGGGCTCAGCCCAGCCGCTCGCGTCCATTCGGGGTGTTCAAACGTGAGTTTCGGTAGCCAAACGCCGCGTACACCACGATTCCGAGCAGGAACCACAGCACCAGCCGCTCCCATGTGCGAAACGAAAGCCGGTACATGAGGTAGCTGGCGGTCAGCACGCCGAGCGAGCCCACGACATATACGGCGGGCGCTCTGAACGTGCGCCGGAGATTGGGTTCGCGATACCTGAGCACCATCACGCCAATCGATACGATCACGAACGCGAGCAACGTTCCGATCGACACGAGACTCGCTGCGTCCGAGATCGGCAGAATCGCGGCGAAGAACGCGACGATCACTCCCGTCACGATCGACGTGATGTACGGTGTATGAAACCGCGGATGCACCTTGTTCACGAACGCCGGCATGAGTCCGTCGCGCGCCATCGCGTAGAAAATGCGCGACTGGCCGAGCAGCATCACGAGAATCACCGATGAGAGTCCCATGATGGCGCCGAGCTTGATCAACGACGACATCCAGCCGAGTCCCGCGGCGTCGGCGGCGACAGCGATCGGATCGGGGACGTCGAGCTTGGTATAGCTCACGACGCCGGTCGTGATTCCGCTCACGACGATGTAAAAAACGGTGCAGATCAGCAGCGACGCGATGATGCCGATCGGTACGTCCCGCTGCGGATGCTTCGCTTCCTGCGCCGCAGTGGATACGGCGTCGAATCCGATGTACGCGAAGAACACGACGCCGGCGCCCGTTGTCACACCGCCCCAACCGAACGCGCCGCGCACCCCTGGAGTCGCAGTCGGAATGAACGGCGTCCAGTTTGACAAGTGCACGGCGTGTGCCGCGCCGATCACGAACAGCAGCAACACCGCGACCTTCACGAGCACGATGACGTCGTTCACCATCGCCGACTCCTTGATGCCGACGATAAGTAAAATCGTAACAGCGGCGATCACGAGGACGGCGGGCAGGTTGAACGTCGCCAGAATCGAGGAGCCGTCGGGACACGTGACCAGCGTGCCGCGTGCGGCCGAGTACGAGCAGGGCACGTTGATGCCGACGTCGCGCAGAAAACTCACGACGTACCCCGACCAGCCGATCGCGACGCTCACTGCGCC
Organism: Gemmatimonadaceae bacterium; assembly: GCA_039924785.1. Taxonomy (GTDB): domain Bacteria; phylum Gemmatimonadota; class Gemmatimonadetes; order Gemmatimonadales; family Gemmatimonadaceae; genus JAQBQB01. The sequence continues at coordinate 65,492 of JBDTAE010000081.1, read as the reverse complement.
AAGGGCGTATTCGAGAATCAGATCCCAGCCGATGATCCATGCGACCAGCTCGCCGAGCGTGGCGTAGCCGTACGTGTACGCGCTGCCAGCCATCGGCACGACTGATGCAAACTCGGCGTAGCACAACGCGGCGAAGATCGACGCGACGCCGGCGAGCACGAACGACAGAATCACAGCCGGTCCCGCGTTTTTCGCGGCGACCTGCCCGGTGAGCACGAAGATGCCGGTGCCGATGATCGCGCCGATGCCCAGCGTGGTCAGGTTCATCGCGCCGAGCGCGCGCGTGAGACTGGTGTCGGTCGATGCCTCGACCTGCAGCGCGTGGATGCTCTTTCTTCTGAACACCTTCATGCGTAATCTCGAATGGAATCAATCCGGCACGCACGGGTGCCGCGTGCAATGGCAAAGCGAAACGGCGCCCGGGATTCGCCCGGGCGCCGCTCGTGAAGGTCGTCCGCCACGCGATGCGAGATTACGGTTCGCGCACGAGGTTGGAGTGCGAGCGTCCATAAGAGAAATAGAATACGAGGCCGATCGCGAGCCAAACGATCAGTCGCAGCCAATTCGTCACGCCAAGACCGGCGATCATCAAGCCGCAGGTCAAAATCCCGAGCGTAGCAATCACGGGCACCGCCGGCGCCCTGAACGCGCGCTTCAGGTCCGGCCGCTTGACCCGCATGATCCACACGCCCGCGCACACGAGCATGAAGGCGAACAGCGTTCCAATGCTCGTCATCTCGCCGACGATATCGCCCGGAATGAATCCGGCAAACACCGCGGTGAAGAGACCGAACAGAATGTTCGACTTAAACGGCGTTCGGAATTTCGGGTGAAGGTCGGAAAACACTTTCGGGACGAGGCCATCGCTGCTCATCGTGTAGAACACACGCGACTGGCCGAGTAACATCACGAGAATGACCGACGAGAAGCCGGCGAGGATCGCGACCGTGACGAACTTCGCCAGCCATCCGTAGCCCGGCATGTATTGAGTGATGGCGGCCGTCACCGACGCTTCTTTGCCCTGTGTGCGGAAGAATTCCACCGGGGCGAGACCGCTCAACACGTGGGAGAAGAGCACGTACAGCACCGTGCAGATGACGAGCGAGCCAAGAATGCCGATCGGCATGTCGCGCTTCGGATTCTTCGCTTCCTGTGCTGCCGTCGATACCGCGTCAAATCCAATGAAAGCGAAGAACACCACGCCCGCGGCGCCGACAATTCCCCAGAAGCCACCATAGGCGTGCGTGACACCCTCGGGCGTCGTGTAGGTCGTCACGGCAGGAATATAGGGCGTGTGGTTCACTGGGTTCATGAAGCCCCAGCCAATCACGATCACCATGACGACGATCGCCACCTTGGTCACGACGATGATGCTGTTCACCCATGCCGACTCCTCTGTTCCGCGCACAAGCAGCGCCGACAGAATGAACAGGATCGCGACCGCCGGAATATTCATGATGCCGTGCGTGCCCGTCACCGCCATAGTCTCGAACGGCGAGTGACACCATTGGTACGGAACCTTCAATCCTCCGGGCAGATATTCGAGAACTTTGTTGAAGTACTCGCTCCACGCGATCGCGACCGTCGCTGCACCGACCGCGTACTCGAGCACGAGATCCCAGCCAATGATCCACGCCATCAACTCGCCCATCGTCACGTACGAGTACGTGTACGCGCTGCCGGCGATCGGAATCATCGAGGCGAATTCCGCGTAGCAGAGTCCGGCGAATGCGCAGCCAACCCCCGCGAGCATGAACGAGATCGTGACCGATGGTCCCGCCCGCTCCGCAATTGCCGCAGCGGTTCGAACGAAGAGTCCGGCGCCGATGATGGCGCCGATTCCCAGCGCAACGAGCGCGAACGAACCGAGGGTTCGTTTGAGACCGGTTTCTGAACCGGTAACCGCGCTCTCCGCAATGAGGCGATCGATCGACTTCGTTCGAAATAGTGACTGTTCGGCCACGCCGTTCCCCCTTATTGGACCATTCGGTGAATGAAGGTCAAATCCGCGCGAGCCTCATTCCCAAGACTCGCGCGGATTCTCTGCATGCAATTGCAGGTGAAAAGGTGCGACCACGTTCGTCGCGCGTCAATGCGTCCGGACATCGTTCTGACAAACCTCGAACGATGTCGCGGAAAAATCGGCGATCACACCGAATAGTTCGGCGCCTCTCTGGTGATCATGACATCGTGCGGGTGCGATTCGCGAAGCCCCGCGCTCGTGATCTGCACGAACTGCGTTTCACTCCGCAGCTCTTCGATCGTGGCGCAGCCCACGTACCCCATGCCGCTTCGCAGTCCGCCCACCATCTGAAAGAGAACGTCTCCTACAGGACCCCTGTACGGCACTCTACCCTCAATGCCTTCGGGCACGAGCTTCTTTGCCGAGAGCTCACCGTCCTGGAAGTAGCGGTCGGCGCTGCCGTCCTGCATGGCGGAGAGGCTGCCCATGCCGCGCACCATCTTGAAGCGGCGTCCCTCGAGGAGGAACGTTTCGCCCGGACTCTCTTCGGTGCCTGCGAGCATCGATCCCATCATCACGCTCGACGCGCCCGCCGCGAGCGCCTTCACCGCATCGCCGGAGTATTTGATGCCGCCGTCGGCGATGACAGGAACATCGCCCGCGCCTTCGACCGCCTCGAGCACGGCCGTCAACTGGGGAACGCCGACGCCCGTGACGACGCGCGTCGTGCAGATCGAACCCGGACCAACGCCCACCTTTACCGCATCGACGCCGCGCGCAACGAGAGCGGCGGTGCCTTCACGTGTCGCCACATTGCCGGCGATGAGCTGCACGTCGGGGAACGTGTTGCGCACCTTGGACGTCGCTTCGAGCACGGCTTCGCTGTGACCGTGTGCCGTATCGATGATCAGCGCGTCGACGCCGGCGTCGATGAGCGCACGGGCGCGCGGAATAAAGTCGCCGGTCGCACCGATTGCGGCGGCCACGCGAAGGCGGCCGAATTGATCCTTGTTGGCGTCGGGATACTGGCGGCGCTTGTGAATGTCCTTGACCGTGATGAGGCCTTTGAGGACGCCGTTTCCGTCGACCACCGGCAGCTTCTCAATGCGGTGCTTGGCGAGAATCTGCTCGGCTTCATCGAGCGTCGTGCCCTCGCGCGCGGTGACCAGGCGGTCCTTCGTCATCGCGTCATGGAGCGCGACGTCGAGGTTGCGCTCGAACTGGAGATCGCGATTCGTGATGATGCCGACGAGACGGTCGTCGTCGTCCACGATTGGCACGCCGGAAATGTGGAAACGGTGCATGAGCGCTTTCGCCTCACGAACAGTATCGGCCGGACGCAGGGTGATTGGCTTGAGGATCATCCCGCTTTCCGAGCGCTTCACTCTGTCGACTTCGGCGGACTGCCGGTCGATCGACATGTTCTTGTGCAGCACGCCGATTCCGCCGGCGCGCGCCATGGCGATTGCCATGTCCGATTCCGTCACCGTGTCCATCGCGGCGGCAACGAGCGGAATCCTGAGCTCGATTCCGCGCGACAAGCGTGTCACCACGGAAACGTCTTTGGGGTGAGTAAGGGAGTGCCGCGGAACGAGCAGCACGTCGTCGAAGGTCAGCGCGAGGCCCTGGCGGACGCGGTCGTGCGCGTTCGACGCTCTGTCCTCAAGACGCGAAAGCCCGCTCCTCGAATCCGAGGCCGCGGGCTGAATCTGGTGTCGAGTTGTGGTCGCCATAGCGAAAAATAGACGCCTTGCCGAGGCAAGTCCAGCGACCCATTGGGGTAACGGGGTAGCGTCTTATTCCCCGTACCGTAGGGCGCACAGATGGGTTTCGGGGTCTTTTTGCCGGCCTTCGGGGACAGGAAAAATCCGGCGCCACGCGGCGCGTCCTTCGCCGTTCTGACGATCTCCGGCCACCAATTAACGACCTCGCATACCTGAGTCCAGATTGGCAATTGCGAGAAATTACCGCCGAAAAAGACTGGCGTGACGCCGACCGACCGCCAGACTTCGCGCTCTTTCTTGGCGGTCGCGATGGTTGGGTCAGCCGAAACGAGGATGGCGTCCTTGCGTTCGGCGAGCATTTGCAGCCATTCCGCGTCAAGAGCGTCTGCCGAGAAGTCTTTGGCCAGGTGCTCGATCTCATGTATCGGCGCTACAAGCAATCTCATGGCCTCCGTGAGATTGCTTGAAATGCAGTTGTCGAAAAAGCATTTCACGCCGCAGGGCGAATACTCTCTTCAAACTCCACTGCATCTTTGACCGCTTCAATGGTCACGTTATACCACCGCGCGACCGCTTCGTGGGACTCTTCTGCTCGATACGATCCAGAGAGGACCCGAGTACGAATCCCGCCAGGAAGGACAACGGGCGCCCCGAATGCTCGCGAGGGACCGACGATGGCCGACGGTTCCTTCGGCGACAGTTTCGCTGCTCGTGCATTACCACATTTCACGGCGGCAGCGGCGGGTAGTGGGCTAGCGCACCGGGGTCTTGATACGGCCGGCGGAATGCCATACGTTCGCGAATTCGCGCGCACCCACCCCAAGCTGGTGCGTTTCCGACCACCGACATGACAGACGTCACGAGGTTTGGGCCTCGCGACGTCGCTGGAGGTTGTCCCGTGATGCACGCAACACGCTTCGCACATCGGGTTTCGACGAGAGTCGTCCCGGCATTCCTCTTTTTCCTCATGGCGACCGCCGCCGCCGCACAGACGGGCCGCATCACCGGGTCGGTCACGGACTCCACGGCCGGCTTTCCAATCAGTGGAGTTTCGATCGTCGTCATCGGGACGAGTTTCGGCGCCACGACCGCCGACGACGGACACTACACGGTCACGAACGTTCCGTCCGGCACCTACACGATCGAGGCACGCCGGCTCGGATACGTCCCGACACGGCGCACCGGCATCGTCGTGACGGCGGGACAGTCGGTCGCCGTCAGCTTTCGCGTAGGAGCCGCGGCGCTGCATCTTCAGGAAACTGTCATCACAGGCGTCGTAGATCCGACGGCCGGCACCAAAGTACCGTTCACCGTTGGCCGCGTCACGAAGGAAGACCTTCCCGTGCCGCCGACAAACGCGCTCACCGCCATTCAAGGGAAGATCGCGGGCGTGTCGATGGTCGGCCCGGCGCAGCCGGGCGATGGCGTGAGCATTCAACTCCGTTCTCCAACCAGCATCAGCAAGAGCACGTCGCCGTTGATCGTCGTGGACGGCGTGATTCTCTCGGAGTCCTCGGCCGACCTGAACTCGCTCGACATCGAGAGCGTGGAAGTCGTGAAAGGCGCGGCGGGAGCGTCGCTGTACGGATCGCGCGCGGCGAATGGCGTCATTCAAATTCGCACGTCGCGCGGCAACGGCTTGGCGCTCGGCCAGACACAGTTTTCGTTTCGCTCGGAATACGGTGCAAGCGCGATGAGCAGAGACGTCCAGCGTGCGAGCTACCACTTCTATTTGACCGACGCGACGGGCAACTATGTCAACGCGGCTGGCGCGATCGTGGATCGCGCGCATCGCGTCGCGCGTCCCGACTCGGTGCGCTTTCAGGATGTGCCGTACGCAACGCCAGTCTACAATCCGGTCGCGGAAATCTTTCACCCGGGAAATCTTGCGACGAACTCGCTGAACATCGCGCAGAACGGCGAGAAGACGAACTTCATCACGACGATCTCGCATCAGAAGCAGGACGGCGTGCTTCGCGGCCACGGTGCGTACGATCGCACGGACTTTCGTATCAACCTGGACCACCGTCCGCGTGACGACGTGCAGCTTTCGATCAGCGGCTACCATTCGCGGTCGAATCGCGAGGAGCTCGATCCGACCGACGGCCCGGGCGGCGGAAACCTGTTCTTCAATCTCACGGCGACCGCGCCCGACGTGAATCTCCTCCAGCCGGATCCGGACGGAACCAAGTACATCTTCCAGCCCGATCCGCAGGGCGTGCATCCGAGCCCGCTCTACATGGCGGAGACGCAGCAGAACTTCACGCATCGCATCCGCACGCTCGGCAGCGTAGATCTGCGCTACACGCCACGCTCGTGGCTATCGGCCGAAACCAACGCGAGCTACGACCGTTCCGATCAGAACCAGTCGTTCTTTCTGAACCGAGGTCTCAAGTCCGAGGCGTTTACGACGGGCGATCCTGGATCGCTGACGTTAGACAACCAGTATACCAGTTCCATCAACGCGTCCGGAAGCGTCAGTCTGCTCAAAGACTTCGGAAAGGTTACGGCGCGCACAACGGCGCGCGCCCTGATGGAGCAGCAAAGCGCGCAGGAGGAGACGGGCACCGGAACGAACTTCGCGGTGGCGGGAGTTCCGCGACTGGACGCGGCACTCACCCGCGGAAGCTCATCGTCGCAGAGTCAGATCAACGCGCAAGGCTATTTTTTGACCGGCGGGTTGGACTACGACAGCCGTCTGATCGCCGACGGCGTGTTGCGCTACGACGGCAGCTCCCTGTTCGGTCCGGACGAGAAATGGCACGCCTACTACCGTGGAAGCCTCGCGTATCGTCTGGCGCAGGAATCGTGGTGGAAATGGCGACGCATCAACGAATTCAAACTTCGCGTGTCTCAGGGCACGGCCGGAACCCGTCCATCGTTCGCTGACCAGTTCGAGACCTACACGGTGAGCACGAACGGCACGCTCGCGAAAGCGGCGCTCGGTAATAAATTCCTCAAGCCCGAAACGGCGAAGGAAACCGAGTTCGGGCTCGACATGATCGTCGACAACCGGTATTCGCTCCAATTGTCACGTGCAGCGACGCGCACGACCGATGAGCTGGTGCAGATCCCGCTTCCCGGTGCGGTCGGCTTTACGACGCAGTGGCAAAACGCCGGCACGGTCGTTGGGAATACCCTCGAAGGGACGTTTGAAGCCCAGATGCTGCGTCGCGGGACAACGTCGTGGAAGCTTGGCATCACGGCGGATCGATCGCGCAACCACATCGCGTCCTTCGACCGCAGTTGCGTCCGCACGAATACGATCTCGTATCGCTGTGCCGGCGAGGATCTCGGAGCGATGTGGGGCAACGCGTTCGTGCATTCGACCGCCAATCTGCCGGCCTCGCAGGCGAGCGCGGTGCCGGGCACGTTCGAGGTCAACGACGACGGCCTTCTCGTCGCGGTCGGGCCGGGTAGCCATTTCTCGAACCGCTCGAGTTGCGGAGTGAGTAATACGTCGCGCTGCTGGGGCACGACTGTCGTCAGCAATGGCACGACGTACCAATGGGGAATGCCCATCGTCCGGCTCGACTCCACCGGACAACAAGCGATCATTCGCATTGGCAGCGGCCAACCGAAATTCCATTACGGCGTTACCAACAACGTTACTTGGAAGGCCCTGACATTTTATGGTCTGCTCGACACGCAGGTTGGCGGCGACATCTATAACCAGAACAATCAGCGAAGCTACCAATACGATCGGAGCATCACGGTGGATCAGGCCGGCAAGCCGGATTCATTGAAGAAGACCGTCGACTACTATGCGCTGGTGTACAACGGCAACGCGATCGAGGATTGGTTCGTCGAGCCCGGCGGCTTCGTGAAGCTGCGCGAAGTGTCGGTGCGTTTTCAGATCCCGTCGCGATTCATTCAGCGCGTTCCCGGTGCGAGCAACACGGGCGCCTCGATCTCCTTCATTGGACGCAACCTCAAAACGTGGACCCGCTACTCGGGCTACGATCCTGAGGTCGGAAGCGTGAACAACCGCCTCGACACCTATGCGTATCCGCAATACCGCAATTTCACCGCTGTTTTCCAGCTGCAATTCTAACCCGCGACTGAGGAGCACTTCGATGACGACTCGATCGATTGCGCGTCGCATGGCGTGGGTAGCCGCCTGTGGGACGCTGGTTGCATGCGCTGATCTTACTGTGACGAACAACAACAATCCCGACCGCGTTCGCGCCACGAACACGCCAGGCGACGTGCAAGCGCTGATCGCGTCGACGTTCCAGCGTTGGTGGCCGAACGTGTACAGCGCCACGCCGACGGTGATGTTCGGCGCGATGGGCTACGAGTTCAGCACGCCGTTTCTTTGTTTCGCCGGTCAACCGATGGAGCAGGAGCCGCGGCCGGCCTGGAACAACACGTCGGCCTTTACGAACGCCAATGTGTCGTCGACGACATGGCTCAACTTCTACGGCGTTATTTCGCTGGCCAATGATGGACTCCAAGCGCTCGATCGCGGCGTGCACATCGGTACTCTCGTCGTGGCGCCCGGCAAGGACACGATCGGCGCCGACGACGCGCGCGCTCGCGCGTTCGCCAAAATGATGCAAGGCGTGGCGCACGGCTATCTGGCGTTGATGTGGGACAAAGCCGTCATCGTCGACGAGCACACGAACGTCGACACGCTGGTGACGCCGACCTACGCGCCATACAAGGACGTGATGGCTGCCGCGATCACGATGCTCAATGCGTCGATCGCGATCTCCGACACGTCGACGTTCACCATTCCCGATGTCGGCTGGATTCCGGGACTCACGTATACCAACAAGGATCTGTCCAAGCTCGCTCACACCTTCATCGCACGGTTCGAGACGTACGGCGCGCGGACGGCGGCAGAGCGCGCCGCCGTGAATTGGGCCGACGTGATCACCCAGGCCGACCTCGGCATCACCGCCGACTTCGCGCCCATCGGGTCGCCGACGGGACTTTCGGATTCATATAAGCAGGTCGCGTCGCGCGTGCGCACGGTGGCGGGCGACTACATGCGCGGCGGCTACTGGCTCGTCGGTCCCGCGGACTCCACCGATGGATGGAAGAACTGGGTCGCCACGCCGGTCGCAAACCGCGTCGCTTTCCAAATGCGATCGAAGGATCGTCGCATCATCGGCGCCGCGAGCGTGACGGCCCCCGGCGCGTATTTTACGTACGACTCCAACATCGCATTCTTCAATCCGACGCGCGGAACGTATCTGCAAACGTTCTACTACTATCATCGCTACGGCGCCGGAACGACGTACAACAACGGCCCGTTGAACGCGATCAACCGCAGCGAGATCGATCTGCTCAAAGCAGAAGCGCTCATTCGACTGAATCGCGCGGCCGAAGCGGTTCCGATCATCAACAAAACGCGCACGGCCAACGGACAACTGTCACCGGTCGACGTCAACGGCCCGCCGGATGCACCGGGTTGCGTTCCAAGAAAAACGACGGGTGCCTGCGGTAGCCTGTGGGACGCGCTTCGCTATGAAAAGCGAATCGAGGGCGCGGGTGTCGACGGACAGGTGTCTTACTGGGACGCGCGCGGATGGAACACGCTCGCGGCGAATTCGTTCATCATGTTTCCGATTCCCGGCCGCGAGCTCGAGATTCAGCGTCTTCCCATCTACACATATGGCGGTGGCGGACAAGGCAGCGCTCCCACGCCGACATGGGACGTGTGCCCGGCCGGCGTCACGCTCCCGCGGTGCTAGCCGAGTGCTAGCCGAGTGCTAGCCGCTCGCTCCGAGCGGGCGGTTTCCAGCATTTGTCGTACACGACGTGAGTGATCCAAAACGGTTGCTGGGTGAGCCGACGACCGCGGTCGGCTCACGAGCGCCGACGGTGCAGCCTTCGCGTGCTCCCATCGGCGCCATCGCGGGAAGCGCGTTCACTCCGCTGCAGGATCTGACAGGTTCCATCACACCGTCGGATCTGCATTTCGAAGTGAATCACGCCGGTGTGCCCAGGCTCGATCCGGCGCGACACACACTACTCATTCACGGCCTCGTCGACCGGCCGACGATTTTTTCGCTCGCCGACCTCAAGCGGTTTCCACAGGTCACGCGCGTTCACTTCATTGAGTGTTCTGGTAACGGATCGCTCGCCTGGAGCAGCGGTCCGCTCGGCGTGCCGTCGCCCGGGTTGACGCCGCAACAGGTCGCGGGTCTCACGAGCAACTCCGAATGGACGGGCGTTTCCCTCCGATTGCTTCTCGATGAAGTCGGCGCCAAGCGCGCCGCGACGTGGTTTCTCGCCGAGGGCGGAGACGCGAGCCTTCTTGCGCGGAGCATCCCGATTGCGAAGGCGCTCGACGACGCGCTCGTCGTTTGGGCGCAGAACGGCGAGCCGCTTCGTCCCGAGCAGGGGTTTCCGATGCGACTGTTGCTCCCAGGTTGGGAGGGCAGCACGAACGTCAAATGGCTGCGGCGGATCGAGCTCGGCACGCGTCCGTGGATGACGAGATGGGAGACGGCCGCCTACACCGATCCACTGGCGAACGGCACGGCGCGGCAATTCGCGTTTGAGATGGATGCAAAATCCATCATCACGTCGCCGGCGTATCCGGACACGGTCGTGCGCGGATGGAATCTCATTAGCGGACTCGGATGGACTGGTCGCGGCCGCGTCACGCGCGTCGACGTCAGCGCCGATTCCGGCCGCACATGGGAAGCTGCGACGCTTCAGAACACGTCTCAATCGAAGGCACACGTCCGGTTCACCCACATGTGGAATTGGGACGGGCGCGACGCCATTTTACAGAGTCGAGCGACGGACGAGACGGGCTACACACAGCCGACGCGGGCGGAGCTGATTCGCGCGCGCGGACCCGGAACGTTGTACCACTACAATCCGATCTACGGTTGGAAGGTGGCGGCGAACGGACGGGTGTTCTTCCACGGCGCGACATGATTGCCCTGAGCCAAACGACTCGCGGAAACATCCTCGCGCGTCTGGCCGTGATCGTCCTCGTCGCGACGGCGGCCGATGCGTGCCGCGAACGATCGCCCAATCCTCCGCGACAGTATGCGCTCGGGCGCGACGCGACGGCAGCCGAAATCGCGGCAGTCGACATTGACGTCGGTCCGGACGGCGTTGGCCTGCCCGTCGGACATGGCTCCGCGATCGATGGCGCGGCGATCTACGCGCAGAAATGCGCATCGTGCCACGGTGCGCGCGGAGAGGGAATTCCGCCGGCGTATCCTCGTCTCATCGGCCGCGATACGAGCGCGGAAGGATTTCGGTTCGGCACGGAACCGTTCGCCGTGCGCACGATCGGCAACTATTGGCCGTACGCGACGACCGTTTTTGATTACGTTCGTCGCGCCATGCCGCTGTCTGCACCAGGGTCGCTGACGAACGATGAGGTGTACGCGATCACCGCTTATCTGCTTGCCGGCAACCAGGTCATTGCGCCGGACGTGACGCTGGACTCAGCGAGTCTTCAAGCTGTGCGCATGCCCTACGTCGATCGATTCGTTCGCGACGATCGAAGGGGCGGACACGAGATCCGGTGAAAAACCGAGTGATTGCTCGGTTCTCCCATTGCCAGCGCCGCGTCAGGTTTTTCCGGCGTCGCCCTAAGCCCGGCCGATCACCCGCAGCCGCCGGCGAATCCGCTTGGGCAGAAAGAAGGTCGCCGCCGTGAGCGCGGCCCGAAGGTTCAGATCGCCGAGATCGGCGGGCTCTCCCGTCCAGTGATCCAGCAACACCCCGCGTCCCGCGTTCGCGATCAACCGCTGCAATGCGAGAATCAGAATGAACAAATCGTCAATTTCCCCGAAGAACGGAATGAAATCGGGAATGAGGTCGATCGGCATCACGATGTACGCGATGGCGCCCGCCACGATCAGCTTGTCCATGCGCGATACGCGCCTGTCCGTCAGCAGTCCGCCGAGCAACCGGAGATACGCGGGCAAATGACGGACGTAGTACATCACCGTCCGCTTCGCGCCGCTGCGCGGCGAGCCGACGGCGGGACTGTCCTCTCTCGGAGGACGCTTTGCGCCCGCGGCTCGTGCTCGAACTGCCATTAGAGTTTCTCTCCTGGCCCGCCTGGGGCCTTCGTCTCGTGAGCGGTGGACGACGCCGAATCAGGCGTCGACGACGGCGGTTGTGGTGGGGGAGCACTCGCAGGAGGCGTGCTAGTGGCGTCGGTGACCACGGTTCGCGTCGTGTTCACCAAGTCGTTCGCCATGTTCTTCCCTGTCTCGACGGCGTTCGTGAGCACATTCGCCGCGCGATTCATGAAGCTCATCGTCTCGGCGATCGTCGTCGCGGAGACCTTGCCGGCGCGCAGCTTGTCTTCGATCGCCTCGGTGAACCGCGTGAACGTGTTGGCGGTCGGCGACTGCCGCTCGGCGTACTTGGATTCGAGGAACTCAGCGAAGTCGAGCACCTGATACCCGCGCTCGTCGGACAGAGTCTCCAGCTTTCTGAGAATTCGGTCCCGCAGCGCGTCGTTCATTTGCTCTCCGTCGAGTAAACCTGCTGTCTCAGCCCTTCCAACGCGATCGCTTGCCGCGTGCGTCGATGTGCACGTACGGCGTACGGTAGCGCCGGCTCGTGTAGAGCCCAAGCCCGCCGACCAGGTCGGGGAACTCGCCTTCGACTTCGTCAACCGCCGTTGCAACCGCCTTCTCGTCCTTCAACGTCACTTTGCCGTCGCCGTCGGCGTCGATGGCCACATCCGCGGCGTCGCCGTACTGATGGCGGCTGTCGCGCGCGGATCGCCGAACTCCGGCATTGTGAGCCGGCGTCCGGAAACCGCTGTGCACGTCAAATGCCAACTCCTGCTGCTCTCCACCCGTGCCGGTGACACGCGCCTTGCTGCCAATCTTTGCAAGAACGAGCTCGAGCTTATCGAGAATGCGCGGGTTCAGCGCGATGTACTTAGGCCATACGTCTTTCTGACCGTCGTGTGTCACGAAGTCGCCGAGGCGAAGATGCGTGCTCACCTTGAGGCCGAGATCGGACTCGGCGACCTGGAGAAACCCGGCCGGATGGTCGTGTCCGCTCAATCTGTCCGCGATGTACGTCCCGATGCGGTAGCCGTTTAGCATTCCCCCGACCTTCTGCTCGAACGGTACCATCACCGCAAGCGTCGGCTGTTCGATGATCTGCCGCTCGGTGCCCCGAAGAATGGCGAGGTGGTAGAAACCCGGGTGCTCCGGCGCGACGAATTCGGCCCCGTTGACGGACTTTTCCGGCTCCGCCGCGCCAGAGTCACGCAAAGGAATCCACTGATAGGAGAGGGCGGCCGGATCCCCCGTCACTTCCAACGGAAATTCGATTCCCTTCCCCGGCAGTGCGAAGCGCAGCTTGAGTTCTCTGCTGGCGCCGAATGCGTCGAGCGACGGTCCCGCCGACAGCCGCGCGTTCGCGAAGGGCGCGAGGGGAGCGCGGCGCGTGGGATGCCTGAATTGCGCGACGCCGAGTACGGCACCGACGAGAACGATCGCGGTCCGGCCGTTGGCGACCGTATTTCGGAGAAACGAAAACTGCATGTGTCGGAAACCGGCAATCGGAGGGCACGCGTGCAACCGGGCAGCGCGACGTTACGGCAACTCGTTCGAGTGACGTATCATAAGTATTAGTCTGACGATCGCAAAGTGCGCGGGCCACGCCAATCAGGCAAATCCATACACTTTGTCATAGTAGATTTCGCCGACGTTGTTCCGCTCGATTCACCACGCACACCACGCATCTGTGCCGAAACGTCCAGTTGTCCTCATCGTGCTCGACGGCTGGGGATATCGCGCCGAGCGCGACGGTAACGCCATCGCGCTCGCGAACACGCCCACATGGGACGCGCTCGTTGCCGCACACCCGCGAACGCTGCTCGAGGCGTCGGGGTTGGCGGTTGGCCTCCCTCGCGGCCAGATGGGGAACAGCGAGGTCGGGCATCTCAACCTCGGCGCCGGGCGCGTAGTGATGCAGGACATCGTCCGCATCAGCGAGTCGATCAGAGATCGCTCATTCTTCGGGAATGCGGCGTTCACACGCGCGTGCGACGCGGCGATCGAGAGCGGCGGAACGGTGCATCTGGTGGGGCTGATCGGCAACGGGGGCGTCCACGCGATCGACACGCACCTGTTTGCGCTGATCGACCTGTGCGCGGAGCGAAACGTGCCGCGCATCGCGATCCACGGTCTCATGGACGGTCGCGACACGATGCCCCGTTCGGGGCTCGGCTACATGCAGCAGGTAGTCGACTATGCCAAAGACCGGGCGGTCGTCGCGAGTCTCGGTGGACGGTACTTCGGTATGGATCGCGACAAGCGTTGGGAGCGGACCGAGAAGTGGTATCGCGTCACCGTCGACGGCACCGGACCGACGGGCTCCGACCCGCTGCAGGTCATCCGCGATGCCTACAATCGCGATGAGACCGACGAGTTCATCACGCCGACCGTGATCGTGAGAGACGGCCAGCCCATTGCGCCGATGAAAGACGGCGATGCCGTGATCTGCTTCAACTATCGCGCGGATCGCATGCGTCAGATTGTGCGGACGCTCACGCAGTCCGATTTCGATGGATTTGAGCGGCCGCAGGCGCCGAAGCTCACGGTCGTCACCATGACGCACTACGATCGCTCGCTCGACATTCCCGCCGCGTTCGAGCCGCAGTCGATGGCGAACATCGTCGGTGCCGTCGTTTCCGGCGCGGGCATGAGCATGTTGCGAACGGCGGAGACTGAGAAGTACGCGCACGTCACGTACTTCTTCAACGGCGGGGTCGAGACGCCGTTCCCCTGCGAAGATCGACACCTCGTGCCAAGCCAGAAGGTGGCGACGTACGATCTGATGCCGGAGATGAGTGCGCCGGGCGTGACCGATGTGCTGTGCGACGCGATCGACAAAGGCGACCACGATTTCATTCTCTGCAACTATGCCAACGGCGATATGGTCGGTCATACCGGGTCGATTCCAGCGACGATCAAGGCCGTCGAGACGGTGGACGCGTGTCTTGCCCGAGTGATGAAGAGCGCGGAGAAAACGGGGACACGCCTGCTCGTCACTGCGGACCACGGCAATTGCGAGATGATGATCGATCCTGCGACCGGTGGTCCACACACGGCGCACACCACGAATCCCGTCCCATTCATCATTGTCGATTCCAACGGGGGCAAGCCGTTACGTTCAGGCGGCGCATTGTGCGACGTGGGGCCCACGCTGCTGGCCATGTTGGGATTGGAGCAACCCCGAGAGATGACCGGGGTAGACCTGAGGACGTTGAACCAAACCGGGAGAGCGTGAGTGAGGAGATCGATCGCGTTGTTGATGTCGTCGCTGCGGGTTGCGGCGTTGGTGACGCCCTTCATTGCGGGCGCCGCGGGCGCACAGGTCGGGTACATCCCCGCCCGCAGCCCATATCTCGATCTCGAGCAGGCGCAGGAGCTAACGCTCATCGTCGGCACGTACCACGGCCATAAGGACGTCGCCGGCGTTGCGCCGCAGGGCGGTACTCTCATTGGCGCGCACTACGAATGGCGCGCGGGCGGCCCGGCGCATCTCATCGCTGAAGTGGCAGGAGTGAACTCGAACAGCCTGGTGCTGAATCCGTTCAAGTCGGGCGCCGCGCGCGATTTAGGCAATCTGAGCCGTCCGCTGTACACCGCGGACTTCGATCTTGGTCTCAGCCTCACGGGCGCAAAGAGCTGGCATCATCTGGTGCCTGAAGTTCAGGGCGGCGTCGGACTCATTTCCGATTTCCGTTCGCAGCCGGATACGGGGGGATTCAAGTTCGGCACGCGCTTCTCCTTCAACGTCGGCGCGGGCATTCGATACGTGCCGGGCGAGCGCTGGGCTTTTCGGGTGGATCTCAAGGATCGCCTGTACACCATCGGCTATCCCGAGAGCTATTACGTGGCGCCGGCCGGCGGCACCTCGATCATCCCGAGCTCGCAGGCGAAATCGTTCTGGACGAACAATCCCGCGCTGACCATCGGGATATCCCGGCTGTTCTAGCGCGATGGAAAAATCGTTTCTCACGCGCCGCGTCACGTTCTCCGCCGCGCATCGGTACCGGCGGCCGGATTGGTCGGACGAAAAAAACCAATCGGTGTTCGGCGCGTGTTCGCGAGAGAACTATCATGGGCATTCGTACACCTGCGACGTCACCGTGTCGGGCGAGATCGATCCAGCCACAGGTTTCTTGATCGACCTGGGAGTGCTCGATCGCGTGCTCGCGACGGAAGTGCGCGATCGCTTCGATCATCGCAACATCAACCTCGACGTTCCCGAATTCGCGGACGGAAAATTGGTTCCGACCGGCGAGGAGCTTTCGCGTTTCATTTTCGGGCGCGTGCAATCCGCGCTCGCGGGTCTGGCGAAAGTGCAAGAGGTAATTGTTGCCGAAGACAGCACGCTTCGCGCGGTTTTTCGGGCACAATAACCGGAGTTTTTTCGCGTTGTGACGCGGCGCGTTCTCGTTCTTCCTGAGGGGGAACAGCGTCGTGACACGCGGCCAATGAGGTCGCGGGATCGTCGCAACAAGGACCGTCCCGTCCGTGCCTCCGGTCACTACGTCAACGACTCCTCGCCGCACCACCGCCGCGAGCCGAACACTCGCCGAGCAGCTGCAGCCGCTCGTTCGCATTCATTCCGCGATTCGCTCGCGAGGCTATGCGACGACCGATGTTGCTCGCGCGCGCGAACGGATCCAGCAGGGACGGTCGGCGTTCGACGCCGCGGCGGTGTTGTACACCGCCGGCGATTTGAACCGCGCGTTTTCGCGCAGCGCGGCGGCGTTTGAGAGAACTGGCATTGAATCGTCCTCACGGGTCGAAATGCTGCTTCGCACGCCGATCGACGTCACCGCGCAAACGATCGCGTGGTCCAACGCGGATTCGCTGCCAGCCGATGCGATGACGCGGCTCGCGCGGAAGGTCTCCGCGGTGGTCGGCAACGCGGTCTTGTCGCGCGTGGCGACGGACGTCGCGGGCGATGCGCCGATTACGACGTGGAAGCGGCCACACTGTCCGTGCTGCGCGGCCTCGCCCGATCTCGCGCTGGTCACGGACTCGCGGCGGACGCTGGTGTGCTGGCGGTGCGACACGAAATGGCGAACCGACCATCGCGGCTGTCTCGGCTGCGGAGTGGACAGCTCGCCGACGCTGGCCCGCGTTCCGTCGCCGTACCCAGGCTACGAGCTCGCCATCTGCAACGCCTGCGGCCGCTACCTGAAGGAACGACGGGGCGCGCTGTCGCACGAGCTGCTCGTGGAACGCGCGCTCATCGCCGGCCTCGACGACGCGGCGCAGCAGCGAGGCCTGCGCGCCTGATCGGCGCCATCGTCGCGGGCGGCGGAAGCGTCCGGTTCGGCGGAGCGCCAAAGGGGCTGCTGCGCGTTGGAGATCGGCGGATCATCGACACGATCGCGAGCGCGCTGCAGCCGGTCACGTCGGAGATCGTGGTCGTGAGCAATGCCGAGGACGCGGAGGCGTGGCTGCCCGGAGCGCGAATCGTGCGCGACGTCCGTCAAGAGCACGGCAGTCTCGTTGGCATCCACTCCGCGCTGTCTGCCGCAACTGACGCAGCGCTCGTCGTCGCGTGGGACATGCCGTTCGTGAATCCCGGGCTGTTCGCGCTCATTCGCGACCGACTCTCCGACCGCGATGCGGCCGTGCCGGAAGGTCCTCACGGCCTCGAGGGATTGTGCGCCGCGTACTCGACGCGATGTCTTCCGGCCATCGAGGCCGCGCTCGACGCCGGCGACCTGCGTGTGTCGGCGCTGGTGGCGCGGCTCTTGTCGTTGCGCACCATTCCCGCCGCCGATTTGACGGCGGCCGGCGACCCATCGCGGATGTTCTTCAACGTGAACACCGCCGCGGACTTGGAGCTGGCGGGGCGGTTGGCGACGAGCTGACAGCTTCGCCGGGGGCGGTCTCGCAGTATTGTTCCTTCTCCCAACCCCATGGTTTCAGGGAGAACGCATGCGTCGCTTTTTTGTTCTACCGCTCGCGCTCGTCGCGAGCGCATCCGCCTGTCATTCGAACGCCGCGCCGAGCCCCGTGTCCGCCGGCAGCTCCAGCGTGGAGCGTCTTCGCACGGCGATCGATTCCATGGCCGACGCGCCGCAGTTCTCGAACGCTCATTGGGGAATACTCATCATCGACCCGGAGAGCGGCGATACGTTGTATTCCCGCAATGCCGGTAAGTTGTTCATGCCGGCGTCGAACATGAAAATCCTCACGACCGCCACGGCACTGACGCAGCTCGGCGCCGACTTCCGCTTTCGCACGAGCTTCGCCGCGCGCGGGACGATCTCGAACGGCACGCTCGACGGCGACCTGCTCGTGATCGGACGTGGCGATCCGTCGGTGAGCGACCACATGATGCACGACGCGATGCTCCCACTTCGCGCGATCGCCGACTCGATCTCCGCGCGCGGCGTGAAACACATCACGGGGCGCGTGCTGCCCGCCGGCGACGCGTTCCCCGGAGCGACGCTCGGTTACGGCTGGAGCTACGACGACTTTCAAGATTCATACTCCGCGCCGATCGACGAGCTGCTGTTCAACGAAGGCTTCAGCGTCATTCACGTGCGCGGCGGAGAGCGGCCGGGCGATCCGGTCCAAGTCGCGGTGAGTCCGGCCCGATCGTTTCCGAAGGTCCGCGTGCTCGCGTCGACCACGGTTCTGGCGCACGACGTTCCGCATCGGACAGACGGCGGCCTCCGCGTGCGCTACGACAGCACGACATGGGACGTCATTCTCGAAGGCCAGATTGCGCCGCGCGACACGGCGAGCCTCGAGATCACGCATCATGATCCCGACGTTGCGTACGCAGCCGCACTCCGGGAAGCACTTCGCGACCGGGGCATCGTCGTCGATGAGGAAACTATCAACCCCGGATCACGGGTCGATACGCTCGCCACGCTGACGTCGCCGACGCTGCGCGAAATTCTTCCGCCGTTGCTCAAGCCGTCGCAAAACCAGATCGCCGAAATGCTGTTTCGCGCGGTGGCGCTCAACGCGACGGGCGCCGGGCGGGCCGACAGTGCGACCGCTGTCGTGTCGCGTCAGATCGCGGCGTGGGGCGTCCCCGCGAACGAAGCCGTCGTGCGCGACGGCAGCGGGCTGTCCCGATACGACTACGTCTCGCCGCGCACAGTCGCGCGCGTGCTCGACGCGATGCGCCGATCGTCGTCGTTCGCCGCGTTTTACGACGGTCTTCCGATTGGCGGCGTCGACGGAACGATTCGAAATAGAATGAAGGGAACGCCGGCGGCGAACAACGTGCACGCGAAGACCGGCACGCTCGCGATGGCGCGCTCGCTGTCCGGATACGTCACCACCGCCGACGGCCGCATGCTGATTTTCAGCCTGCTCTGCAACAACTGGACAGTTCCAACCCGCGAGGTAGAGCGCGTGCAGGACGAAATCGTCGTGCGGCTTGCCGCAATGAGAATTCACTAAGTACGGCCGCCATGGCATACACGGTGCACGAGGCCAGCGCGGAAATCCTCGGGACGATCGCGCCGCTTCCCGTCCTATCCATCCCGCTCCGCGATGTCCTCGGCCGAGTACTGGGGGAGGACGTTGTGTCGCCGGTCGATCACCCGCCGTGGGACAACGCGTCGATGGACGGGTATGCGGTGCGCGGATCCGACGTGGCGGCCGCCAGCGACGCGCGGCCGGTCGTTCTTCCAGTTCTCGAAACCGTTCGAGCGGGAGGACGGTCGTCGCGCGCGCTCGCGCCGAACACGGCGATTCGCATCATGACCGGCGCGCCGATTCCCGACGGCGCTGACACGGTCATTCGCGTCGAAGACACCGACGGCGGCGAACATACGGTCGCAATTCGCGACCCGCGCGACACCGGCCGCAACATTCGCCCGCGCGGCGAGGACATGATGGTCGGATCGCTCGTGCTCACACGCGGCACGTCAATCGATCCGGCCGTGATGGGCGTACTGGCCTCGGTCGGCAAGCGCGACGTCGTCGTGCACCGCCGGCCGCGCGTGGCGGTGCTGGCGTCGGGCGACGAGCTGGTCGACGTCGACGGATTCGATGCGGTGCTCCGCGGCGAACGCATCGTGTCGTCCAACACGTATACGCTCGTGGCGTCCGCTCGCGCCGCGGGCGCCGACGTCGTCGAACTCGGCATCGTCGGCGACGATCCGGCGGCGTATCGCGAGCGGCTTCGCGGCGCGCAGGGCTGCGATCTTCTTATCACGTCCGGCGGTGTTTCCGTCGGCGCATATGACTTCACTAAAGACGTTCTCAAGTCCCTCGGCGCCGACTTGCGGCTGTGGCGTGTGAAGATGCGGCCGGGTGCACCGCTCGGCTTCGGAACGTTGCACGGCATGCCGTGGCTTGGCTTACCGGGAAATCCCGTGTCGGCCATGGTCACGTTCGAGCTGTTCGCGCGACCGCTCATTCGAAAACTGCGCGGTGAAGGGCGGCTGTTTCGCCGCGTGATCGAGGTGCAGACGCGCGAGAGGATTTCCATCGCGGCTCCGTTGACGCACTTCCTTCGGGCGGTCGTCGAGTGGGACGGGCAAACCGCGATGGCCAGCCTTACCGGACCACAGGGCTCGGGACTGCTGACGTCGATGTCGCGCGCGAACGCCCTAATCGTCGTTCCCGCCGAGCGTGAAGTGATCGCCGAAGGGGAGAAGGTCAGCGCGCTGCTACTCGACGGCGCATTCTCGTCCGACACATTTCTCGCGTGATCGACGAGAACCTCGCCGCGCTCAAGACGTCGCTCGAGCGTCGTTTTCGCGTCGTCAATACCACACTCGAGATGGCGGGGCGCGCCGTTTCCATTCTGCACCCGGCGAGCGCGGAAGAGTTGATCAGCGAGGTCGATTTCGATCGCGACGAGCGGCTGCCGTACTGGGCGGAGCTCTGGCCGTCGTCGCGAATTTTGGGTGAGCACATGCTTGGTCTTCAAGGCAATGGTCGCTCGCTCCTCGACCTTGGCTGCGGCTCCGGACTGGTCACGGTCTGCGCGGCGCTGGCCGGATTCGACGTGGTCGCGTCAGATTACTACGACGACGCCGTTCGCTTCGCGCGACTCAACGCGTCGAAGAATGGGGGGCGGAAGGTCCGTGGCTTGAGCCTCGATTGGCGCCACATCCCGACCGATCTGCATCGGTTCGATGTAGTTGTAGCGTCGGATGTGCTGTACGAGCAGCCCTACGGCGCGCTCATCGCTGGCGCAATCGGTGCGACCCTTGCGCCGAGCGGCATTGCGCTCGTGGCGGATCCCGGTCGCGTTGCGCGTGAGAATTTTCTCGTGGCACTTCCCGCGGTCGGGCTGGAACTTCGGTCACAGATCGCGATGCCATACGCCGACGGAGAGGTCCGCCAAACCATAACGATCTTTGAATTGGCGCACGCGCAATAAGCGGCGTTCGTGCGGCGGTGACCAGGGACGCAGCGCTTCGCACGGTAATACGAGATGTTCGTCGGGTGGCCCTCTCCGCGTTGGAGCGGCCTCGGCCGTCATTGGTACGAGTTGCGCATTGCGGCCCGTGGCGCCGAATGCTAGCATAGTCCTGCTTGGCCCCAACGCACGCTGGGGCACGCGTCATTGTTATTGAAGAGTGACGCAGTTGACATCAGAATTGGGGGGTCCTGTGGGATTGTCGGTCCGAGTGAGCGGGAGAGAGGCGGGTCGGCTTCTCCGGTTGGTGGGTGTCGCGGGCGCATTGCTCGCGGCCGTCACGTGTCGCGACGGGACTCCCGCTGATGTTTCGGCGCCGGCGCTGACACCGGCACAGGCGGCCTTGGCGATCGCACCGCGTTTTACGGCCCTGCCCGCCGGCGCGCCGAGCATCACGCTCGCCACCGTCAAAGGGCTCCTCATTTCGTCAAATAACGACACCGTCGTCGTCACGGGCAATTTCAACAATGGCATCGCGACGCTCAACTTCGACGTCCAGTTCCTCGGCACCTCGGCCACCTTCAAGCTCGATCTGACCGCCTTCGACGCCGATGGCGTCATTGCGTACCACGCGGCGCAGGACGTGGTCTTGAAGCCCGGCAACAACACCAGCGTCAGTCCCGTGCTGGTGTATGCGGCGCCCGATGCGGCGGTCACGACGCTCCACGTCTCACCGTCGGTGGTCACGCTCAATGCCGGCGCCACAGGTGCCGTCGCGGTGACGGGCACCAATGCCAACGGCCAGGCCGTCGCGCCGATTCGCGTCGGCTGGACGGCGCGCAGCGGCACCGTCACGATCGACGACCACGGCCAGATCACGGCCGGCCAGTTCCAGGGAAAGACGTACGTGGTGGCGCGCACGGCGGGCAACGTCGCCGACTCCGCGCTGGTGAATGTGCATGCGCCGGTGTTCACGGTGATCACGGCGCCGACGACCGTGCAGGTGGCGCGCGGCGCGAGCGCGGCGGCCGGCGCGGAACTGCGCGACGCCGGCAACAATCTCATCGACGACCGGGCGGCGACGTGGACGTCGGCCGATCCGACGATCGCGACGGTCACGCAGTTCGGCGTGATCACGGGCGTCAAGCTCGGGACGACGACGATCACGGCAACGGCCGAAGGCAAGACGGCGACGGTGGCGGTCACGGTCGTGACGCCGCTCGATCACGTCGAGCTGACTCCGACGACGGTGACACTTGCCTCGCTGCATGAGACGAAGGCGCTGACGGTCAAGCTGGTGCCAAAGGTGGCGACGGCGTCGACTGACGGGATCATTCCGGTCTTCACGAGCGACAACCCGACGGTGATCTCGGTCGACCAGACGGGCCTGGTAACGGGCCTCGCCAACGGCACCGCGACGATCACGGTGACGGCCGACGGCCTCACGGCGACGACGCCGGTGACGGAGAAACAGATCACGGTGACGCTGACGGTGACGCCGAAGTCGGCGAGCGTGTCATCGGTGGGCGACGTGGTGAAATTCACGGCGACGGCGCTCGACGCGCTGGGCAATCCGATCGACGGGGCGCTGATCACGTGGACGTCGTCGGATCCGACGATCGGGACGATTTCGTCGAGCGGCGTGTTTACGGCGAAGAAGGCGGGCTCGGTGTCGGTGACGGCCGCGGCGGACGGCAAGACGGATTCGGGGACGCTGAACGTGGCGCCGACGATCAAGGTGTTGGCGTTGTTCACAACGAAGAGCACGATCGCGGTGGGTGGGTCGGCGACGGTGACGGGCAAGTACGCGGACGGGAACGGGAATCCGATCTCGGACGCGCCGACGACGTTTACGACGACGACCCTGGGGGTGGCGTCGGTGAGCTCGAGCGGGGTGGTGACGGGCGTGTCGGGCGGCACGGCGCACATCATCGGCATGGCGGGGGCGCTCACGGGCACGATCGACATCACGGTGACCGGCGGCGGCGGCGGTGGTGGTGGAGGGGGCGGCGGAACGCTCGTCATCACGCCACCAACGGCGGAAAAACTTCCGGGCAGCGTGCAGCTGTTCAGCGTCACGTCCGGTGGCGTCGGGCCGTACACGTGGACCGTGAACGGCATTCCGGGCGGCAACTCGACGTTCGGCACCATCACGTATGGCGAGTTGGCGAGTGATCCCATCACGTATACCGCACCGAGCGCAGTTCCGAGTCCGGCAACGTTCGACGTGTGCGCGGTGCAGGCGACGCCCGCCAACACCGGGTGCTCGCACGTGACCATCAGCGCCATTCCGAGTGGTGGCGCCGACGTGATCGTCGTGAACGACATGAACCTGTGGGACGATCCGAACGGTGCGGCAGGCGGCGGCGCCAATCAGGCGCAGTTCTATAGGAACCTCATCAACTTCCCAGGAACCGGGCCGCGCGCATCGAAGACCGGTTTCATGTTCTTCCGCGGACACAATTCGCTCTGCGGCGGGTTCGAATGTTCGTCGGGAAATGAAACGTCGATGCACGGCACGTTGACCGCCGCCGGGTACACCCCGGTCGACGTCAACTCGTCGTCCGCCGATCTCACGTCGGCGATCGATCCAAGCATCAAGGTGGTCTTGCTATTGACGCCGGCGATTCCGTTTAGCGACATCGAGATCAACAATCTGAAACAGTTTGCGTTCGAAGGCGGACGCATCGTGTTCTCGGGCGAGCACGGCGGCTACTACGGGAGCTACGTCGTTCCGGTGGAGGACGCCTTCCTTGCGAAGATGGGTGGGCATTTGACGAACACCTCCGCGGTGGTCTCGTGTTCGAGGTTCCCATGGCTCGTCGGTCCGGCGAACATCCGTCCGCACCAAGTCACGACGGGCGTGACCGATCTGGCGATTCCATGCGCATCCGGTATCAACCTCGGGCCTGACGACTACGCGCTCGTTTACGATCAGACCGGAACCACGATCGTAGCGGCAGTCGCGAAGATCGATCTCACACCGCTGGTGATCCCCGGCCCGTCGCGTTCGCCAGTCGGCGGGGCGCGATTGAACAAGGCCGCGACGCCGACGCCGGCGACGCCGGTCGATGGAGTGAACAGGAAGAAGAAAGCGACGCCGTAGCTCGAAGGCGTGGTGTCGTACGCCTTCAGAATCCAGTAAAGAGAACGGCGAGGCTCGAATGAGCCTCGCCGTTTTCATTTACTGACATCTGCTCCCGCTCGCCGAAAGCAGAACGGGTGATGGGATCAGGAAAGCTGCGAAGCGACGACTTCGGCGATGTCCAGCACGGGAACGCTCGAGCCGACCGCGTTCGCGCCGTCGGTGATCATCGTCATGCAGAAGGGGCACGCGACGGCGATCGTCTCCGCGCCAGTCGCGAGGAGCTCTTCGGTGCGCTCGATGTTGATGCGCTTTCCCTGCGTCTCTTCCATGAACATGCGACCGCCGCCCGCGCCGCAGCAAAACCCGCGGTCCTTCGTGCGCGGAGGCTCGACGAGATTGATCACCGGCAACGCGCGGCGAAGCGTCTCACGCGGCGCATCGTACACGTCGTTGTAGCGGCCGAGGTAGCAGGAGTCGTGATAGGCGACGGTGAGGCGCTTGCCTTCCTCGCCCCGCAACGGAACGCGATTCTCCTCGAGCAGCCGTTCGATGAACGTCGAGTGGTGAATCACCTCGTAGTTGCCGCCGAGCTGCGGGAATTCGTTGCCCATCTGGTGGAAGCAGTGCGGGCAGCTCGTAACGATCGTCTTCACCTCATAGCGATCGAGCGTTCCGATGGTGTCGGTCGCGAGCGTCTGGTAGAGATACTCGGTCCCCATGCGCCGGGCCGGATCGCCATGACAGTGCTCTTCCTGTCCGAGGATCGCGAAGTTGACGCTGCACGCCTTGAGGATTCTCGCGAACGCGACGGCGATCTTCTTGGCGCGATCGTCGAACGATCCCATACAGCCGACCCAGAACAGAATGTCGGGGCGCTCGCCGCGCTCCACGACTTCGGCCATCGTCGGAATGTCGAGCCCTTCCGCCCATTTCGCCCGATCGCCGGGGCTGAACGCCCACGGTGAGCCGACCCGCTCGAGCGACTCGAACGTCGGCTGCACTTCCTCGGGAAAGCGGGATTCAGACAGCACGAGGTACCGACGCATCTGATTGATGATGTCGAGTTGATCGATCGACACCGGGCATTCCTGTACGCACGCGCGACAACTCGTGCACGCCCAGAGCTCCTCTTCGGTGATGAACGTGTCGAGCAGACGGTGTTCCATCACTTCGGCCGCCGTCGTCGCGCCACCGTCGCGCCCTTCGCCGTGGAGCAGCGCGGGACGGAGAAAGTCCATGCGGTCGTTCGTGACGAGCGGGCCCTTTTCCATCAACCGTTGGCGCGCGTTGATCACGATCTTGCGCGGGCTCAGCGTCTTGCCCGTCTGATTCGCGGGACATGCCGCCGTGCAGCGGCCGCACTCGGTGCACGAGTAGCCGTCGAGCAGATTCTTCCATGTGAGATCTTCAACGTCGGCCGCGCCGAAATGATCCACCTCGGCCTCGAGGTCCATGGGGCGCATGACGCCGTTCTGTCCCGGGCCGCTCGTGTTCGACAGATAGACGTTGATGAGCGACGTCGCGACGTGCAGGTGCTTCGAGTACGGCAGGTAATTGAGGAAGCTCAGAACGAGCAACACATGGGCCCACCAAAACACCTGCGCGAGAACCACTGGATTCGGATCGACTTGGCCAATCGCGCCGGCAAGCCCGCGCGAGACCAGCTTCGACACGATCACGGACGACGGATCGACGACGAACTGGCACGCGCTCGCGAGGAGCAACGTCACCATCAGTCCCCCGATCAGGCCGAGAATGATCAGCGCGTCCGTGTGCTCGAGGTTGTCCCCGTCGAGTCGCTTTGGATGCAGCACGAGGCGTCGGTAGAACGCGAAGCCGATCGCGAGAATCACGAGACCGGCGAACGCGTCCTGCGACAGCGCATACAGCAGGTAGATCGGCTGCGGAAGGATCAGCGCGTACGAGAACGACGGGATCACGCCTTGAATCAGGATCTCGACGGTGCCCGCGGTGAGCACCATGAAGCCCCAGAAGATCGTGGCGTGCATCGCGCCGGCGACGGGGTCGCGGAAGATCTTCGACTGTGCGATGCCGATCGTGAGGACGTTCTTGAGTCGAACGAACGGATGGTCGCTGCGATCCTCCGAGAGACCGAGCCGCATGTAGCCGAACAAGCGCTGCACGTTGAGCGCAAAGAACCCGGCGCCCAGCGTGAGGACGAATAGGAACAACACGCTGGACGAGGTCATCAGTGCGTCGCCTTCGCCTCGCGGACTGCGTTCGTCAGCACCGGAAGAATCTCGAGCACGTCACCGACGATTCCGTAATCGGCGACTTTGAAAATTGGCGCTTCCTTGTCCTTGTTGATAGCGACGATAGTCTTGGATGTGCGCATGCCGGCGAGATGTTGAATGGCGCCGGAAATTCCGCACGCGATGTACAGCTGCGGACTCACCTGGCGACCGGTCTGGCCAATCTGATCGCTGTGCGGGCGCCAACCGTCGTCAGTCACGGCTCGCGTTGCCCCGACGGCGGCGTTTCCAAACGCGGCGGCGAGCGCTTCGACGAGCGCGAAATTCTCTGGCGCTTTAAGACCACGTCCACCTGACACGATCACCGGCGCTTCGCCGAGATCGATTTTGTCCTTGCCGCCCTGGAGCATTTCTTTCACGACCACCTTCGACGCACTCGGATCTCCCGAGATCGCCATCGTTTCAACGCGGCCAGCTTTTGCGTTCGCCACCGGCGTGATCGCGCTTGGACGAACCGAGAGCACAACCGTCGGCGCGGTCACGGCGAGCGTGACGATCACCTTGTTCGCATACGCCGGGTGCGTGACGACCACCGTCTCGCCATCCGCGCGAATCGACGTGACGTCCGTCGCGATCGGCGCATCGAGCTTGGCGGCCACGCGCGGACCGATGTCGCGTCCCTGCGCGGAGAAGCCCATGATCACGGCCTTGTACGAGCCGGCGCTCGCGCGTGCCGCGATCGTCGCAGCAACCACTTCGCGATCGAAATTCCCGAGCGCGGCATTCTCAGCGACGACGACGACATCGGCACCGTGCTCGCCGAGCGCGGTCGCGGCTGCGCCGACACCGGCCGGCCCGATCACGATCGCGTGCACTTCACCACCGCCGGTTGAATCCGCGAACGCGCGCGCCGCGGTGGTCGCTTCGAGCGCGATCTTCCGCAGGGCGCCGTCGCGGGTTTCAGCAAACACTAATACGTTGCTCATCTACAGCACCTTCGCTTCGGTTTGCAGGAGTCTGATGAGCTCCGGAACAGCGGCGGGTCCCTCGCCGATGATGCGTCCCGCGGGACGCTCGGGCGGAAGCTCCATGGATTTCACGACGACGCGCGGCGCACCGATTTGCGCCGGCTTGGTCTCGAGCGGCTTTTTCTTTGCGGCCATGATGCCTTTGAGCGACGGATAGCGTGGACGCGCGATGCCTTCGTCGATCGTCACGACAGCCGGCAGTGCGAACTCTACCATTTCGGCCGCGCCTTCGAGCTCGCGTCGCGCCGTGCCGCGCCCGTTCGCGATGTCGAGCTTCGTGGCCGCCGTGACGCACGCCACGCCAAGCAACTCGGCGACGGCGGTTCCGACGACGCCAGCCGACGTATCGAACGCGTGTTTGCCGAACAGAATAAGGTCGTACCCGCCGGTTTTCAGCTCCGCGGCGAGTGCTTTGGCGACGGCAAGTCCGTCCTGCAGGCCCGCCGCGTCGGCCTTGAGCTGCACCGCGCGATCGACGCCCATGCTCATCGCCTTGCGAAGCGTTTCCTGGACGGAGTCGGGTCCGACCGCGTAGACGACCGTCTCGCCGGGGCCCTGTTTTTCGTTGAGTTGGAGAGCGACTTCGACCGCATAGCTGGCAAAGTCGTCGATGTCGAATTTGAGCCCCGTCTCGTCGATGCCGGTAGACGATGGGGCGATCTTGAAGCGTGACTCCGAATCAGGAGTTCGCTTGATACAGACTGCGATTTTCACCGCTGGTCCTCGCTCGGGTCAGAATGCACGCGGAAGTTAGCCGAGCGAGGTGCCTTTGTCAGTCGCCGCTCTGAGTCACTTTTCCGGTTTTGGGTCGCCGTCGCGAATTGGGCTACCCCGGCGCCGCCTGGGCACCTAAAGCGCGGTGCGCGGGGGGTCGGGTGCGGGGGCGGGCGGTGTGGGCGCGCGAGGGCGGGCGAGGGCGGGCGCGGTGTGCGTTGTTGAGTTGTGCGTTCGCGCGTTACGCGTGACTGATGGACCCCGACAGTTGGGTAGTGGCGTAATCTTAGGGCTCTACGCCACACCGCCCTGTCGGGGTCCAAACGCTACGCGCTACGCACAAACGCGAAACGCAACGACGCACACCGCGCGGTCAGCCAGACAAAAGCCTTCGACGACGCAGCTACCGGCGACGCAGTTATCAGCCTACTTGAACGCGTTCAAACCCGTTACAGCCTGACCTAGGATGAGCGAATGCACGTCGTGCGTGCCTTCGTACGTATAGACACTCTCCAGATTCACCATGTGCCGCATCGACGCATACTCGGCGAGAATGCCATTGGCGCCGAGTAACCGGCGAGCCTCGCGCGCGATGTCCGTCGCCATGCTCACATTGTTGCGCTTCGCGAGCGACACCTGCTGCGGCGTGTACGTGCCCGCGTCCTTCATGCGGCCGAGGTGCAGCGACACGAGCTGCGCCTTCACGATCTCGGTGAGCATATTGGCAAGGCGCTCTTGTTGAATCTGGAAGCCGCCGATCGGACGATCGAACATGATGCGGGTCTTTGAATACTCGAGCGCTTCCTCAAAGCACGCCATCGCCGCGCCGATCGCGCCCCACGAAATGCCGTAGCGGGCCTGTGTAAGGCACATGAGCGGGCTTTTCAACCCACCCGACTTCGGCAGAATCGCATCCGCCGGCAATTCGATATCTTGAAACACCAGCTCGCTCGTGTCGCTCGCGCGGAGCGACAGCTTGCCTTTCTGATCCTTTGCCTTGAAGCCTTTGCTATCGGTCGGCACGATGAAGCCGCGAATCGACTTGTCGCTCTTGTCGCCGTTGGTCTTTGCCCACACGACGGCGATGTTGGCCGTCGAGCCGTTCGTGATCCACATCTTGGCGCCGTTGAGCAGCCACGTTCCATCGGCGCGCTCCGTGGCCATCGTGATCATGCCCGATGGATTCGAACCGAAGTCCGGCTCGGTGAGACCGAAGCAGCCGATCGTCTCGCCCTTCGCCATTTTCGGAAGGTGCTTTCGCTTTTGCTCTTCGCTGCCAAAGGCGTAGATCGGGTACATGGCAAGCGCGCCCTGCACCGAGGCAAACGAGCGAATGCCGGAATCGCCGCGCTCAAGTTCCTGCATGATGAGCCCGTACGACACGTTGTTCAGGCCCGCGCAGCCGTATTCCTCAGGCAGGTTCGCGCCGAATACGCCGAGCTCTGCGAGGTCGGGCAGAATTTCGCGCGGAAATTTTCCGTCGACGTGAGCTTGTCCGATGATGGGAAGCACGCGCTCGTCGACGAACCGGCGAACGCTATCACGAACGGCGCGCTCCTCTTCGGAGAGCACGGAATCGATGTTATAGAAGTCGAGCATGGTGTTGGGGGCGGCCTCGAGTGAAACGGCGTGACGGCGAACTGCTAGGAATCTAGAACGGTTGCGGGGTCAGCGCCGAGGCATGGCGCGTTTCGCTGCAGCCTCGATTCCGACCTCGCGGGCCTTCGCGCGGAACACGCGACCATGGTCGATCTCTTTGCCGTTCTCGTCCTGCCACTGGTGCACCATCTCGTGCAACAACGTGTGCAGGACCTCCTCCCAGCCGTGGCGGCGCAGGTGGCGCCAGCTGATCGCGATCTCGCCGAACTCCCCGCGTGCCGCTGCGGAATAGTGGCCAAGCCGGCTCTTCATGCGGCGTGAAACCCGCACGGGAACCGACGCCAGCTTGCCATCGAAGTGCTGCGCGTTGAGCCGCGTATGCCATTCGGTGAGCTTCTCCGCCACCGGCTCGTCCTCGGGGCGTGTGCGTTCGCGGCGCACCGACGGCTCGCGCGGGGCCTCGATGCCGAAGGCGACGATGCGCTCGCGGGCAAGGCGGCGGGCATCGCGCGTCTTTCCTTCAACGAACGCGATGATTGCCTGGTGCACGTCGCGCGGCGCGTTGAGATATCCCTGATGTACGCGCAACACGCGTCCTCGATAGCTCACCATCACGTTGCGGTTTCGCGTCAGCCGGAGCGTCGCGATCCGCGTGAGACCGAGCAGTTTGAGTCGCGCCAGCAGCGACTCCGCGTCGATGGGCGCGGAGTCGAACTCCAGCGACAGCTGCGCGGGATCTTTCCGCGGACCGAAGACCGCTTTCAGCGTGCGAAACACTTCACCGGCCCCGCGACGAAGTTGTGCTGGTCATGCGACCACAGGAGCGTCGACACCTCGATCTCCGTGTCCGTGATGCGAATGCTGTTCACAGACGACGGCCGGCCTCCGCGCGAACGGTTGCTGATGGTGCCCGACGTCGAGATCACCGTGCCGCGTCTGGTGTGCTCGATGTAGTGCACGGCCTCCTGATGATCGTGTCCGCACAGCACGAGATTCACGCCCATCTCGGCAAATGCGCCGAGGATGCGTTGAGTATGCTTTAAACCGTGCCGCTGGGAGAGCTCGCCTTTCACCGGATTGTGGTGCATCACGATGATGCGGGCGTCATCGGTCCGCGACGCGTCGAACTCCGACCGCGCGTGTTCGATCTGCGCCCGGGTGAGATCGCCGAGGATGGAGATGTCGCGCACGTTCCAGGTCAGGGTGCGTCGCGTGACGCCATGCGAGGTATTCAGTCCGACGAACGTCGCGCCGGCGACGCGCAGCACCGGCTCGAGATCCTTGTCGATGTATGCGCGATACTTGGCGAAAATGCGATCGCCGTCACCGATGCCGAGTGGCGCGAGCCACCACGCGACATCGTGGTTGCCGGGCACGCAGATCGTCTTGGCGCCCGACAACTCGGCTTTCTTGATGAACTCGCGCGCGCGTTGAAATTCTCCAGCGCGCGCGCGCTGGGATACGTCCCCCGAAATTGCGACGACGTCGTACTTCCGATCCTGAATCAGCGCTTCGATAGCTTCGTACTGCTCGGGAACCGCTGGATGCCCGAAGTGCAGGTCGGAGCAATGAAACAGGGTGGTGCTCGTCACAGCTTGGCGATCACAGCGTCGGTGAATTCGTCGGTAGAGGCGGTGCCGCCAAGGTCGCGCGTCACGGTTTGGCCTTCCTGAATGGTGGTTTCGAGCGCGGTGCGGATGCGCTTGGCGCGGTCCAGATCGCCGACGTGCTCGAGCAGCATGCATGCCGCGAGCACTAATGCGCCTGGATTGGCGACGCCCTTGCCCGCGATATCCGGCGCTGTGCCGTGCACCGCTTCGAAGATGGCGCCGCTGTTGCCGATGTTCGCGCCCGGCGCCAACCCGAGTCCGCCAACGAGACCGGAGATCTGATCGGAGAGAATGTCGCCGAAGAGGTTGGTCGTGACGATGACGTCGAATCGTTCGGGGTGCAGCACGAGGTTCATCGCCATGGCGTCGACGATGCGTTCCTCGAACGCGATCTTGCCGGAATACTCCTGCGCTACCACGCGACCGACGTCGAGGAACAATCCCTGTGAGAACTTGAGAATGTTCGCTTTGTGCACGAGGGTGACCTTTTTGCGGCCGTGCTTCACCGCGTACTCGAAGGCGTAGCGCACGATGCGCTCCGACCCCAGCCGCGTGATGATCGCCGTCGACTCGGCGGCCGCGCGCGGATCGTCGCCGACCTTGATGTAGTGCTCGATGCCGACGTAGAGACCCTCGGTGTTCTCGCGAATGAGCACGAGATCGAGATCGGTGTAGCGTCCGCCGGGCACGATGGAGTATGCGGGGCGTACGTTCGCGTAGAGGTCGAACGTCTTACGAAGCGCGACGTTGATGGAACGAAAGCCTTCGCCGACCGGCGTCTCGAGCGGTCCTTTCAGCGCGAGCTTCGTGCGCCTGATGGAATCGAGCGTCGCTTCGGGGATGGGGTCGCCAAAACGAGCGACACCGGCGAGTCCGGCAAGCTGCGTATCCCACTCTATGTCGGCGCCGGAGGCTTCGACGATGCGAACGGTCGCCGCGCTGATGGACGGACCGATGCCGTCGCCGGGAATCAAAGTGACTTGTCGTGACATTCAAATGTATGTGTTAAACGATCTTTCATTGCGCGAAAGCGGACCTACGGGGTGGAGACGACGCTCGCCAGCCGTGCCGCGATCGTCGCGGAGATGACGGGCCCGTACGAAGCGACGGAGTCGCTCGCGACCTCGCCGATCCAGCGCACGGCGGAGTATCGCGGATCGATGAGCACGAGACGCAGCACGCCGCGTCCGCCCTTTGCCGCGGGCTCAAAGCGCAGCTCGACCGGCGCGAGCACGAGCCGCACGTCCTCGTGGAGCGCGATCAGCGTGCGCATCTCTGACGCGAGCGGTTCGGGCAACCGCGCGTCGATCAGCAACCCCGGCGAGCGAAGAAATTCCTCAGAGAGGGCGTACGGATCGGTGGCGTACGATGCGTTCCGCTTGTACGACTGGACGAGATCTTCCGCAAAAATCCAGCGGTGTCGAAGTCCTTTATCGTCAAAGGCAGCGAGAATGTCGGCATCGAGCGTGCGCTCGACATCCGTCGGCCGGCCGATCGCTCCGCCCCAGCCGAGTCCGGGGACGACTCGAACGGAGTAGACGGGCAGCAGCACAATTTTTTGCGACGCAAGTCCAGAGAGCGAATGCTCAACGGCCATGACGGGCCGCTCAGGCTGCGGCGCGGAGCTATGACATCCGACCGCGCCGAGGAGCGTTGATGACACCAGAAGAAAGACGCGCCGCCGTAGCATTGCAGAATATTAACAGCTACGACGGCGCAAACTAACTATTTCACGAGCGATACCGCGGTCGCACCCGCCGCCGTGGTCGTCCACGATCCGCCAGCCATCCTGTAGGCCGCAAAGTCTCCGGAATGCGAGGCGTACATGACCGGTGTGAACGTGTTCCCGGCGGTCGACACGAATCCGGAGTTCAGGAAGACGTTGATCTGTTCGGCCAGCGTCGCCGCTCCTGAAATTGCGAGTCGGCTGTACTGGGTTCGAGCGTCGAACGCCGTGACGGCGAACGTCGTTGTC
The DNA here is from genome assembly GCA_039924785.1 of Gemmatimonadaceae bacterium. Classification (GTDB taxonomy): domain Bacteria; phylum Gemmatimonadota; class Gemmatimonadetes; order Gemmatimonadales; family Gemmatimonadaceae; genus JAQBQB01. The sequence goes on along the minus strand of JBDTAE010000081.1, from coordinate 32,256 downwards.
GACGGTGAAACGAGCAAAATCGATTTCGGCGCCCCCACGTGTTTCGTCGTGGTCGCAACGGGTCCGACGTATGTGACGACGACCGGCTGCTGCGTCGGCGCAGTTCCTTCGTAGGCCTGTGCGCTGCCCGTGCCCTTGAACACAGCACCGATTACTGCAACTCGACGGGAAAGTAGTCGCCAAGCGCCGCACCGTCGATCGTGAGGTCGAGCGTGAAATCGGGCGACGTCGGCGTGAACGCGATCGTCGTGTCTTTGACGATATCCGACCAGGAGTTCATGAGAATGACTCGAACGTGATCGAAGTTGACGACGGCGAACTCGTTTCGCTGCGCGAACACGGCGGCAGCGGATCTCGAGAACGTCGCGGCCAACGCAATGCGCGTCGGACCCGTATTCTTGGCTGGCGTCGGCGCACCCGGACTCGGCGCATCGAAACATGTGGAGACCGCAACAGCCAGAACCAGCGTCGCGAACGAGCGGAGGGGACGCGAATCACGCGATGAGTGGACTAGGGAATACACGCACCTGGCCGGAAGTGGCCCGATCAGGTGGCGAAAAAAAAGACAACAGTTACACTGCGGTCAACGGTATAGCGGCGTCAACCATTTGGACGCTAGTTGTTGAGGGCCGCGAAAGTCGGTGCGTCGGATCACGCGACGATGCGGAATAGGGGTTTCCCCTTGTCTCGAGGTGTCCCGTGAAACAAGTTGGCGCCTAGCCTGCAACCCATCGGAGCCCTACCACATGTCGAAGCTGTTTCGCGCGGGTATCTGGGCGCTCGTCGCCATTCTCGCCGCCGTCGCCTTCGCGCACGTCGCGTTGACGCGAGGCGAGAACGTCAATGCGGCATGGCTGCTAACAGCGGCCGTGTGCAGTTACGCGATAGCCTATCGGTTCTACAGCAAGTTCATCGCTGCAAAGATCTTCGCCCTCGATGCGAGGCGACCGACGCCCGCCGTGCGCCTGGATGACGGGCGCGACTTTGTGCCCACGAACCGCTGGATCGTTTTCGGGCATCATTTCGCGGCGATCGCCGGCCCGGGTCCGCTAGTCGGTCCCACGCTCGCGGCTCAGTTTGGCTACCTGCCCGGCGTCATCTGGATCATCGTGGGCGTGGCACTGGGTGGAGCAGTTCAGGACTTCGTAATCCTCGCCTCTTCGGTTCGACGCGATGGTAAGTCGCTCGGACAAATGGCTCGCGAGGAAATTGGTCCGGTTGCCGGACTAACGGCGCTCGTCGCCGTCATCGGCATCATGATCGTGCTGCTCGCGGTGCTCGCGCTCGTGGTCGTCAACGTGTTGAAGTCGAGTCCGTGGGGAACGGTCACGATCGGCCTCACGATTCCGATCGCGATGATCATGGGCGTCTATTTGCGATGGATTCGTCCCGGGCGCGTGCTCGAAGCGAGCGCAATGGGGCTCGTCCTGATCGCGTTCTCGCTCGTCGCCGGCCGCTGGGTTTCGGAGCAGCCGAGCTTGGCGGCGATGTTCACGCTGAGCGGAACGACGGTGGCACTCGCGGTCATGGCGTACAGCTTCATGGCGTCGGTGCTGCCGGTGTGGCTGCTGCTCGCGCCGCGCGACTATCTATCAGCATTCGTTAAAGTGGCAGTCGTGCTTGCGCTGGCGGCCGGAATCCTCGTCGCGCTGCCGCCGCTTCAGATGCCGGCGGTAACGCAGTTCGTCGACGGTACCGGACCGATTTTCGCCGGAAAAGTGTTTCCGTTCTGCTTCATTACGATTGCGTGCGGCGCCATCTCGGGCTTCCACGCGCTGGTCTCGTCGGGCACGACGCCGAAGATGCTCGAGCGCGAGGACGACGCGCGGATGGTTGGTTATGGCAGCATGTTGATGGAATCGTTTGTCGCGGTGATGGCATTGATCGCGGCGTGCGCGTTGACCCCGGGCGTCTACTTCGCGATCAACGCTCCGCCGAGCGCAATTGGCACAACGGCGTTGAGCGCGGCGGAGGCGGTTCGGCATTGGGGTTTCGTGATTCAGCCGGGCGAGATGGAGACGCTCGCGAAGAACGTCGGGGAAAGCTCGCTCCTCTCGCGAACCGGCGGCGCACCGAGCCTCGCGCTCGGCATGGCGAAGTTGTTCTCGAATGCGTTGGGTGGCGGAGAAGCGCTGGCCATCTGGTACCATTTTGCGATCATGTTCGAGGCGCTGTTCATTCTCACGACCCTCGACGCGGGCACGCGTATCGGACGCTTTATGCTCCAAGACCTCGGCAAAAAGGTGTGGGAGCCGTTCGGCCGTATCTCGTGGTATCCGGCGGTGCTGATGTCGAGTGCGCTGATGGTCGCGATGTGGGGCTACTTCCTGTACCAGGGCGTTATCGACCCACTCGGTGGCATCAACTCGCTGTGGCCGCTGTTCGGAATCTCCAATCAGCTGCTGGCGCTCGTCGCGCTCTGTGTGGGGACGACCGTCATCATCAAGATGGGCAAAGCGCGGTACTGCTGGGTAACTATCCTTCCGCTGGTATGGCTTGGCGTGGTGACGATGACGGCGGGCTGGCAGAAGATTTTCTCGAGCGACGTGAGGATCGGCTTCCTGTCGCATGCGAAATTCGTGCAGGCGCAGGTTGCTGCCGGCCATCTCACCGCCGCGGTCGGCGGCAGTGCCGCGAACGCGAGTCGCATGGTCTTCAATGACTATCTCGACGCTGGGGTGGCCGCGTTTTTCATGATCGCTGTCGTCGTGATTCTCGCCGATAGCTTCCGTGAATGGTCGTTGGTGTTAGGCGGGTCGAAGCCGATAGTGTCGTCGGAAGTACCCTTCGGAGGCAACGCGCCCGTTCCGGTTCCAGGAGACTGATCATGCGAACGGCAGACAACACGTTCACGCGGGCGGCGCTCGAGCGAATCGAGCGCGTTGCCTGCGTCGTGCGCCGAGTGATTGGGGTGCCCGATTACGATCGGTACGTTGCGCACATGCGTTCGCATCATCCCGATGCGGTGCTTCCGACGCAGGAGGAGTTCATTCGGCAGCGGCAGGTAGACCGGTACAGCAAGCCGGGCGCTCGGTGCTGTTGAGCGAACGGTACGCACTTTTGAAGACGATTTGGGGTATATAGGAGAAGCCGTGGGGGCTGTCTCAATCGTCGCAGGGTGGTTCGATGCGCGTTCTCAGATTTGCCGGTTGGTTGGGTCTCGTCGCCGGAGTTGCTATTGCGGCTCCGGCGTTCGCATACGCGCAGGGCGCGTCGGTGAGCGGAATCGTGCGCGACTCCGCCTCACGCCCGGTGTCCGGTGCGGATGTCATTGCGTATCCCGGCAATCATCGCACGAGAACGGATTCCGCGGGCGCGTTCACGATCGCCGGTCTCGACGCGGATCAGTACACGGTGCGCGCGCGCAAGCTCGGCTACTCGCCAACCGAATTTCATGTGTCGTTATCGAAAGACGGTCACGTCGACATCAAGTTGTGGCTCGAGCACAGCGCGCCGATGCTCGACACGTTGCGTGTCATTGCGGGCAGACCGTGTCCGCTGTATTCGCTCGACGGGTTCGTCTGCCGCAAGAAGGCGGGCGGTGGACTCTTTTTCGATTACACGGACATCGACGACAAGGGTGTGCAGTACACTGCGGATCTCTTTCACGACGTGAAGGGCTTTCGCGTCGATGTTCGCTCGACTCGACAGGGGCCGATTCGCGTTCCGGTGGCGTCAAATGGCTATGGGTGCATCACGTCGCTCGTCGACGGGCATCCGGTAACGCCCGCGTTCGCGGTTCCGTCGATTGCCGGCGATCTCGTGGCCGTCGAGATCTACGCGCGTCCGGATTCGGTGCCCGAGCAGTTCCAGCGGTATACGTGGCCGCGGGGCGACGTGACGCGAAGCGGGCGGTGTTCGGTGGTGATTTACTGGACGCTGTGGGCGCCGATGTCGTAGGGGCGGGCCGCTGGCTGCTGGTTCCTGATACTGCTGCCTGCCTTCGTTTCGCCGATCACGGGCGGTCGTGGTCTCGGTGTGCGGCACCGAGGGGCGAACGCGGACTGGAACGGAATAAGCGGACAGACGCGGAGACTGCGTTCAAAGCAACAGCGTTGAGAGCGACGGCGTTCGAATAGACCGCATTTCGAGCAGGCGCGTTCAAAAAGCCCTCATTCAATTTTTTTGCACTGAAATCGCTTATGGCGTTTCTCCTGTCAAACGCAGTCTTAGTACGGCGAGAGAATCTGCCAACGGGTCCAGAGCAACAGGCGCAACCGCCGCCTTTTGACGTTTGGTTGTACTGGAGGGGCGTCGATCCGTTCGAGGATAGAAGATCGCCGCCTCGAACTCCGAAGTATTGATCTTGTCGGGAATGCCAATGCCTTGATAAACGCCGTCCACGAAGCGACGTAGCGTGGCGGCGTGGCAATGGTCGATTCCTTTGCTCTTCAGAAAATCGACGAGCCAGCGGCCGTCGCCCTGACGCATCTCCGGCGGAGTCACGACAACAGATCGCGAGCTCTTGTCGTTCGCTCGCTCGATGAATTCGCTCAGACCAAAATCCGTGACAGTGGTTTTTGCCGCAAGCGCCTCCGTGATGACGGCGGGCAGCGAATATCCCAAGGATGCGGCCACGCTTCCTCGGCACCGGCGACCGAGTGACCTCGTGGAGGGTCGCACTGTCATTTCGCGCGCGGGCGCTGTCCGGCCGCTATGATCTCGCCTCGACGGGCGTCAACATCACAACGGTGAACGCGAGAGCCACGCTGAAACCATTCACGGACCGCGGTACCTCGAAACGTTGAGTAGCGAATCCGGAGTGAATACCCACTTTTATTCAAGTTCTACAAAGTCAAGCAACTGTCGATGGGACGGCGCGGGGACGGCGTCGCCTGAGAGTTTGTTTCGCGCCTGCCTCAAACGCGAACGCGGAGCTGATTCGATCCCACAACTATCCGAAGAGCAGCGACGCCGGCAAACTCTTCACGCCGTTCAAGACTGCCCACAGAATCGGAGCAAGCGCGACGACGCCGAGTTGTTTTGCGCGGAACAGCAAGAAGGAGTCGGTTCGCAGCGGGCAGGCGCTACACCGCGTGAATCGCTCCGACTTTGAGCGCGCGCACGGAGATATAGCTGCCGAATATCTTGTACCCCGCACCGCGGATTGTCAGCGCCGCGTCGCTTGCGCTCGAGTAGCTTGCGACAAGGGCGACCGTGTCGCTTCCTGGTTCCGTATTGATCCAAACGCCCCCACTTAAACCGCCACGTAGTCGTCCTTTCGCGGAGTCGAGTACGACGCCGTTGAGCTTGACTTCGAGTACCCAATCCTGGTCGTCGCCATCGTTGTTGCCGAGGCTGACGGAGCAGAGAATCAGATAGCTCCCCGGCGGAATGATCTTTGGCGGCGATTCGATTCCATCGGTACCGAACTCTCCGCCGAAGTCTTGGAGTGAGAGTTCATACAAGTCGCTCGCTCGCGAGTCGCCTGGTTGTCCGTCTGGGCCTCGCGGTCCCGCCGGGCCTGCCGGTCCGACCGCGCCAGTCGCGCCCTTTGTCGCGATCGTTGCCCAGTTGGGACTCGGCGGCGGGTCGTTCTGGTTCCAGTGGATTGCCACATAGCTCGAACCATCGCGCGGAACAGCCTCTCCAGGTTTATAGATCGTACCCGGCGTCCATTCGTGACGAAATCGCAGACAGTCGCAGCTACGCTCTTCGCATTTGGAGCAGTCGTCTCGGCTCATATCGCCCTCGGGAATGTGGTATCACAAACGATCGCCCGACGTGTGAGTGCGACGTAGGCGGCAAATCCGCAGCGATAGTTTACATCGTCGGCGTAAGCCGCGCGACTTCGAGATGGGGCTTGGCAACTCAGTGCGCCGCGGCGGAGAGTGAAGCAACGCGTACAAAAGCGTGCAAGGCGACGCTTGCGAATTGATCTTCGCATCCACGCCGTGGTGCAGACAGTCAGGTCGAACTCAGTCTCCGGTTCCAAACTTTGACCGAGTGCGGGCAAGGACTCGAACGACTACGCCGACACCGCGTCGCGGTTCGAGCCGCGCGGCGCAAATAGCATCAGCACAGCGGCGATCAGTGACAGCCCAGCGCCCACATCGAATGCGATCGCGGAGTCGAACCGATCCCACAACAGTCCGAAGAGAAGTGATGCAGGCAAGGCGCCGATTCCGACCGCCAAATAGTACCATCCGTATGCGGCTCCGCGCCGTTCCTTAGGAACAAGGTCGGCGATGAGCGCGAGCGCCGTGCCTTCGGTGAGTCCGAAATAAATGCCGTACCCGGCGAAGAGCGCCCACGCATGCCACGCTTGGTTGGCGCGGGCAAACAGGAAATAGATCACGGCATAGATGACCCAGCCGGCGATCAGCGCGGGTCGTCGGCCGAAACGATCCGAGAACATTCCGCCGGGAATGTTGAGAAGACTCTTCACGCCGTTGAGAACAGCCCACAGGATCGGAGCAAGCGCAACGGCAACCCCAAGTTGTTTTGCACGCAGAAGCAAAAAGGCATCGGTTGAATTGCCGAGCGTGAAAACGAAAATGACGACGAGAAAGAACCAGAACCGCGCGCCCATCCCGGCGCTGAGCTCGACCTTCTTGCCGACCTCACGCTTTGCGACTTCTCGAATACCGACCGCGGCGACGATCGCGCCAATCGCACCAGGAATCGCCGCGAGCCAAAAGACCGTCCGAAGCGAATAGCCGAGCCATGCCAGCAATGCAAACGCGATCAGCGGACCGAGCAGCGCTCCGGCGTTGTCCGCCGCACTGTTCACGCCGAACGCTCTCCCACGAACGCTCGGGTCGACCGAATCTGCGATGAGTGCATCGCGCGGCGAATTGCGAATGCCTTTCCCGACTCTGTCCGCGACTCGTATTAGCAGCACTTGGGTGGCCGTCTGAGCCATTGCGACGAAGGGACGAACCGCCGACGCAATGACGTAACCCCACACGACCAATGGCTTTCGTTTTTGTACGCGATCCGACCACCACCCGCTTGCCAGTTTCAACAACGCCGCCGTCGACTCGGCAGCGCCTTCAATAGCGCCGATGAAGCCCGCGCTCGCGCCGAGCACCGTTGTGAGAAACACGGGGAGGAGCGGATAGATCATCTCGGTGGCGACGTCGTTCAAAAAGCTCACGACGCTGAGGACATAGACGTTCCGTCCCATCGACGCGGACTTCGCCGGACCTGTCAAATCGCTGTCGTTTTTCGGATGTGCCATGGGCAGAATTTACCACTTGCGTTAGGGAGCCGCGTTGCCGCAATTGTTACGCATGATTACAGCCGCGCCGCCGCACGGCGAGACGATCGCGACGCATCGGGCGTTGACGCCCGCGCATGCGCGATTGGCCGCGCGCGACGATTCAATCATTCGCTCGCAGATCGCGGTCGCGGGAATCGCGGCGCCTACCGGAGAAGAACAAGAACGCGGCCAGTGGATCGCGCGGCGGTTCGCGGATTGCGCGCTGACCGACGTGCATACGGACGCGGCGGGCAACGTGATCGGTCGACGACCAGGAACCGACGACCTGCCGCCCGTGGTGATTTGCGCGCATCTCGACACCGTGTTTCCGCGCGGGACCGATCTCTCCGTTCGGCGCGAAGGCGATCGTCTCGTCGGCCCCGGAATCAACGACAACGGTCGCGGGCTCGCGGTGATGCTCGCACTGGCGGGCGAGATCGACGGCGGGCGTCTGCGTTCGCACCATCCAATCGAGTTCGTGGCGACGACTGGTGAAGAGGGCAACGGCGATCTGCGCGGCGCCAAGCACTATTTCGCCGACCGTGGCCGCGACGCGCGCGCGATGATCGCGCTCGATGGCGCGGGCGATGAACGCATCATCCATCGCGCGTTGGGCTCGCGGCGGTTTCGGGCGACGTACAGCGGACCAGGCGGTCATTCGTGGGCGGCATTCGGCGTCGCGAACGCGGTCCATGCTGCGGCGAGCGCCGCGGCGCGACTTGCGTCGTTGTCGTTGCCGGCGTCACCGCGCACGACGCTCTCCGTGGGTCGAATCGGCGGCGGATTGTCGGTGAACTCGATCCCCGACGAAGCGTGGCTCGAGATCGACCTTCGGTCGACGTCGGCGAGCCAGCTCGATCATTTCGAACGAACGATTCGTCGTATCGCGCAGGCGGCGGCCGATGAGGAAAATGCAAAGCGCGCGATCGGCACACGCGCGCTCAGCGTCGCGGTAAGATCCATCGGCGCTCGACCGTGCGGCGAGACGCCGGCCGAACACGACCTCGTGCGGTCGGCCGTCGAAGCGACGCGACTCGTTGGGCGACAACCCGACCTCGCGCTTGCGTCGACGGACGCCAACGTCCCGATCAGCTGCGGCATCCCGGCGATCGCGCTTGGCGCCGGCGGCCGCGGCGGCGACGCGCACACGCACGGCGAGTGGTTTGACAACGTAAGCGGCAGTGTGGGCGTCGCCCGCGCGCTTACGATTGTGATGGCCGCGGCGCGGGTCGCATAGCGCGGTTTTTCGCGTTCGCAGATACCCGGTGGGGAAGTCCGTCCGCTCGCGCGAAGCGCGAGGGGCGTCACGCCGTCTGCAGCGGCTCGGCGCGAGAGAGCGCTCGTCCGAGATATCCCATCGCAGCGTACGTTTCCGCGGCGAGAATTCCCGCGGAGATGATGACGATGAGCGCGACCGCGACCGCTCGTGTCTCGTGCAACCAAAAGACGGCGATCGCGGAAACGAAAATGGGAACGATCAGCGATAGCACGAGAGCGATGAGGGTGGCGACGGTCGCAAGGAGATTCTGGCCGAGTGCTTCGACGCCCGTGCTCACTTGTGGGCCAAGACGCACCCACGCCGGAAAGAGCACCGCCGTGGCGTTTTGAATTGTCGAAAGAGCACCGTTGAGCGCGACGACCGCGAACGGCGACGCCACCGCGAGCGCCAATCGAATGCCGGGTGTGAACGGCGCGGCGGGATCGGCGGAAAGCGCCGCATACGCGGCCAGTACCAGCCCGGTTTGCACGGACGCGAGCGGCAGCGCGGAAGACGCCACCTCTGCCAGGACGATGTGGTGCGGCGAAACAGGCAACGACTTGATCAACGGAAGATGCTGCATGTCGTGGCGGAGATCGTTGCGCAGCAGCCGGCCGCCGAACAGCAGCAACGCCGCCGCGAGCACGAGCGCGCCGACGGCAAACGTCCCGGCCGTTCCGAGCAAGGCGTCGCTCGACACGCCCCAGCCGATCGCGATCGACATGATCAGCGGCGCAATGAAGACACGAAGCTGCGACGTCCGTCGCAAGCACAGCATGTTCTTCCAGAGGATCGCAACCGCTGGATGCCCGCCGGCCGCCAACGCGATGGTGCTCTTCGTGGCGCGCGGCGCCGCCGTACCGACCGAACGCCGGCCGCGAGCCGCCTCGACGCGTTGCGCCCGCGCCGCCGACGCGGCGATCGCCGCATCTTCAAACGCGGCATCCGTGTGCAGCACCCACCACGCATGAAGAATCGTAATGACGATTGCCGGGACGATCGCGCGGGTCCACTCAGCGGACGATTGTGCGAACGTTGGGGCGACGACGAGATGGAACGGGTAGAGTCCCCAGTACGCCGGCGCCGCGGATAGTACGACGCCGAGCGCGGTGAAGAATGCGCCGGCGGTATGCGCGGCCGCGAGCTCGTGTCGGCCGTTGAACAATCCGATCAGCAGCATCACGCCGATCGCGGCAAAGACGACAATGGACGCAATGTGCCGTTTGGCACCGACGCCACCGTGTTCCGTCCATGCCGAGCGAACGAGCGCGGCACCAAGGCGGTGAAAGCTCAGCGTCGAGAAGAGTACCCACAGGGCGATCACGCGAAGCGGCGACGGAATCGCCGTTCCGCCGCGTTTGAGAATGAACACCCACACGAGCGCGTTGATCAGCACGGCGATCTGCGACCGCGAGAGCTTGTACATGATCAATTGCCGCCGGGACAACGGCGCGGAGAACAGAATGGAGACTTCGGCTTGAGAGAACGCTAACGCCGTACTATCGCCGCCGAAGATCCACGAGCCCATCAACGTCACGACAACCAGCAGCGTGATGAGCATTTCGGTCGGATGCCCGAAGAAGAACGAGGTTGCGCCGGGGCTGACGCGGCCCATGGGTCGAAAGAGAAACGACCAGACGTAGAGTACTCCGACTGCCGCCGCGATGGCGTACCGCGGACTGCGAACGCGCTTGAGCGTTCCGAGGAACCGGTTTCGCCAACTCGTCCAGATGAGATATCCGAACGCGTTCACATCCCCGCCGGCGTCTCGCTCGTCAACGACAGGAACACATCCTCGAGACTCTTTCCCGCCAAGTCCGGATGCGCGGCGATGATCTCGTCCATCGTGCCGTAGCCCGCGGCTTCGCCGCGACGCACGACGAGCAGTTTGGTGCACAGCTCTTCGACGAGGTTGAGTAGATGCGAGCTCAGAATCACCGCTGCACCGGACGCCGCGCGCGCCGCGATGGTTTCGCGCATCCGGCGCATTCCGCCGGGATCGAGACCGGTCAGCGGTTCGTCGAGAATGAGCACGGAGGGATCGTGCAGCAAGCCGCATGCGATGGCGAGCTTTTGCCGCATGCCGCGCGACAACTCGCCCGGCAACGACGCGGCTTTTTCGGTGAGCTCGAGCTCCCGGAGAATGCCGGGCATGCGCGCCTCGACATCGACCACGCCGTAGAGACGTGCGATGAAGCGCAGGTGTTCTTGCACAGTCAGGTATTCGAACAGGTGCGGCTCATCGGGAATGAACGCGAGCGCGCGTTTGGCGGCGATGGGGTCGTTCGCCAGACTGTGTCCGGCAAGCACGATTTCGCCGCCCGATGGAGAGATGATACCGGCGAGACATCGCAGCGTCGTGGTCTTCCCCGCCCCGTTGGGGCCGACGAGACCGAGAACCTCGCCGGCGCCGACGTCGAATGAAATCGAGCGGACCGCCGTGAACGATCCGTAGAGCTTCGAAAGACCGCGAACGCTGATCAAAGCGCGAGCGTCGTTTTCACCGTGGAATGATCGCTGACGTTGACGGTGCCGTTCACGCCTTCCACGACCGCACCGGCGCCAATGAGAGAACGCGAAAGAATGCAATTCGTGATCATGCTGTCGTTGCCGACAACCGCGTCGCGCAACTCCGACCCTTCGACCGTCGCGCCCGCGCCGATCGATACGTTCGGGCCGATCTTCGACTTCGACAACGTGACGTTGTCTTCGATGTAGACCGGATCGATGATCGTCACGCCGGACGGAATCACCGCGGGTTTCCGCGCTCGCCCCTTTTCCATCATCGTCTGATTGGTCTCGAGCAGCGTGCCCACTTCGCCCGCGTCGTACCACCCGTCGACGTCGATGACTTTGATCTTGGCGCCATGGTCGATCATGTACTGGAATGCATCGGTGAGGTAGTACTCGCCCTTGTTCTTCGGCTGTTTCAGCGTGTGGTCGATGCCCTCGTACAGCAGTTTCCAGTTCTTGATATAGTAAAGTCCGATGTTCGCCCGCTTGGAGATCGGCGTCGACGGCTTTTCGACGATCTTCGTCATGTTGCCGTCGGCGTCCGATACGACCACGCCGAAGCGCTGGTAGTCGTCGACCGTCTTGACCCAGATGATGCCGTCAGCGTCGGTGCGGTTCACTTCGGACAGGTCCGCGTCGAAGATCGTGTCGACGAAAATGATAAACACGGGCTGATCGACGTACGGCCGCGCGAGCGCCACCGCACCTGCCGTTCCGTCCTGGACCTTCTGCTCGATGAACACCGAATCGAAAGGATACTTCGAACGGGTGTATGCCTCGACCTTGTCCTTCAGATGCCCCGTGATGTAGACCACCTGCTCGACGCTGCCGAGCTTCTCGAGGTCTTCCATCACGTAGTCGATCACCGGCTTTCCGGCGATCTTGAGCATCGGCTTGGGCGTGATGTGCGTGTGCGGACGAAGCCGCGTTCCCTTCCCGGCGAGCGGGATGATGACTTTCATGGCGCGCTCGTCCCCTGTCGTCCATAGCGATCGGTGAGCCGCACGACGTCGTCCAAGTGCGGCGTAGAAGCTTCGAGAATATCGCAGTCCGTCACCGCTTCCATCTGATGAATCGTTCCCGGCGTGACGCGGAACGCCTCGCCTATCTTCAGCGGAATTTCATGCGGCTGATCGTTTTCCCAGACGCGATAGATCAGCGTTCCGGAAAGCAGATACACGGTCTCGTCCTTGATGTCGTGATACTGCACGGAGAGCGCTTCGCCCGCCTTGATGTGCAGGATCTTGCCGACGTACTGATCGGTACTCGCCCAAATAGTTTCGTGTCCCCAGGGCTTGGGAACTGTTTTCACGACCGCGCGTCCGCTCATTGGATAGGGGTAGGCATGCGGTAAATAAAGGCCGACAACCAGCGAATGGACAAGGAACAGCGCCAAAACATTTCACGCGGCACTCGAACTCCTGCTACCAAAGGTTACCCACGGTCAAGTTCCAGCGCGGAGCCAACGAGCCGTTTCCGCCAAGACCTCTTCCGCCCGCGAGGCTCGCGTGGTTGACGAACAGCGGCGCGTCCAAACGAACGTAGAAGTCGCGGTCGTACAACCTGCCGCGGGCAATCAGACCCGCCCCGGCGTCGGACAGAAATGAATCCGGGAGATCGATCAGGGGCGACGTCGCAAAGCCCGCATCGCCAAACAGGCTGAGGGCCAAGGTCCCGTCACCCCAATCGCCTCGCGACGAGAAGATCGACTGCACGAACTCGCCGTTCGCCGCGCCAACCTTGTCGAGGGGCCCGTTGAAGCCGAAGCCGCGGAGCCCCGCGCCGCCCAGTGGCAGGTAGTTCACGCCGCTTTGCTTGAAGAGCGCGCCGCGCGGACGAAAGAGGTCGTTATCAAAAGTCTCGAATGGATCCTGCGACGACGCAAAGATCGACCGCTGTCGCGGAGCATTGCGCGCGACACCGCCAAACAACCGCAGATGCACCTGGGACTCCGTGCCGACGATCGATCGCACTGTGCCGACGGAACCCTCCGCGCGCAGATACGCTCGCGCAGGCTCGCCCGGCGCATTCGTCGTCCCCGACGTCACGCCCGCGCCAACCGATCCCTTCGCGGTCGTGTATTCACCGTCGTCGTCGACGATCGACTTGTACGACCCCGACGCCCCGCCCTCCAGAAGATTCACGTTCGACCATTGTTCCGGCAGCAGCAACGAATCACTCGGCAGCACCGCCGTGAGGTAGGCGCGCGCCTTGATCGTTGGTCCAGGCGTGAAGATGAACGGACTCAAATCCCAATTCTTGAATGCGTCCAACTTGAGCGTTCCGTCGAGGTAGTTGAACCCTCCGCCGTACCCCATGAGCGGCCGGTCGACGCCAGGGAGGTAGAGATTTTCTCCGCGACCCCACACTTGCAGCCGCGTCAGAAAGCTCGGCTTGTCTCCCAACCGTCCACGCGGATTGCGCGTGGTGAACGCTATGCCTCCGTCCTCGATGTCGACGGTCGACAGATAGTTTGTTTTTCCGCGAATGCCGATCACACCGCCCTGCGGTCCGCTGTACCATAATGCCGGCGACAGTGCGACAATCGTGTGCGACCGGTCGGCCTGATCGAGGTACGGCCAATTGAACGCCCCCCGCGGTTCGCGAACGCCGACGACGAAGCCGCTCTGGATGTTGTTGCGCCGATCCCAATCCCAGGTGACATGATACGGATCGAGCTCGACCCGAATCGGACGCTCCGTTGTAACGATGTGAACGTCCTGCTCATCGACGAGCGGATCCGCGCGGCCAATCGTCCAGCCGGCCGACGTCAGCACACCGACCGGCATCGGGTGTCGCAATTCGCCCCGTCGTGTGACGTGCGCAATCGTCTCGAACTTCGTGCCATCGGTATTCACTCGAACGCCGCCGATGGCGTAGTCCATCAAGCCCGTGCCGTGAATCCACTGGTCGAAGAACCATCCGAGCGCGTGTCCATAGGCCCGCTCCGCCGACGCTCGCATCGCGCGTTCGTCCACGTGCTTCAACGCCCACGTGTCGTAGTAATCGTGGAAGAACGCGCGGAACGCCGCGTCGCCCATGACGTCGCGCAACTGGCCGTACATCAGCCGCGCGCGATCATAAATGGTCTGGTTGTAAATTCCAAATTCTTTAAAGTCCGCCGAGTTCGTGCCGATCGGCTGGGAGCGCCCGGAGATCTCGAGCTGCCAGTCGGACAGGAAAAGACTGTCCGCGCCCGTCATTCGCACGCCATTGATGCGATAGCCGTACGGGAGACGCGGCGGCGGGGCAATGCGCCCAACCATCTCCTGCGGCGTCATATTTTGCGCCCAGTATGTCTGGTAGTCGGTGAGCCCCTCGTCCATCCATCCCGACCGCCATTCGTTGTTGCCAAGGATTCCGTAGGTGAAGACGTGTCCGCCTTCGTGGAGGATCAGCCCGAGCGACGACGACCCATCCATGATCATCATTGGAAACTCGGTGCCGCCGGGATCGAGACGATGGACGTTCGTGAATTGCGGATAGGCGTACGGTCCCCAGATCGACTCGAGCCACTTGAGCGCCGCGATGGTTCGCTCGACCGCGCCGCCGTCGCCCCACGTGGTCGTGTCGCCGGGTTTGAACAACACGTGAATGCCGACGGTGTCCCACGTTTGGAAATGCGTCCGCGGAACGACGCGCGTGTAGATGCCGCCTTCGTACCGATAGTCCGGCGATGCGCTCCACGCGAAGTGATGCACGTTACGCGCATAGAATCTCACGGCGCGTGACCCCGCGGGCACGTGTGTCGCTGGCGGCGGCGGTACTCCGGCATAGGCGCTTCCGCCGAGGTATGGCGCGCCGTTGCGAGAGACGCGGGCCCACCCTGGGTCGCCGCTGACGGGAACGCCCGTCGACGCAAGCACCTGATCGTCGCGCACGATCATCGTCACGTCATAGGTGCCGTACTCGCCGTACAATTCGCCCGCGGGAACGAGGGGGTTGGGCTCCCAGCCGCCGCGATCGTACACCGCGACTTTCGGGTACCATTGAGCAAAGTCGAAAGTCCGACCGCGCCGGCCTTGTCGTCGCGTGACGGTCGACGGACGCGCGTCCCAGTCGAACGTGACGCGCACGGAGTCGTGCGGGGCGAGGGGCTGCGGAAGCTTGAAATGGGCGACAGTGCTGTCCGGTGCGCCCGGATAGTCGACTAATACGCCCGTTCCGTTTACCGTCGGCGCTGAGGTGAAGCGCTCATAGCCAAAGTCGGGATCGCGAAGATTCTGAAAACGCTCACGGTTCTCGCGCTCGTCCGACGCGCTCCACTTGGAGCCGGGCCGAAACGCGTTGAGATACTGGTGGACGTACATCTCGCGGAGCGTGTCGGGCGAGTTGTTCACGTACACCAGCGTGCCGCGCGAATGCAGCGTCGACTGCGTTTCGTCCAGCGTGGCGACGATCGTATAGCCGACTCGCTGTTGCCAGTACCCTAAAGTGTCGCCGGACGGAGGAGTCGTCGCGCCCTGAAAGGCAACCTGTTGCAGGAGCGCGACGACGGCGAGATGGATCATTGTATCGTTGCAAAGCGAAATGGTTGTGGCGCTGAAGGCGTTTCAGGCTCCATCAACCTAGCGGCCCGCATTATCGCTTCGCGAACGGCTCTCCCCACTCGCTGCCCTCGAGCTCGACCGCTGCAGAGCCTGAATTTCGAACTTGCGGCGAGTGGGTTCCGGCGTTTAATCAAAGGCCAATGTACTCCACGTGCCTGTTCTGCAACGGAGGCCTCGGCGCTAACGAGCGCATAGAGCACTTTCCCGTCGGAAAACGCCTCGCGTTCGACGGCAAGAAGGGACGACTGTGGGTCGTCTGCGTGGCGTGCGCGCGATGGAACCTGACACCGGTCGAGGAGCGGTGGGAGGCCATCGACGAGTGCGAGCGACTGTTTCGCGGGACCACCGTTCGCGTCTCGACGGACAACGTTGGTTTCGCGCGGCTCGGGGACGGTCTCGAGCTCATCCGTATCGGTGCGCCGCTTCGCCCCGAATTCGCGGCGTGGCGCTATGGCCGGCACTTCGGCGCGCGACGCCGGAAGACATACTACGTGGCGGGCGCGGGTATAGCCGCGGCTGCGCTAGGCGCTATAACCCTCGGCCCGGCCATCGCTCCGGCACTCGCCATGGGCGCCCTCGGCATTATAGTCCTTCCGGGCATCACCACCGTTATGGGCGCCATCCCGGTGATCGGCGTGATGGCCGCGCGCGACTACATCGTGCATGACCGCGTGGTCGCGCGCCTCGTGAACAACAATCGAATGATCGTCGTGCGCGCCAAGCACCTCGGCGACGTTGAGATCAAGCTGAACGACCGCAACGGACCGGCCTCGCTCATCATGCCGCACGACGCCGGGTGGACCGAGTTCAAGGGCGCGTCGGCCATTCAGGCCACGGGCGTGCTAATCGCCGGCGCGAACCGGTACGGCGCCGATGCAGGGAGCGTGCAGGACGCGGTCAATCACATCGAGACGGCCGGCGACGCGGGCGGCTTTCTCGCCGAAGCGTCGACACGCAATGGCTGGCGCGGCGGCAAGGTGATGTCGATCCTGAATCAGTACCGCCAACTCGGCGCGATGAAGTTGTCGGCGACGGAACGCCTCGCGCTGGAGATGTCGGTGCATGAGGAATACGAGCGTCGCGCGATGGAAGGCGAATTGAGTGTTCTCGAAACCGCGTGGCGCGACGCGGAGACGATCGCCGCCATCTGCGACGACGATCTTTCGCCGCCGAAATTGTACGAATGACGCGTCAATGAGATAGCCCGGAGCTCGCGCGCGCGGCTGCGATCACCAGCCATGCGATCTCGGGGCCGTACACGTCATTGTGCGAGAGTACTACGCGTGTCGCGTCTACATTGTACGTGCTGCCGCCGCGAATACCGTATTCGCTCCCAACCGGAGCGAGCTCCAACCGAATTGCCGACGAGCTTCGATCGCCGTCCGACGCCATCGCTCGAAGCTCGCGCTCTCCCTCCGGAGCGTCGTCGTCGCCGGCCGCCATCCGCGCCAGGACTGGATAGGTGGCTGCCGCCTTGTCATTGCGCGAGAACGTGACGATTACTGGGCCGTCCACCCGCACACGCATCGCCTGCGCGAGCGGCAATTCCGCCGCAAACGCGTGACTTGAAATCATTGCTTGCAGGAGTGACACCGACTTCACGATCGGCGGAGTATTCGCGTAGTCCTCAAGGTTCGCGACCAGCGCGTGCGTTGCGAGCCGCGCGCCAATACTGTGCGCGACGATATGGACGCGCACGCCGGGTTGAACGATGCCAAGTTGACCGAGAAACGGTCCAAGGCCCGCGCGACCGATATCGCCGGCGCGATTTCGCATTTGATAATACGTCGCACTGCGCAGCAAGTCCTTCGCGCTTTGCCAGAGAGAGCCGAACAACCCACTGCTCTTTTTCGGGACCGCCTTTACGGCGAGCTCGCGCGGCGCACTGGGTACGGCCAGTTCCTGGAGCAGCTCATTCAGCCGGGCGAGCGCGTTGGGATCGTCGGCATTCGCCTGCACGGCCGACGTCGCGGTCGCGAGGCGTTCGCGATCGGCCATAGTCGGCTCAAACGCTCCACGCTCACCGGGCCCGTCCTCGTCGTCGGCCCAGCGCTGCGAGGGCCAGAACACGCCTAGCCCTCCAAAGCGACGGTCGCCGCCGTCGCCTCCTGCGAGGCAGCGTCCAACGTTGTCGAGGAAAACGCGATACGGCTCCCGCCCCGCCGCGCGATCCACGTTCCACCCGTGGATGAGCACGATAAGATCGGTGACGCCCGCGATGTGCACCGCCGCGCCGACGCTCGACGCGCCTGCGCCCTCGATCCCGCCATGCTGGTCGAAATCCAACTCCCACGCGTGGAGCTTGGTCTGCGGCGCATCAGCCGCTGTCGGTGTGCTCCCTTCGGTTGCGGGCCGCGATGACGTTAGCACGCGACTATCGAGGTGTTCGATGATCGCACCCGGCGGTCCCTGACGTAGCTTCGCTTCGAGCTGGTCAAGACCACGGCGAGTACCCTCGGCGCGGACTTCGATCGTTCCGTCACGACGGTTGGTCGCGGTACCGGTAACGCCAATCTCGTCGGCGACCCGAACCACGAAGGTTCGGAAACCAACGCCGGCGACGCGGCCAGAGACGATGAATTCCATAGTGAGAATATCATCATCGCTGGTCGAAGGCTTCACAATTCTCGCATAGCCGCCGCCGAGTCGGCGGAGGACGTCCGCGGCTGCAGCGGCGAAGGGGCTCTCCTCGGGATCGAGTTGCGCCGCGCCGGGGGAAGGGTCGGCAAGCCACGCGGTGAAAGTCGGACCCACGCCCGAGCCGGCGACCGACGCGGCGTGCGTCAACACCCGCACGACGTCTCCCGCGAGCGCGCCGTCGAGCAGCCGCGATCGCACGCCCGGGATAAACTCGAGCGGAAGGCTCGCGCCGGCGTCCCACCGAGCCTCGTCGCGGCGCACACGGACAATGCCGCCAAGGAGCACCTCGGCCTCGATGAATGGCGTCGCATGCGGCAACAGGTCCCGGCGCAACAATCGCAACACCCCGAGGGTGAGGACTGGTGACGCTGCCAAGGCAGCCGCCAGACGTTTCGCATCCTTTGATGCAAGAGTGAGAAAGCGCGCGGCGCGTCCGGCATCGTCGTCGCCTTGCGCGTTTTCCGCTTCACCCTCCCAGGCAAGGTCGAACACCACGCCGGGTGCCCACTCGCGCCCCACACCGGCGATTAACTCGGCGATGCGCGCGAGTCCGCTCGGCGTCATCGTCGCCGCTGGAACACGCAGCAACCCGTCGGTGGTCTCCGGCGACGCACCCATAAGTCCGAGCGCGCTCGAATCCCAACGCATGCCTCGGTTGACCGTTGCGGGAGACGCACTCCGCAATCGCGTCTCGACCGTGTCGCCTAGCGCCGTGCGCGCCCAGAACCACTCAGGAGTGACTTGTACCAGCGCGAGTGGCAGAGCGCTCGACCACTGCGACATCAATTTCGGAATCGCTCCGTCATGCCATCTCGCGCCGACGCAGTCAGATACCACGAGCATGACCGATCGACCGGCTCCGCGCGTAAGATGAGCGAGCTTCGCGGGGGAGGTCGGGCTTTGTCCGCGTCCGCGCGCGCGTACACGGGGCTCCGGCGTGTCCGTATCTAGCCACCACGACCGCACGCTCCTGAACGCGCCCGAGTTACGGAGCGTTCGCTCGAATTCATCGAGCGTCTCCTTCCAGAGAATCATCGAGAGGCCGTGGTCGGCGACGAGCAACACGTCGAGCCACCGTTCGCGTGTCGGTTGGAAGCTGGGAATCCACAAATCCTCTTCGGCCGCGCGACGAACAGTCGCGTCGATGTCGACGACACCGGATCCGGGCGACGGCACGCGGCGTCGCAACGGTCGCAATGCCTTGATCAGGTCGCGGCGATCGGGGAGCGACGACGCTCGCTCGAGTGTGAGTGAACGTGCGGGCGCTGATTCCGTCGATTCATCGGTGCGGCGCGGCCCGCTCGAACGGACTGGCAATGACTCGCCATCGATCGTCATCGCCGCAAGCAGCCCCTCCCGATCGACGACGCCACTGGAGCGCGCGCCCGACGGCCGAGGCGAACCGTGCCCGGTCGTGACGATCGGTGCGTCCTTCGCGGAGTGAGGGTCCCGTTGCATTCGGAGCGCCAACCACGCGGCGTCGAGCGCGGATTCCGCGTCGACGTCGATTCCCGCCTGACGCAACGCCCGCAACAGCGCGGGCAGCGCCGCGAGTGCGTCGCTCACGACACTCTCCTCACTCGACTCGCCTCACCGCGCGTCGAGCTCCCGCAACACGATATTCTCGATCGTGGCGCGATCTTCCGCGGTGACGGTTTTTCCGCGCGTCACGAGATAGAACGCGTTGAGCAGTTGATCGGTGGCGAGCATCGCGCCGGCGTCCCGCTTCGCGAGGAACTTCGCGAGCAAATCATCGAGCGCCGCCGTGTCGCCGCCCGGCAGGTGCTTCGTCACGATCGCGCGCAGCATATCGGCGTCTGGGCGCGGAAGATCGGCACGCAGGCAGCGGCGCAGAAACGCTGGCGGCAGATCGCGCTCACCATTGCTCGTGATGATCACCACCGGGAACTCGGCGCAGCGAACGAGGCCATGTTCCACCGACACTGTATCCCCGTCGAGCGTGCGCACGTCAACACTCGGCGTCTGCTCCGCGATGCGCGCAAGCTCAGGAATCTCGAATTGACCGTTCTCGAAAACGTGCAGCAAGTCATTCGGGAGATCGACGTCGCTTTTGTCGATCTCGTCGATGAGCACAACGCGCGGCTTTTCCGCCGGCGCCATGAACGCGGTTCCGATCGCGCCCAGTGTGATGAATGCGCCGATGTCTTCGGGATTCGCAGCCGCCGTACGTGCGCGGACGGCGGGCTCGTCGTCGCCGGCGGTGACCAGCAGTCGCTGGAGATTCGCCGCGCGAAGCCGAGCGAGCGCATCATACTCGTAGAGTCCCTGCGCCAGTGTCGACCGCGAGTTCACGTTCCACGAGAGGACATCGCCGAGGCCGAGCTCGCGCGCGACCGCGTAGGCGAGCGACGATTTTCCGGTGCCGGGATCGCCGGTGACGAGCACCGGACGGCGGAGATACAGCGCGGCGTTCACCGCTTCGACGACGCCCGGGGGCGGATTGAACTTCTCCGCGCGGTTGGTCGCGATCGTGGCGAATTGACGCCAGGGGGGCGCCTCCGGCCGTTGGGTCAGGCGGTCGCGCCCGTTCGAGTCGTCGCCGCGGTATACGCGCCAATCGTTAGTGTCGCTCGCGTCGCCCATTTAGAGTCCTCAAATAATGTCGAGGCGCGCTTTGGCGCCGTCCTGCTCCGGCGGAACGTAGTCGGCGTCGTCCCAGACGAGCGAGAGGGACATGCCGCGATGCGTTCCTGTCTCGTCGAGAAACGCCGCCCTCCGCTCGTCGCGAACCCGGCCAGGCAAACCGCCAAGAGACGCCGACTGCAGTAGATCGCGAATTGCTGCAACGGCCGCTGCGTCACCCGCTCCGTCCTGAGACCATACAATTGCCGGCGTCATGGTGTCGACCACTGCGGATAGGTGTGCAAGAGAGGTTGCCGATGGCGCATCGCGAAGCACGACGCATCGCGCGCCCGCGGCATCGAGCCTGCTCGCCAGATCGCGACGCGTGGCGGCCGTCAGATCGAGCAGGAACGCTGCGACACGATTCGGCGGGGCGGACGCGGCGGGGTCGATAACGGCGAGCATGTCCGCCGCGTGCTTCTTGAACTCCTCCCACGCACGCTTGAGACGGCGGCGCACAAGTGGTGGGCGTTCGAGTCGTTCGAGCGGTCGCACTGTGACGGTGTACGTGGCGCCGATCGGTGGATCGTTCGCGACGCTTGCCGGCAACGTCCACGCGTGAATCGGTTGCCAGGCGAGCGCACTCGGCACCGCGAACGCGATGCTCGTCAAATCGGGATTCGCGTTTCGCGCTTCGAGCTCGTCGACGAGGTCGTAGACGACTTCGCCGGAGCTTCCTTCTGCATAGGCGCGGCCCTCGGGCCCGAACAAGGACGCCGGCGCATCGGTGCCGGCCCACGACCACGCGTGCACGATCCATCCGCTCGCCGCCCCCGCGCCGCAACGAATCCGCACGAGCACCTGTACCCGCTCGGCGGCGTCGGTGTCGCGAGCGCGTGCGAGTGCAGCGCGAAGCGCGTCGCGCGCAGCGACGTCTGCGGACAGCTGCTCCGTCGTCGAGTCCAACCATGCTTTGAGCCTGCCGAGCCATGGCTCCATTGCATCGTCTCCGATCCGGCTCACGAATTCGAGCAGCGGTGGCGGCCCACCGGGGGCCGGCGTCAGCGCGCCGCCTAGCCGTACGACGGCGTCGCGGAGCATGGCGATCGCATCGCCGCCGATCAGCGCCGGTTCCCATGCCGCGGGTTTGGAGGCGTTGTAGGCGCGCGCGACCGTCACCGGCGGGAGTGCGAGGCCGGCAACCTTCTCGAGCAGCGTTTCGACGAGCGGCTTCATCTCCGACGTCATGATTTCCGCGGGCACGCTCGGGGCGTTCGGCCAGGCAGCGCGACCAATGGCGTCGATGGCGGCGACCATCGGCCCACCAAAATTCTCAAATTCAAGGACTTGGACATGATACTTGTCGAAGAAGTCTCGCTTGCGCGCATCATCGGCTTCGCCGGCCCGCACCAGCAGATACTTGATCGTCGCCGTGTATCCCGTCGACTCGAGCACATCCTCGAGTTTCTTGCGAAGAACGGGCTCTGTGAGACTGAATCCCACGAAAAGGAACGATCGGTCGGCGAGCAGTGCGTCAAAGTGCTTGAACGCGTTGTCGTACTCCACGCGTTTCGGCGACCCGTCGGGATACAGCTTGAGGTACTGCCTCGACGTCAGAATGATCGTGTCGACGCGTTCGATCGAGCCGTGCAAGTACCAGAGCCGCAGCTTCGAGAACTCGTCGTCCAGCGATTGGAGGTACGACGGATCATCGTTGTGAATTCGCTGAATGCTCGTGGTGTCCCACGGCCATTCGAGAACGTGGTCGTAATTCGTCGTCATGACGAATGGTGCGCGCAGCCGCCAGAGCGCCTGCACGGCGGAGAGGTCCGCGCCCACGGGCGCGCGCTCGCGGCCGAATGCGCGCCGCATTTCGTCGAGGAAGAATGGGCGACCGAGGCTGTCGACCGCGATCTGAGCCGCGGCCATCGTGTCGGGGAGCGCCGCATGTACGGCGGCCGCCGCTGCGGCCTTTCCTTCGTTCTCGAGACGCTCGGCAAGGCGAAGGATCAGGCCGGACCAGTCTGGAAACCGCTGCTCTGACGGGAGACCGACCACCGCGCCGACACTGATGCCCGCCCCGACGAATGGGACGAGCTTCTTGTCTCGAACGGCATCGATCAAGCTTTGCGGTGGCACGAACATGATCAAACGCTCACGCGGGCTCCGGGGACCGCCTCATCCTGCGTCCCGAAGGCCTTTGAAGCAAGCGGCAATTGCCAAATTCCGGTCTACCGCTTCGGGGTCACGTCGATCACCGATGAGCAAACGCGCGCCGGCGAATGCCGGCGCGCGTTTAACCGTCCTTCGCTCGTCGTTACGGTACGACGGCCGCGGGCTTCTCCTTCTTCTGCGGGTTCTTCACGTAGATGTCGAACCAAGCAACCCAGCGGGCCCACTGGTCGAGATCGGACTCGCGTGTTGCGGGACCGTGATCCTCGTACGGATACATGAACAGCGCGGCCTGTTTGCCCTGTCCCTGCAGTGCCTGCATCATGCGGATCGAGCTGATGGGGTCGGTGCCGACGTTCTGATCTTCGAGCGAGTGATACATCAGCAACGCACCGCTCAACCGATCGGCGTACACGAACGGCGACATCTCGAGATAGGTGTCTTTCGCTTCCCAGAATGTGCGACGCTCATTCTGGAAGTTGAACGGCGTCAGTGTGCGGTTGTACATGCCGTCGCCAGCGATGCCCGCCTTGAAGAACGGCGTGTGCGTCATCGCGTTCACGGTGCTGAAGGCGCCGTAGCTGTGGCCGCCGATGCCGAGTCGGTCGCGATCGAGATAGCCGGCCTTTTCGACGGCGTTGATCGTGAGATCCAGATCTTCGCGAAGCTCGTCGACGTAGTGGTCGTTCATCTTGCCAGTCGGACCAACGATCGGAATGTCGACCGGCTGGATCACCACGTACCCCTGCGTGACCCAGATTTCGGGGCTGCGCGCGGCCACGTTCGCGAACGAATTAATGTTCGTCGTGCGACGGCGCTGGTCGTACTCGGCCTGCGTCGTGAACTCCGTTGGGTAGAACCAGATGATGCCCGGAAGTCGCGTGCCTTCGCGGTAGTCGCGCGGCAGCGTGACGTCGATGTAGAACTTGTAATTGTCACGCGGGCGCTCGACGAGAATGCGCTTGCGAATCGCCTGCGAGACCTCGGGGGCGTAGTCGACGTTTTTCGTGAGCTTCGTTTCCTGGCCCGTCTTCATGTCGAGGAGATACGAATCCGGCACCATCGACGGCGATTCCTTCGACACGATGACCCTGTTGTAGTCGTCGTCGAGCGGCGCGACGACGTTTTCCACGATGTCGCCCTTGGCTTCGAACATGCGCGACTTCTGGCCGGACTCCATGTCGACTTTGTCGACGAAGTTGTGCGGCGCGACTTTGGTCCAATCCGCGAAGTACTTCGTGCCCTCGAGGTATACCGTCTTGCCGTCAGAGGCGATCAGCACCACCGGCTGGCCGTTGGGGCCGCGCTTCGTCTGCAACGCGCCGGGGTTGTTAAAGAACACTGAATCGCTGACCGCGCCGCCGCGTCCACCGCCCGCGCCGCCGCCACGACCGCCGCGGCCGCCGGCCGCGATCGACGCGCCCTTCGCGATTTCGTAGTGCTTAGTGGGATCGGCGAGCTTTACTGCGTAGAGATCATTGCCCTCGTTCACGAACAGCGTCTTACCGTCGGCGCTGAACTCGGCTGACGTCATGCGAGTGTTCGCCTCGTACAGCACCTTCTCGTCAGCAGCGGCAAACGGCGGCGTCCACGAGTAGAGGCGATCCTTGCGCGCCGGACCGGCGCCTGCACCACCGCGCGCTGCACCGCGACCCGCACCAGCGCGGCCGGCCGGACCCGCCTCAGCCTGGAGGTACACCAAGCCCGTGCCAACCGGATTCCACTGGATATTGCGCTTAGCGGTGTCATTCTGTACGCCGCCACGACCCCCGCCCGCGACCGGAACGCCGGTCGAGTCGGTGCCGCCGGACCCTTCGTTCAGCGGACGCTTCGCGATTTCAGCGAGCATCTTGCCGTTCGCGTCCCACACCTGCTC
The DNA here is from genome assembly GCA_039924785.1 of Gemmatimonadaceae bacterium. Classification (GTDB taxonomy): domain Bacteria; phylum Gemmatimonadota; class Gemmatimonadetes; order Gemmatimonadales; family Gemmatimonadaceae; genus JAQBQB01. The sequence continues at coordinate 7,459 of JBDTAE010000081.1, read as the reverse complement.
CACCGTGCCGAAGTTCGAAACCGGCACGAGGTACGAGTACGGCTTGCTCTGCAACGTCACGCGGAAGTACTGGCCCTCGGGCGACGCATCGACCGCCGTGATCAACGCCGGCGCGCCAATCTTCTTGACCGCCTTCGTCTTTACGTCGATCAGCGCCAGCTGCCCGTTCGTGTAGTAATCGACGAGATCCTTGTCCGTCTGATCTCGGAGCAGGCTCGCATAGTTGCGATTTTGCAAAACCTTGCCGGCTTCGCTGGTGCGGATGAGCGGCCCCGTTTCGATCTCCGGACGCTTCGGCTCGGCGCCGCGACCGTCGGGGATCAGCACCGCGATCACACTCTTGCCGTCGGTTGTCCACTCGAACGTCGTGACGCGGGTGGCGAGCAACGGTGTCTTCGTGATCTGGACCGATTTTCCCGTCGCCACGTCGGCGACGTAGATGTCGCTGCGCGCATCGAAGTTGGCGAGGTAGCCGATGCTCTTTCCGTCCGGCGACCACACCGCGCCGCTCACAAGCGCGCCCTTTGGCGTCTCGATCGTACGCGTGGCGCCGCTCATCGGATCGATCAGTGTGAGACCGACGCTGCCGCGCGTCGTGAGCGCACGTGAGCGATTCGCCTTGAAGTCGACTTCGAAGCCGGTGCTCAGGCGATAGTGCGGCTTGCCGAACGCGTCGATCGACGGAAGCCCTTCGCTCTCCGTCTTTAGAAAATACTTCTTATCGGGGCACGGATTGGTGAACGCCACGTTGTTGCGCGGAGCAGCAACGATTCGCTCGACGACCTCGGGCGGAGTGGCGTACGTTTCCTTCGCGATGACTTCGCGAGGGTTCCAGCCTTGCTGTACGACCGTTTGCGCCTGAAGGGCAAACGGCAGTCCGATCGCAGACAAGCTGGCGACGCCGGCAATTCGGCGCAGGGCGCCATACCGCGGCTTGGACGTGTGGTTCATTGCGGACTCCGGGATTTGGGACGACGACCTACAACGACCTGATGAGGGGAGGGTTCGTAGGTATACGATATCCGCCGGGGTGGCGTTGCAGCCAGACCACGGAGAGCCTCCATTTCTCCGTCCGTCGAGACCGGAATGTCGTCGACCTCGCCCTTGGAGACTCCAGCTCTCCGACCAGGTTCCCCGGCGCCAAAGATTTGCATCTCAGACTCGGCGCTCAGATGGACCTCGCGTCGTTCGTCATCACCGCCGGTCGCGTTTCAGCCGGAAGCTCTTGAACGAACGTCGCATTGACGTGGTCGCCAACGGTGTTGCGGTCGTTTCCCCAGCCGCGGAGCCGTGCGTGCTTTTGGTACGACTCGCCGAGTTTTGGTGATGCGGAATGTTGGCCCGTGAATATCGTGAGTGACCGAAGCATCAGCCACGCACCTCGCGGAGACGACCATGCGCTATACCCTCTGGACCGACGACCGGCAGATCGGCGAAACACAGTTCGAATTCCGCACCTCAGGCAGTCGGCGAGCCGGCCTCTTTTTCCCTACCGAATTCGGATTGGTCGTTCTCCCAGGCATAACGGCGATGTTTCCTGCGTTGCTGGCGTTCGGAGAGATGTGCCGGCAAGAGGGCGTCGACATCGAAGACGACAGTCGGCAGGCCGCATCGGCCGCGCTGGAAACGTTCGGCGGAACGCCGCAAGGGCGGCGCCTATTCGCCGCCGCCAAGCGCGTCGCCGCGGTCGACGTACAAGAACCTGGGGGACGAACGGTGCAGTGGGAATCGCTCGCGATTAACGATCTTGAAATGCTCGCGCGGCTCGCCGAGAAGAAAGAACCCGGCGCGTCTGCCGAGTTGGCGAAGCTGCCGGGCTCCGCGAGTTATATCGTTTCGTTGACCCTTGCAGCGCGTTCGGATCGGATGCTGGCCGGTTCGCACTATCATGGCGCGCAGCGTGTCGAGTCGGCGCCGCACTGAGGGCTCGAGAACTCACGCTGCGGTGTTCGCGAGCGTGTCGGTTTCGTTTTGCGGTGACTTCAGCCGGCTAGCGAGTTCCCATCATCTTCGAGCGCAGCGTGGCGAGCCGACGCCGCACCGACCCATCGAGCACCGTGTCGCCGACCCGCACGATCACGCCGCCGAGGATGGCGGGGTTGACGTGGAAATGCGGGACGACGGTCTTGCCAAGCGACTTGGAGAGGTGATCGGTGATGACCTTCCGGTCAGCATCGGTCGCCTCGGTCATCACGGTGACCGAGGCGTGCACGCGGCCCTCGGCGCGATCGACCAGATCATGATACTCATGCGCGATGGCGGGAATCAGCATCTGTCGCCGGTGCGACACGAGGGCCTGCAGAAAGCGAACGAAGTTGCGCGGCAGCTGCGCGCCGTACGCTTTCTGGAAGATTTCATTCTTCCTCGCGGCACTGACGCGTGGCGACTCGAGGAACACGCTCAGGCGACGATCGGTCTCCATGGCGTCCGCTATGTTGTCGATCATCTCGCCCCAGCCGGTCAAATCGTCGGCTTTCTGAGCGAGCGACAACAGCGCCTCCGCGTAGTTTTTCGCGATCGTGGGTTCGCGCATCAGCGGGCGCTCTCGACCGTGCCGATCGACGCGAGGTAGCTCTCGACCAGCTGGCGGTTCTTGTCGGACTCGAGGTTCTGTTCGATCACTTTGCTCGCGCCGGCGAGCGCGAGATCGACAGCTTCGCGGCGGAGTTGGGCAATCGCCTTGTCGCGTTCGGCCGCGATGTCGCGACGAGCGCGCTCGAGCATTTCACCCTGTTCTTTGCGCGTCTGTTCGAGAAGGTCGACCCGCATCCTTTCGGCGATGCCACGCGCGTCGGCGATGAACTTCTGCGCGTCGCCGCGGGCCGCTTCAATCTTCGACTGATGTTCGGCGAGGAGGGCTGCTGCGGCGTCACGATCGCGCTTGGCGCCTTCGATGGCGTCCTCGAGCGCTTTTTCGCGCGCTTCGACAGCAGCCGTGATCGGGCCGAACGCGAGCTTCTTCAGAATGAAATACAGCAGCACGAAGATGAGTAGCGTCCAGAACATCAGGTTGACCTGGAGGCTCATCAATCCGCCGCCGCCCTCTGCTTGGGCCGCGGCGACGGCCGCGTTACCAGCGAGGAACACGGCGGACAGTGGGAGAATGCGCATAAGGAATCTCAAAAGGCAAGGGATGATCTGGAGCGGACGCCCCCGGGGGCGCCGCTCCTCGATCGCTTAGAAGTACGCTTTCAGTTCGATGAGCAAGCAAACGACGACCGCGAACAGCGCGACACCTTCGACGAAGGCGGCCAGGATCAGCGCGCCCGTCTGGATGGTGCCGGCGATCTCGGGCTGGCGCGCCATGCCTTCCGTCGCGCCCTTGCCGATCTGGCCAATGCCGATGCCGGCGCCGATGGCCGCGAGGCCCGCACCGATACCAGCGCCCAACATTGCCCACGCGCCCGTGTACTGGGGCGTGAACGCAGCGGCGGCCTGCAACAGGGGAAGAATTGCCATTGTAGATCTCCAATCAGAACTCGTGAACACTTGTCGCTCCGCGCCGATCGCACCTTCGAGGGCGCTAACCCGTCACTGAACCCCGGGGCTCAACGGGCATCTCCAGACGTTCGTCTGGATACCATCCGGCGCGTGTGGAGCCCTGCTGACGCGCCGGTCGAACAATCGCGGCTAATGGGTACTAGTGATGCGCCGCCCGAATCTGCCCAATGAACACGGCAGCGAGCAGCGAGAAAATGAACGCTTGAATGAACGCGACCAGGATCTCGATCAGCATGATGAACAACGCCATGGCGATCGCGACTGGAGCGAGGTAGAACCCGAACATGAAGATCAGGCCGATCAGCGCCAGAATGATGACGTGACCTGCGAGCATGTTCGCGAACAAACGGATGGTGAGGGCGAACGGCTTCGTGAACTTTCCGACGAGCTCGATGGGAGTCATGATGAGCGTCAGTCCGGCCTTCATCGGAAATGACATATCGTGCGGCCAGTAGACGATCGTGCCGATGTAGCCCATGCCCAACGCGCGCATGCCGGCGATCTCGATCATGACGAACGTGATGATCGCAAGCGTCGCGGTTACGGCAACGTTGCCCGTGGCCGTCGAGCCATAGGGAACGAGGCCGAGCAGGTTGCAGAACAGAATGAAGAAGAACAGTGTGAGGCAGAACGGGACGTACGCAGATCCGCCGTGCCCGCCGAGCACGGGCATGTAGATCTCGTTGCGCAGATACAGGATCACCACCTCCAGCGAGGTCGCGAAGCCCTTTGGCCGGCCGATCGCCGCCGTGCTTTTCGTGTGGGCCCTTGCCGTCATCGTGAGCATTGCCACGAGCAGGACAGCCGCGAACATCATGAAGAAGATGTGCTTCGTGAGGCCGAGGTCGAAGGTATGTCCGCCGACCGTCACGTTATGCACTGCGAACTTGGCCTCGCATGCCCATTCACCCAAGCCTTTCCAACACGGGAAATCGATCGTCTTCGAGTCCGTGATGTGCGGCATGATGATATCCGCGGGGCCAAGCTTTTTTTCGAGCGCGTGCGCGGGGTCCTGGAGGAAAAGCGCGATCATGATCTATTCAACAGAGGTTCTAGAATCGAACAGAGGAAGAGAAAGCAGACGAAACTGATCAACGCCGCGACGTGCGGCAGGTGGAGCACCATCACGACGAGCACAGCGTACACGGCCAGCGACAGGAACCTCATCAGCGCGCCGATCCCCATACGCGCCATCACGTTCGCGCCGCCGCCAACCATCTGGCCCAACGCGGAAGACGCCATCTGGATGACGACCGCTACGGCGGCACTGATCCAAATCGCCTTGGCGTCGCCAGGACCGTGAAGCACTAGCGTGAACAGAAATCCAACGACCCCGACAGTCACTACCGTCACGAGCGCGTATCGGCCGAGCGACCGTGTCATGCCCTTGGATCCGAACGCCGTCTGGCCTGCTGTTCGGCGTCTCGGCGCTGCGATGCCGTGATCTTCCGATACATGGAGTAGAAGCCACCCGCCGCACCCACGAACACGCCGATCAGAGTGAACCACGGCGTACTGCCGAGGCGTTTGTCGAGCCAGACACCCGCGAAGACGAACACGAGAATGGCGAGGGCGAATTGGACGCCGATGCCGGCGAATTCGGCGCCCGAAACCGCGTTATCCACGGGTTTGCGACTCGGACCTGGCGACCTGCTTCCATCATCCATTCGGGGCGGAATTTACGAGCTTGTGAAATTTTTCGCAAGCAAAGCGGACGCTCCAAACCGAACAAGCTCCGAAGATTTTGTGAAGTTAAGTAAGTGCCTGATTTACCGATACTTTGGTCGTTACGCTTAATGTTGACTGTTCGTCATGTGGTTGATAAGTTGACGAGCGGAATGATTTGTGAGCGGCCGTGCGCTCACAATCCTTCGCCAAGTCCCGAATCGACCGGGCAATGAATACACGCCTTATTATCTCTCTGCTCTGTGCCGGAGCCCTCGCCTTTGCGTGCGGGCCCCGCTCCCATTCCGAAGCGCCCGCCGCGATCGTTTCCGCGCAGCCGGCGCAAACCGTCACGCCGGTCGCCCCCGCCGGCGAACGCGTGGCGCGGACTTCAAAAAACTCTAAAGCCCCCGCCGAAGTCAAACTCGACTCGCGCCTTAAAGTCGACGTCGCCAAACAGGAAGTCCGCTTCGCCCTCGACGTGCGCAACGTCGGCAAGAAACACGCGGAGCTCGACTTCCCCAACGGCCAGTCCTACGACTTCGTCGTCGTCGACTCCGTAGGCCGCGAAGTCTGGCACTGGTCCTCCAGCCGTATGTTCACCTCCGCGATGCAGAACAAGCAGCTCGGCGCAGGTGAAGCGATGGAAGTCAGCGAAGCCTGGCAGCCGCCCGCCGCCGCCGGCCGCTACGTCGCGATCGCGACGCTCAAGAGCTCCAACTACCCGGTCGAACAGCGCGCCGAGTTCGTTGTCAAATAGCCGCCGTTAGAGATCTCTGATAGACCCGACTGGCCGCTCCCTTCGAGCGGCCTTCTTTTTCTTTACAATCTCCCCGCGCGCCCGAAAATCGGCCTCTTACGTCGAACGCGCCCGCCTCATTAGGTTCCCGAGACTCACAGCCCCGGAGCACCGCAGGTGGCCACGCGACCGCAGCCGACCGACGATTCACGCGACGTCGAGCTTCTCGACCAACTCGCCCGCGCCCGAGCCGCGCTGGTCGAACAGATTGGCCGCCGCATCATCGGCCAGCACAAGATCGTCGATGATCTCGTGGCCGCACTGCTCGCCGGCGGCCACGTGCTCCTCGTCGGCGTCCCCGGCCTCGCAAAGACTTTGCTCGTCCAAACGGTCGCTCAAGCGCTCGATCTGAGCTTCTCCCGCGTGCAGTTCACGCCGGACCTGATGCCGAGCGACATCACGGGCACCGAACTGCTCGAGGAAGACCACGCCACCGGTCGCCGGTTCTTCAAATTCGTCAACGGCCCCATCTTCGCCAACGTCGTTCTCGCCGACGAAATCAACCGAGCGCCACCGAAGACGCAGGCCGCGCTGCTCCAGGCCATGCAGGAACACGCGGTCACCGCGGCCGGACAGACGCATCGCCTGCCCGAACCGTTCTTCGTGCTCGCGACGCAAAACCCGATCGAGCAGGAAGGCACGTATCCGCTGCCGGAAGCCCAGCTCGATCGATTCATGATGCAGCTCACGGTCGGCTATCCAACGCGCGAGGAAGAAGAGCGCATCGTGACGGCGACGACGGGCGACGTGTCCGTCAGCATCCAACCGATGCTCAACGCCGAGCAACTGCTTGCGCTACAGCACCTCGTGCGTCGATTGCCGGCGCCGCCGAGTGTGGTGAGCTATGCGGTGAAGCTGGCGCGGTCGACGCGGCCGAACACCGAGGAAGCCACACCGCTCGTGAAGAAGTACGTCAGCTGGGGCGCCGGTCCGCGCGCGTCGCAATATCTCATCCTCGGCGCCAAAGCCCGCGCGGCAATGGATGGCCGCTCGGTGCCGGATTTAGAGGATGTGAATGCGATGGCGGTGCCGGTGTTGAGCCACCGCGTCGTCATGAACTTTCAGGCCGAAGCGGAAGGCATGTCGCCGGAAAAGCTCGTCACGGTGCCGTCGCGGCCGTAGAGAGCTCGGTGCGGCCACTGAGCCGGTCGTTAGTAGGTTTCAATTATAAGATAGTCAATTTTTCCTTCGCGGCGCCGGCCCTTGCGCGGCGAGGCGTGAGCGCGGATATTCGCGGAGCAGTCGAGGTGCGTTGTTGTGCTCGCTTTGCCTCGATCAACTGTTTCACGAAATCACGCGCATGACGATTCCGGATCCGCAGTCGTTGAAATGGCCCGCAGACCGCGCCGTGCTTCTCGTCCACGGCGTCGGCTCCGCGAAACCCGGTGACTACGACCCGCTCGTCGCGCAGGTAACGAGCGCGCTCGCAGGGCAACCGCGGCCGTACGCCGTGTACATGTTCTACTACGACTACATCAACGAGTGGTTCTCGCA